>NZ_JBDPLX010000017.1:0-152694 GCF_039871815.1 Micromonospora sp. B9E7
GGGGTGGGACGTGCTCGGGCGGGACGGGGGTCAGGGTGGGTGGGACGGGGAAGGTGCGGAGGTCCGGTCGGCGGCGCGTGGTGGTGGGGTGTGGTGATCGACGGCGGGACTGGTCGGGGTTACTTGAGCTGCCCTGCCGTGAGGCCTGTCTGCACCTGGCGCTGGAACGCCACGTACACGGCGAGCACCGGCAGCACCGCGATGCTCAGCCCGGCGAAGAGCCGCGCGTAGTCGCCGGCGTAGCCCTGGCTCACCGAGAGCGCGAAGAGCCCCTGCGCCAGCATCCACTTGGAGTCGTCGCCCTGCATCAGCACCTGCGGCAGCAGGAACTGGTTCCAGTGGCTGAGGAAGTTGAAGATCGCGACGCTGATCAATCCCGGACGCGCCATCGGCAGCATCACCCGGAAGAAGAGCCGGAAGTGCCCGCAGCCGTCGACCATCGCGGCCTCTGCCACCGCAGTCGGCAGGGTCCGGAAGAACGCGGTCAGGAAGAACACCGTGAAGGGCAGCGAGTAGGCCGCGTACACCAGGATCAGCCCTTTCCAGGTGCCGAAGAGGCCGGCGTCGCGGACCACGAAGAAGAGCGGCACCAGGGCGAGGAACACCGGGAACATCAGGCCGCCGACGAACAGGTAGTAGACGACCTGACGGCCGCGGAACTCGTAGCGGGCGAAGACGTACGCGGCGGTCGCGCCCATCAGCATGGTGAGTGCGACCGAGCCGGTCACCACCACCAGGCTGTTGAGGAAGTACCGGCCGATGTGCGCGCCCGTCCAGGCCCGCGCCCAGTTGTCCCAGTGCAGCGCCCCGGGGAGCCCCCAGGGGTCGGCCAGGATCTCACCGTTCGTCTTGAACGAGCTGACGAACATCCACAGCAGCGGGAGCACGGTGAGCAGGCCCCAGAGCAGCAGGAAGCCGTGCGAGAGGGTGTTTCCGAAGCCGAGTTCCCGGCGCACCGGGCGGTCCCGACCGGCGGTCGACGTCGGCGCGGGGCTGGTGGACTGATCCAGAGTGGTCACGAGTACTCGATCCGATCGCGCCGGCCGACCCGCAGCGACAGCACTGCCACCGTGAGGGTCAGGAAGAACATCACCACGCCGATCGCCGAGGCGTAGCCGAACTTGGTCTCGCTGCCGAAGGCGGTGTCGTACATCCGTACGCCGATGACGTCGGTGGAGAAGTTCGGGCCTCCATTGGTCATCAACTGCACGAGGATGAACCCGTCCAGGGCGAAGATGGCCAGGTAGACCCAGGCGACCTGGATGGTGTCCCAGAGCAGCGGCAGCGTGACCCGGCGCAGCGTGGTGAACCGGGACGCGCCGTCGAGCAGCACCGCTTCGTAGATCTCCTTCGGCACGGCCGACATGGCGGCACCGAACAGCACCACGTAGAAGCCGACGTTGCTCCAGACCATCACCGCCAGGACGCACCAGAACGCGGTCGCCGGGTCGCCGAGCCAGGTCGGCGCGGGTAGCCCGACCGCGCGCACGATGCCGCTGAGCAGACCCTGGTTGGGGTGGTACACCTCTTTCCAGAGCAGCGCGATGATCACCACCGAGAGCACCTGCGGGAAGAAGTACACCGTGCGGTAGAGCGCCCCGCCGCGTACCCCGGTCACGCCGGCGCGGCCCTTGCGCCCACCGAGGGCGAGCATGCTGGCGAAGAAGAGCCCGAGCACGATGGTCAGCACCGGCACCAGGCCCAGCAGGATCGCGTTGTTCTTCAGCGCGTTCCACACGTAGTCGTCGTGCCACAGCGTCTTGAAGTTCGCCAGACCGACCGGGTTGGCGTCGGCGGAGTAGCCGAGCCAGTCGGTGGTGGAGATCTGGAACGCCTGCAGGTACGGCGAGACGACGAAGAACACGTACAGCAGTACCGGCGGCACCAGGAACACGACGATCAGCGGCCACTTGCCATGTCTCACGAGGAGGACCTCTTCCGTTGGGGCACGGCCGGTGGGGCGGACCTATCCCCCACCGGCCGGCCGGGCCGTCAGGCCGCTCGCTTGTACTTCTTGATCGAGCTGTCCTGGGCGATCGAGTCGGCGCCCTTCTGACACTGGTCGAGGAATTCCGCGGGGCTCGTCCGGCCGCTGAAGAACTCGCCGCACGCGGCGTCGACGAGGTTGCGCTCCAACTTGCGGTAGTAGTTGTTGTAGACCCAGTTGAAGCCGTTGGCGCCGGACGCGTCGAGGGCCTTGACCACGCTGTTCAGCCCGTACGGCAACTCGACGCCCTCGGTGGCCCCGGCGACCACGGTGAGGCTGGCGACCTTCTTCGTGAAGTCCTGCGCGCCCTTCTTGGAGAGCATCGTCCGGAAGTACTCCAGGCCGCCGGCGAGGTTGCGGGCCTTGGCGGGCACCATGAACGGTTCACCGGCGGTGCCCCGGAGCGCCTCGAACGGCAGCTTGTCGCCGCTGCCCAGGCTCGGCGTCGGCGCGATGGTCATGTTGAACCCGGCCGGGGTGACGTCCTTCTGCTCGCTCTCCAACCAGGAGCCGCAGGAGATGAAGGCGGCCTTGCCCTGGCACCAGGCGGTCTGTGACTGCTTGTGATCCAGACCGGACGAGCCGTCCAGGATGTATCTGTCCTTGACGATCTGGTACCAGGCGTCGGCGGCGGTCCGCATCGATTCGGACTTCCAGGCGTTCGGTTCCAGGTTGTCGATGGCGGTCGCCACCGACGGGCCGCCGAGCTTGATCGCGGTGGCGATCACCGGCCAGCTCATGTAGCGCGGGTGCAGGCCGGCGTACGTCCACGGGGCGATGCCGGCGGCCTTGATCTCCTTGCAGAGCGCGATGTGCTGGTCCCAGGTCTTCGCGTACTCCCAGGAGCGGTCGGTGAACAGCTTGCTGGAGTGCCAGATGCCGTAGGCGGTGTACGTGTAGTTGAGGACCAGGAACCTGCCGTCGTACGAGCCGACCTCGACCGCGCCGGGCAGCAGGGTGTCCCGGACCGTCTTGCCGGGGACGTCGAGGCTCGGCGCGGCGAGCAGCTCACCGAGGTCGGCGACGGCGTTCTGGCTGACCAGCCCGTTGAAGTCGATCTGGCCCGCACCGGAGTTGTTGACCACGTCCGGTGGGGTGCCGTCGACGAAGCGCGGCTGGAGGGTCTTGCTGATCTCCTGCGTGACGGAGTGCTTGACCTTCGCCTTCGGGTACCTCTCGGTGTACATGGCCTCGTGGGCCTTGGCGTACTCCTCGCCGAACCCGCCGCCGAAGATCACCACCTCGAGTGGGGCGTCCTCCTTCACGCCGAGCGGGTTCTCGGCGCTCTTCGTGCCCTGGTAGGTGCCGGCGTCGCTCTTGTCACCGCCGCCGCCGGTGACGCAGCCGGCCAGCAGAGCGGCAGCGGGGGTGGCCAGCACGCCGGCGGCAGCGGTACGCCGCAGGATGTCACGCCTGTTCATCGGTTCTCCTCGGGTCGGGTCGGGCGGGCCGCCGATGTCAGGGGGAAGGCGACCGCCGCGCGAGGCGCGTTGATTCTCTTCAGTTCATGCTCTGTTGCTGAAGAATTTCTACGACAGCCGGGCCCGGACTTCAAGTCCTGACGGTCGAACCGTTATCGCCACCAGCGACTGTCGAGTCGCCTAGCCTGGGGCGATGCGCCGCCTGCGCCAGCTAGCCGAGCGCACCCCAGCTGGGCGGGACCGGTACGTCGACCTGCTCCGCGCGCTCGCCATCACGATGGTCATTATCGGACACTGGGTCGTCACGGTCATCGAGCGTGACTCGGACGGACGAGCCACCGGGCACTCCGCGCTCGGTGATCTACCCTGGGCGTACCCGCTGACCTGGCTGGCGCAGGTGATGCCCGTCTTCTTCCTGGTGGGGGGCTATGCCAATGCGGCCTCGCTGACCCGGTTGCGGGCGCGCGGCGGCGACGCCGCCGACTGGCTGCTCGACCGCAGCGCCCGACTGGTCCGCCCCACCAGCATGCTGCTGCTGGTGCTCACCGCCGCAGCGGCGGTCGCCTGGCTGCGCGGCGCCGACCCGACCTGGATCCGCGAGGTGTTCTGGTTCGCCACCATCCCGCTCTGGTTCCTGGTCGCCTACCTGGCGGTGGTCGTGCTCACCCCACCGATGTACGCGCTGCACCGCCGCTTCGGCCTGGCGGTCCCACTGGCCCTGGTCGCCCTGGTCGGCCTCGGCGATCTCGGCCGGCTGACCGGGCCGGAACCGCTGAGCTACGGCAACTACCTCTTCGGCTGGCTGGCCGTCCACCAGCTCGGCTTCGCCTGGCACGACACTCACGCCGCACCGCCGCCCGCCGGTCAGACCGCGCCACCATCCGCGGAGGCCGACGCCGCCGGGCCGTCGGGACCCGAGCGCCCGGCGGTACGCCGACGACGACTGCCCACCTCCCGCCGGGCCGGCCTGGCCTTCCTGGCCGTCGGGCTGGGCGCGCTGCTGCTGCTCACCGTGCTCGGGCCGTGGCCGGTGGCCATGCTCAAGGTGCCCGGCGAACGGCTCGACAACGCGGCGCCACCCAGCCTCGCGCTGCTGGCCGTCGCCGCCGGCCAACTCGGCGTGATCCTGCTGCTCCGCGGCTCGGCCGAGCGGCTGCTGCGCCGCACCGGCCCCTGGCAGGTGGTGATCGGGGTCAACCTGGTGGTGCTGACCATCTTCCTCTGGCACCTGACCGCCGCGATCCTGCTGATCGGATTGCTCGACGCGACCGGAACCCTGCCCACCCCGGTGGTCGACTCGGCCAGTTGGTGGGCGTGGCGAGTGCCGTGGCTGCTGCTGCTCACCGCCGTCCTGGCGGTGCTGGTCGCCATCTTCGGGCCGGTCGAGGCACGAAGTGGCCGACACCGTACCGCTCGTCGGGCAGGTCGGGGCACACCGGCCAAGGCGGCGGCGACCGTCGCCGGCTACGCCGCCGTGGTGGCCGCGCTGCTGCTCAACAGCACGACACCACAGGATTCCCCGGAACCGCTCGGCACACCGGTCGGGGCGCTGCTGGCGTACGCGGCCGGAGCGGGTGCGCTGCGACTGCTCAGGTCCGGGTGGGGAACCCGACGTTGACACGGCCCGGCAGGGGGCGCGACGGCAGGTGCAGCACGGCGACGACCACCGCGAAGGCCACCCAGCCGGCACCGAGCGCCAGGGCCGAGGAGACCTCCTGAAGGAAGTGGTACGCGGTGAGGAAACCGACCAGCGCGAGGCTGTTGCGGGCGAAGTGCCGACTGAACTCGAACAACTGGCGGCGCGCCTCGACAGCGACCAGCACCCCCGAGTACGGGAAGGTCACCACCATGCCGCGCAACACGGCACCGAGCAGTGTGGTGAGGACCGCCCCCACGAAGATCACCACCAACTTGAGCAGTGCCGGCAGCCTGTCCCGGCGATCGTCGATCGAGGTGTCGACGACGGCGGAGGCGTCTCCAAGAACCGGTTCGGCCGCGGGGGCGTCGGCGGGGGTGCGGACGGTTCGCGCGCGTGCGCGACGGCGCAGCAGCAGCATCGCCGCCAGCCAGAGTACGAGCGTGCCGGCGAGGGCCGCCTCGAACGGAATCTCGACGGCCAGCAGGCCGGCGCTGAGCACCACGTAGACAGCGATCCCCGCGCCGTCGGCGAGCAGGATCGGCCAGCGCAGCCGCTGGTAGGTGACCGCCACGGTGACGAAGAAGAGGTTGAGCCCGAGCACGCCGAGCAGCTGCGCGCCCTCCACCCGGTGGCCGCTGCTGACCAGGGCGAGCGTCATCGGCAGCGGCAGGCTGTAGACCAGCGCCCGGAGCCGGACCGAACGGATCAGGCTGACCGCCCAGACCAGGGCCGTCACCAGCAGGACCCCACTCCACGTCATGACGCACCGCCTCCGCCCCGCCGGGCCGTCAGTCCTGGAAGGTCGCGGCGTTCGCGCAAAGGTCGAACACGCGGGTGAGGCGGGCGACATCCGTCCGGTTGACCGAGAACTGGTTCTCGCCGATCTCACCGTGCGCGGTCATGTGGGCCTCCCAACAACTCGACCCGTCCCACAGCGTCAGATTGACGTGCAGCTGGGGGCTGACCACGCCGAGGGGCAGGAGGCCCACCCGGGCGCCGGCCGCGCGCTGCTTCTCCACCAGGGCGGACAGCTCGTCGGTCAGGTTGGCGTAGACGAAGACCCGGGTGACCTGGACACCCCGTTGCAGGGCCTCCACGTTTGCCTCCCAGTAGCGCCGGCCGATCTCGCTGCGCCACCAGCTCAGCTCCCCGCTCACCCGAGGCATCACGTTGGTCAGGCCGTCCAGCCGGTGCAGACAGGTGCGGGTCGCGCCGGCCAGGTCCTCGTCCTCGTCGCCCCGCCGGATGATCCGACCGTACGCGAGTTGCTCGGCCTCCAGCCGGAACTGCTCGTACCGCCGCTGTGCCTCCACCGCGACCCGGGTCCCCGCGTGCTGCTCGGTCGCGTCCCGGATGGCCCCGACGAGCTCCGTCGTGGTGTGCGCGAGCCAGGGCGGACCGTCCAGCAGGGTCCGCAGGTGAAACCGGCGCTCCGCGCGGGCCAGCGAGTCGACCAACAGCGAGATGGTGATGCCCATCAGGCCGGCCAGCAGCGACTCCACGCCGGAGGCGGCGTTGCTGAGGTCGAGCGCGATGCTGAGAGTGATCGACAGCGTGATGCCGACCAACGCCACCGGGTCGGTGTGCGCCACCAGTCGGAGAAAGCCGCCGGAAGCGGTGCCGCCCCGCTTTCGCGGACGGGCCACGTCACGGGTCATCGAAGCTCTCCAATCAGCCGCTGTCGCCAGCGTAAACACCAGCTACAACCGCCCGTACCGCCACACCGGTAGCATCCGGCAGGTGCAGAGAGCGGACGCGTTCCCGTCGACCGGCACGGTCGCCGAGCGGATCACGCAGGACGTCCGGGCCTGGGTCTGCTCCACCGCGCTGCGCGGCCTGGTCCGCCACTTCGGCGGTGACTGGCCGGCCGGTGACCTCGACGCGGTGCTGCGGTTCCTGGACGACTTCTCCGCCCACCACTGGGATTTCCGGGGCGGTCGGGAGCGGCCCGACGCTCGGGAGCCGGACCTCGATCCGGCCACCGCGGCGCTCGTCCTCGACGCGGCTGCCACGCTCGGGCTGATCCACCCGGCACCGCCGGCCCGCCCGGCCTACGCCCACCTGGTGGTCCTCGGCGGCCTGGCGCACGCCTGCGTCCGCCGCGTCGGGTACGCCGCGCACCTGCTCCGCGCCGGCCTGGCGGTGAGTGGCGAGGTCGCCGTGTTGGGCAGCTTCCGGCCGCTGTCGGACTGGGAACGCCGGACCCTGGCCGACGCGGGCCTGCCGGCCGACGACACCGAGGTGGACGTGCTGGACACCGCCGTCCGGCGGATGTTCGGGGTCTCCACGCCGGCGGAGCAGGCCGGCGTCGACGCCGGCCACCCGCACCACTCCTGGTCGTCGCGGACCTATCGGCCGGCGGGCCTCCCACCGGTACGGGTGCTGGCCGCGCCGTCCAGCGAACCGGACCGGCGGCGAGCGCACACCGCCGACACGCAACGGTTCTGGGCCGGGCACGTCCGACTCGCTCCCGGCGACGAGGTGCTGACGGTCACCGCCCCGATCTACGTGCCGTTCCAACACTGCGACGCGCTGCGCACCCTGGCCCTGCCCTACGGCTGCGACATCGACACGGTCGGGGTGGACCCCGCGGCGGCCGACCTGGCGGTCCTACCCGAGCAGACCCTCACCCCGGGCCGTTACCTGCAGGAGATCCGCTCGGCGATCCGCTCGATGCGCGCCCTGCACGCCGGGCTGCGCCCACGCTGACGGCAACGCCCGGCGGCATCCGCGCCGGGCATCAGCCTGCGGTGTCGGCGACGGCCTGGGCGAAGACCTCGGAGCGGTGTTCGAAGTTGCGGAACCGGCCATAGCTGGGCGCGGCCGGCGACAACAGCACCACCCCGCCGACCGGGGTCACCTCCCGGGACAGCCGTACCGCGTCCACCAGGTCGTCGACCATCTCGGTCCGCACCTTCGGCAGGCCGGCGAGCGCCTCGACGATGCGCGCGCCGCTGTCCGGAATGCCGATCACGGTCAGTTCCCGCTCGGCCAGGTGCTCGGCCAGCGGCGTGTAGTCCAGCCCGCGATCATTGCCCCCGACGATCACCGTCAACGGCCGCCCGTCGTACGCGTCGATCGCGTGCATCGCCGCGTACGGGCTGGTGGCCAGGGTGTCGTCGACGAAGGTCAACCCGGACGGGTCGGTGATCTCGGTGAGCCGGTGGGCCAACCCCTGGAACTCGGCGACCGCGACGGCGAGGTGGTCCTTGCCGGCCACCACGTCGACACCGAGCGCGTCGAGCACGGCGAGCGCGACGGACAGGTTGCCCTCGTTGTGCCGGCCCACCAGCGGCAGCACCGCCCGCGGGAAGAGCGGCTGGTCACCGAGGTGGAACCAGGGTGTGCCGTCGGCACCGGTGGCGACGTGGGTGGTGTCGGGACGACCCGCCCGGACCGCCGGCAGCTCCCCCAACTCGGCGGCGAGCCTCGGGTCGCCACCGTTGACCACGATCGTCTGCGGGTCGTGGGCGAGCAGGTTGAGCTTGTCCCGGTAGTACTCCCGCTCCCCACCGTGCGCGTCCAGGTGCTCGGGGAAGAGCGCGGTGACCACCGCCACCCGGGGCGAGTCGGCGAGGTCGCTGCACTGGTAGCTGGACAGCTCCAGCACGTACAGCTCCGCCTCCGGCAGGTCCAGCGTCGGCACCCCGATGTTGCCGCCGAAGACGTTCGGCCGGCCCATCGCGGTGAGTAGGTGGCTGATCAGGCTGGAGGTGGTGCTCTTGCCCTTGCTGCCGGTGACCCCGACGGTGCGCGCGGCGTGGTCGGCCATCCACAGCGCGGTCCCCTGGGTCACCATGACCCCGCGTCGGCGCAGTTCGACAAGCCACGGGTGGGTCTGGGGCACGCCCGGGGAGCGGACCACCACGTCCGCGGCGGCCAGCCGTTCGAAGCCCGCCTCGCCGGTCACCAGCGGCGCGGCCTCGGCCAGCGGGCCTTCCCACGGCAGCGACAGGAAGTTCGCGCTGTCGTCGACGGCGACCAGGTCGGCCGGGCCGTGCGCGGCGATCGCGGTCACAGCGGCCCGACCCTCCCGACCGGTGCCCCAGACGGCGACGGTACGTCCGCGCAGGTCAGACAGGCGCACTGGGCTCTCCTCGGGGGTCACGGCGGCGGCAGGGCGGGCCCGGTCCGGACACGGCCGGACGAACCAGGGCCTAGTATGGCGTGTGCCCAACGAGCAGCTCCGGCGGATGGACGCCTTCACCTTCCCGTCCTACTCGATCGACTTCGCCACCGGCGAGGTGTTGTTCGACTACACCCTGACCGGTCCGGCCGGTGAGCAGCGGTTCACCGAGGTGATCACCCTTCCGCTGCCGGCGGAGCCGCCCTCGGACGAGACGGTGGCGACCCTCAACCGGGTGCTGGAGGTGCTGCACCTCGTCGCCGGCGTCAGCTACTACAAGGTCGCCGCGCCGCCCCGGCTCGTGCTGCCGGCGCCGCTGGGCGCGGCCGTCGTCGACTACGTCACGGCCATCTACACCAAGGGCCTCGCGGAGTACGCGTACCGCAACCAGCTGCCGCACGTGCTCCAGCTGCGCCCGGAGGTGCCGGCGGGCTCACCGGAGCCGCCCCGGGTGTACGACAACTCCGACCGTCGTCCCCTCTCCGCGGTCGGTGGCGGCAAGGACTCGATCGTCAGCCTGGAGGCGCTGCGGCGCGCCGAGCTGGACCCGGTGCCGTTCTCGGTCAACCCGAACCACGTGATCGTCGCGGTGAACGAGGCGTCCGGGCTGACCCCGCTGACCGCCCGGCGGCGCATCGACCCGGTGTTGTTCGACCTCAACAAGGCCGGGGCCCTGAACGGGCACATTCCGGTCACGGCGATCAACTCGCTGATCGCGGTGGCCACCGCCGTGCTGCACGGGTTGGGCCCGGTGGTGATGTCCAACGAGCGCTCGGCGTCCGACCCGAACCTGGTCTGGGACGGCCACGAGATCAACCACCAGTGGTCCAAGGGTGTCGAGGCGGAAGGGCTGCTGCGGTCGGCGCTGGCCGAACACGCCGGTCTGACCGACCCGTACTTCTCGCTGCTGCGTTCACTGTCGGAGCTGCACATCGCCCGACTGTTCGCCGAGATCACCCGGTACGACGACGTGGTGACCAGTTGCAACGCCGCGTTCAAGCTGCACGACGCGAGCGAGCGCTGGTGCCGTGACTGCCCGAAGTGCCGTTTCGTCTTCCTGGCCATGGCGCCGTTCATGTCGCGGGAGCGGGTCACGCACATCTTCGGCGGTGACCTGCTCGCCGACCCGGAGCAGATCCCCGGCTACCGGGAGCTGCTGGGCGTGGACGGGCACAAGCCGTTCGAGTGCGTGGGCGAGGTCGAGGAGTCGGTGGTGGCCCTCGGCCTGCTCGCCGAGCAGGACCAGTGGCGCGACGCCCCGGTGATCCGAGCCCTGGTCGACGCCGTGCCGGCAACGGCGTGGTCCGCAGTGGCGAACTCCGACGTCTTCACCCCCGGCGGCCCCCACCACATCCCCCCAACCTACGCAAAAACCCTAAACCTCTAACCCCCACCGGGGGTGGGGGCAGGGTCAGGGGGTTCGGACCGCTTCCAGAGCCAGTAGGGCTACGTGTAGGGAGAGGCTCGCCTCCACCGAGTCGAGGTCGACGTCGAGGATGCGGGCGATACGGGCCAGGCGTTCGTAGAAGGCGGGCCGGGACAGGTGGGCGGCGGCAGCGCCCGCGGTCTTGTTGCGGCCCTGTTCCAGGTACGCGCGCAGGGTGTCGAGCAGCTGCTCACGGGGGTGCCGGGCGTCGTACTCCAGCAGTGCGCCGAGTTCACGCTCCACGAAGGTCTGCAGGCGGGGCTCGTCACGCAGCAGGTGCAGCAACCCGGCCAGTCCGACGTGCGGAAGACGGAAGACGGGCAGATCCCGCCGGTCCCGCCGGGCGGCCTCGGCGATCTGCCGTGCCTCGACCAACGACCGTCGGGCCTCCCGCAGGTTCCCCACCCCGGACCCGGCGGCCACGATCACCGCACCCGCCCCGACACCCCGGGCCGGATCGACACCGGGTGTCGCCCGGGCCGCGCCGGCGTCGAGGCGTACCCGACGTAGTGCGCTGGCGAACGCGGACAGCGCGCGGTCCTCGGCGGCCGGGTCGGTCAGAGCCAGCAGCGCGCCCACCGAGTTGTCGTCGACCGCGCTGGTCAGCGCGTTCAGTTTCGCCTCCCGCAGTGCCTGGCCGACTGCCTCGGACAGGTCCCGCAGTCGGGCCTGAGCCGCCTCCGGGCCACTCTCCCCGACCAGGTCCTCGACCCGGTGCCGGACCATCACGCCGACCAGGTGCCGGCGGTCGAGCACCACACCGAGTGCCTTGGCCCGCAGCGCGACCTCGTCCACCGGGCGGGAGTGGTCGAGCAGCGCGGTGAGCAGGGTGCGGTGGATCTGCCGTTCCAGCCCCTCGGCGTCGCGGCGGATCAGCCGGCCCAGCGCGAGGGTGGAGGCGGCCCGTTCGATGAGGATGGTGAGCCGGGTGGGCGGGCCGGCGGTCGGTTCGCCGGAGCGGGCGCTGGGGACGTCGCCGGTGGCCGGCCATCGCAGCAGCAGCCGCCCCCAGTCCTGACCTCGCGCCCCGACGGAGGTGACCAGCCAGCCGCTGTCCGGGTCGTACGCGGTACGCCCGGTCAGCCGGATCCGCCGGGAGTGTTGCTCCCAGCCGTCGAGTAGCAGTTCGGCGCTCTCGCCCGCCGGGTCGTACCCGAGCACCTGCCGGGACAGGTTCTCCAGCACCACCGGGCACCCGGACAGCTCGGCGGCCTGCCGGATGACCTCGGCGGTGTCGGCACCCTCGACGGACAGGTCGTTGAAGCGCTGGTGGATCTCCTCGGTGGCGCGCAGCTCGGTGAGCTGCGCGTCGACGATCAGCGCGTGCACCGCCTCGGTGATCCGCACGAACGGGGTGGCCCGGCGCAGCTCCACCAGGGGAAGTCCGCGCCGGTCGGCGGCGGCGACCATCACCCGGGGCACCCCGCTGAGGTAGCGGCGGCCCAGCTCGACGACGAGGCCGGAGACGCCGACGTCGGCGAGGTCGCCGATGAACGCGCGCAGACCCGCGTCGTCCCCGGGAAGGCCGATGCCGGTGGTGAGCACCAGCTCGCCGCCGCCGAGCAGGGTGGCGATGTCCGGCACCTCGGCGATGTGTATCCACCGGACGGGTCGGTCCAGCCCCGCGTCTCCGGCGACCACGCGCGGCGCGCCGTGGCGGACGGGGTCCAGGGCGAGGACCTCACGGACGGTAGGGAACACGGCCGACACGCTACCGTCCGTGACGCCGGATCTCGAACAGCGGCCGGCGACGCGGGTGCGGCGGCTCAGTCGACGCCGAACTCCATGGCGGCGCGGTCGAGTGCCTCGTCCTCGGCGGAGGCGACACCCCGGGAGGCGATGGCTTCCGCGCCGCCCTCCGGCATGGCACCGATCAGCCCGGTCGAGGCCGCCTGAGCGGCGCCGATCACCCGCTGCGGGGCCGCGCCACCGACCATGCCCAGGGAGGCGTACTGCTCCAGCTTGGCCCGCGAGTCGGCGATGTCCAGGTTGCGCATGGTGAGCTGGCCGATCCGGTCCGACGGGCCGAACGCCGAGTCCTCGGTGCGCTCCATCGACAGCTTGTCGGGGTGGTAGCTGAACGCGGGGCCGGTGGTGTCGAGGATCGAGTAGTCCTCGCCCCGGCGCAGCCGCAACGTCACCTCACCGGTGACGGCGGTGCCGACCCAGCGCTGCAACGACTCGCGCAGCATCAGCGCCTGCGGGTCCAACCAGCGGCCCTCGTACATGAGCCGGCCGAGGCGGCGACCCTCGTTGTGGTAGTTGGCCAGGGTGTCCTCGTTGTGGATGGCGTTGACCAGCCGCTCGTACGCGGCGTGCAGCAGCGCCATGCCGGGCGCCTCGTAGATGCCCCGGCTCTTGGCCTCGATGATCCGGTTCTCGATCTGGTCCGACATGCCCAGGCCGTGCCGGCCGCCGATGGCGTTGGCCTCCAGCACCAGGTCGACGGCGCTGCCGAACTCCTTGCCGTTGATCGTCACCGGGCGGCCCTGGTCGAAGCCGATGGTGACGTCCTCGGTCGGGATCTCCACCGACGGGTCCCAGAACCGGACTCCCATGATCGGGTTGACCGTCTCGATGCCGGTGTCGAGGTGCTCCAGGGTCTTCGCCTCGTGCGTGGCGCCCCAGATGTTGGCGTCGGTCGAGTAGGCCTTCTCGGTGCTGTCCCGATAGGGCAGGCCGCGCTCCAGCAGCCACTCCGACATCTCCTTACGCCCACCGAGCTCGGTGACGAAGGCGGTGTCGAGCCACGGCTTGTAGATCCGCAGCATCGGGTTGGCCAGCAGGCCGTACCGGTAGAACCGCTCGATGTCGTTGCCCTTGAACGTCGAGCCGTCGCCCCAGATCTGGACGTCGTCGGAGATCATCGCCCGCACCAGCAGGGTCCCGGTGACGGCCCGGCCCAGCGGTGTGGTGTTGAAGTACGCCCGCCCGCCCGAGCGGATGTGGAAGGCGCCGCAGGTCAACGCCGCGAGGCCCTCCTCGACCAGGGCGGCGCGGCAGTCGACCAGGCGGCCCAACTCGGCGCCGTAGCTGAGCGCGCGACCGGGCACCGAGGCGATGTCGGGCTCGTCGTACTGGCCGATGTCGGCCGTGTAGGCGCAGGGGATCGCGCCCTTGTCGCGCATCCACGCGACCGCGACCGAGGTGTCGAGGCCGCCGGAGAAGGCGATGCCGACACGTTCGCCGATGGGCAGGGAGGTGAGAACCTTGGACACGGGGAAAATTATGCAATAGAACGTATGGCCATGCAAGTCGAAGCGGTCTACTCGCCGCCGCTCGGCGGGTCGTCGCGGCCCAGCTCCCAGAACGCCACCGCCGCCGCGGCGGCGACGTTCAACGAGTCGACCCCGCGCCGCATCGGGATGACCACCCGCACGTCGCTGGCCGACTGGGCCGCCGCGGTGAGGCCCGGCCCCTCCGCTCCGAGCAGCAGCGCCGCCCGCTCGCGCTGCGCCGGGGTCAACCGCTGCATGGGTACGGCGTCCGGCGCTGGTGTCATGGCGAGCACCGTGAAGCCGGCCTCCCGTACCTGGTCCAGGCCCGCCGGCCAGCGATCGAGCTTGGCGTACGGCACGGCGAACACCTCCCCCATGCTGACCCGCACACTGCGCCGGTACAGCGGGTCGGCGCAGGTCGGCGACAGCAGCACCGCGTCGATGCCGAGCGCGGCGGCACCCCGGAAGATCGCCCCGAGGTTGGTGTGGTTGTTGACGTCCTCCAGGATCACGACCCGGCGCGCGGCGGCGAGCACCTCGGCCGCCGTCGGCAGCGACCGGCGGTGGAACGACGCCAGCACCCCCCGGTGTACGTGGAACCCGGTGGCCTGTTGCAGCACGTCCTGGGTCGCGGCGTACACCGGCGAGTCGCCGGTGTCCAGGTCGGCGAGTTGGTCGATCCGTTTGGCGTCGACCAGGTACGACCGGGCCGGGTAGCCCGCGCGCAGCGCCCGGCGCAGCACCAGCTCCCCCTCGGCGATGAACAGCCCGTGCGGCGGTTCCCAGCGTGTGCGCAGTTCGACGTCGGTGAGCGCTCGGTAGTCGGCGATCCGGTCGTCGTCAGGGTCGGTGATCTGGTGGACGGGCACCCGACGATTCTGCCGGACGCCGGGCCTCCGGCTCGGATGCCCGCCCTGCGGGGCGTTTTGTCCGAAGAAGAAGGGGAATGGCCGGCACAGCAGGGATCCGACGGGAAGGACCAGCCAGGTGAGCACGGACCACACGTCACCGCATGAAGCGGGCGCTCTGCCCCGGCACCCGACCGTCGCCGACCACATCGTGTCGCGACTGTTCAGCTGGGGTGTGCACCGCTACTTCGGCTACCCCGGCGACGGCATCAACGGCATGACCTCCGCGTTGCAACGCACCGACGGGCGCGCCCAGTTCATCCAGGTACGCCACGAGGAGACCGCCGGCTTCGCCGCCTCCGCCCACGTCAAGTACGGCGGCGGGCCGCTGGGCTGCGCCCTGGTCACCAGCGGGCCGGGCGCCATCCACCTGCTCAACGGCCTGTACGACGCCAAGCTCGACCACCAGCCGGTGGTCGCCCTGGTCGGGCACACCGCGACCACCGCCGAGGGTGGCGGCTACTACCAGGAGGTCGACCTGCTCGCCCTCTACAAGGACGTGGCCGCCGCGTTCCTGGCCCAGCTCGACCACCCCGCGCAGGTCCGGCACCTGGTCGACCGGGCGTGCCGCACGGCGTTGGCCCGGCGTACCGTCACCGCCCTGGTCCTCCCCCTGAACCTCCAGGACGAGCCGGCCGTGGTGGACCCGCCGCACGCGCACGGCTACTACCAGACCAGCAACGCGCCGAGCAGCACGCCGACCGTGCCACCGCAGGCGGACGTACGCCGGGCCGCCGAGGTGCTGCGCGGCGGGCAGCGGGTGGCGATGCTGGTCGGGCAGGGCGCTCTCGGCGCGCGTGACGAGGTCCGCGACATCGCCCACCGGCTCGGTGCCGGAGTGGCCACGGCACTGCTCGGCTTCACCGCCGTCGACCACCGCGAGCCGTGGGTGACAGGTGCGATCGGGCTGCTCGGCACCCGACCGAGCTGGCAGCTGATGACCGGGTGCGACCGGCTGCTGATCGTGGGCAGCAACATGCCCTACTCGGAGTTCTACCCGCCACCCGGGCAGGCCCGCGCGGTGCAGATCGACCTGGACGGCACCCAGCTCGGGCTGCGGTACCCGACCGAGGCGAACCTGACCGGCGACGCCCGCCCCACCCTGCGGGCGTTGCTCGACGAGCTGGGCCCCGGCCCCGCCCCGACCGCCTGGCGGGCGGAGATCGCCGAGGCGACCTCGGCGTGGCGACGGGTGCAACGCGACCTGGCCGAGCAGACCGCCGACCCGGTCAACCCGCAGTTGCTCTTCCACACCCTCAACGAACGACTGCCCGACGACGTGCTGCTCGCCGTCGACTGTGGCACCACCACCGCCTGGTACGCCCGGCACATCCAGGTCCGCCCCGGGATGCTGGCCAGTCTGTCCGGCACGCTGCTGTCCATGGGTGGCGCCATGCCGTACGCGCTGAGTGCCAAGTTCGCCCATCCGGACCGGCCGCTCGTCGCGCTGATCGGCGACGGCGCCATGCAGATGAACGGGGTCAACGAGCTGATCACCGTGGCCAAGTACTGGCGTAGCTGGGCCGACCCCCGGTTCGTGGTGCTCGTGCTCAACAACCGGGACCTGGCGTTCGTCAGCTGGGAACAGCGCTCCACCGAGGGGACCCCGATGTTCCCGGACAGCCAGCAGTTGCCCGACATCGCCTACCACCAGTGGGCAGAGGTGCTCGGGTTGCGCGGTGAGCTGGTCGACTCGCCGGAGCAGGTGCCCGACGTCTGGGACCGGGCGCTGTCCGCCGACCGACCGGTGGTCATCAACGCCCTGGTCGACCCGGCCGAGCTGATGCTTCCGCCGCACTTCACCGCCGAGCAGGCCCGCAAGACCGCGGCGGCGGTGCTGCGCGGCGACACCGACTGGGCCGGGATCGTCCGCCGCGGCCTCCCCGCCACCCTGACGAGCTACCGCCCCCGCCGCCGCCACGAACGCTGACCCCACCCCACCCCGCCCCACCCGGCCCGGCCCGGCCCCGTCGATCATGGAGTTGTGGTGGTGGATGGAAGCCGCGAGCTACCGCATAACGGGCACCACAAGTCCATGATCGACGGGCCAGGCGGTTAGCCTCGCCGGTTCAGCCAGCGCTCCAGCGGCGACAGGCGGTCGTCGTTCTGGTTTTGCGGGCTCTGCGGGACCGTCGGGCGCTCTACCGGGCGGCGGGGGTCGCCGGCCAGTTCCTTGCTGGGCGCCACGAACGCCTTCTCCGGTTGGCCCTTGACGGCGGTGGCGATGACCCGGGCGACCGCGTCGATCACCTTGGTCTGCACCGCCGAGCCCACCGAGTCGGCCGGGTCGTCCGGGTTGGCGGCGATGCCGGCCACCGCGACCTGCGGCGTGAAACCGACGAACGTCTCGGTGGAGTTCTGCTCCGAGCTGCCCGTCTTGCCCGCCACCGGTCGGCCGTCGAGGATGTCGTTCACACCGGTCGCGGTACCACCGTTGCACTGCCCGAACGCGGACTGCTGGCCCACCGGGCAGCGAGCGGCATCCGTGGCGGCACGGGCGACGTCGGGGTCGAGGACCTGCTTGCAGGACGGCTGACCGACCGGCACCTTCGCACCGCTCGCGTCGGTCACCGAGACCACCGGCACCGGGGTGCAGTAGGTGCCCTCGGCGGCCACCGTGGCGTACGCGTTGGCCAGGTCCAGCGGGGTGGTGGCGGCGACGCCGAGGGTGAACGAACCCCAGTTCGCGGCGTTGTCCTTGGCGAAGGCGGCATCCGAGTCGGCTCGGAAGGTGATACCGAGCCGCTTCGCCATCTCGACGACCTTGTCCTGGCCGACCTGCTCGGCCAACCAGACGAAGTAGGTGTTCACCGAGCGGCCGAAGCCGTCCCACATCATCCGGTACCCGTCCATCCAGTCCGGGTTGGCGTTCGCCGGGCACCAGTGGCCGTCGCAGCTGCCCGGCCCTTCGGCGGGGTACCGGGTGGGCAGCTTGGCCGGCGCGTCGAAGCCGGTGGAGAGGGTACGGCCCGACTCCAGCGCGGCGAGCATGGTGAACAGCTTGAACGTCGAACCCGCCTGGTAACCGTCGACGCTGGCGCCACCGGAGATCAACGGGTTGACGGTGTTCGGGTGGTTCGCCTGCCCGGCCGGGTTGTCGGCCAGGCTGTAGTGCCGGTTGACCGCCATCGCCAGCACCTGCCCGGTGCCCGGCTGGACCGCCGCGATCGGCAGGGCGCGCTTGTTGTCGTACCCGTAGACCTTGGTGGCCTGCTGCTGCGCGGTGGCCTGGATCTTCGGGTCCAGCGAGGTGACCACGGTGTAGCCACCCGTGCGCAGGGCCTGCTCGCGCTCGGCGACGGTGGCACCGAACGCCGGCTGGCTCCGCCACCACTGACGCAGGTAGTCGCAGAAGAAGCCCCAGTCGTCGTGGCCCTGGGAGACCGCGGTGCAGCCGTTGGGCTGGGCGGTCGGGTGCAGGGCCAGCGGCTCCGCCTTGGCCTGGGCGGCCTGGGCGGCGGTGATCGCGTTGGTGGCGACCATCGAGTCGAGCACGTACGACCGGCGAGCCAGCGCGTCGTCCTTGTCCCCGTCGATCGGGCTGTACGCGTCCGGGGACTGCACCAGGCCGGCGAGCAGGGCAGACTCGGCGAGGGTCAGCTGTGCCGGCGCTTTGCCGAAGTAGCGCTGGCTGGCCGCCGCGATCCCGTACGCGCCGGAGCCGAAGTAGGCGATGTTCAGGTACCGGCCGAGGATCTCGTCCTTGCCGAGGCTCTTGTCCAGCGCACTCGCGTACCGGATCTCCTGGATCTTGCGTCCGACGGTGGGGTCGGTCGCGGCGGCGCGCTCCTCGGCCGTGCGGGTGGGGTCGGTCTTGAGCACGTTGCGGACGTACTGCATGGTCAGCGTCGAGCCGCCCTGCTCGGTGCCGCCGCCCTTGACGTTGGCCACCAGCGCCCGGGTGAGACCGCGCAGGTCAGCGCCACCATGGTCGTAGAAGCGCCGGTCCTCTGCCGCCACGATCGCCTGCCGCATCACCGGGGCGATGTCCGCCAACGGGACGTCGGTACGGTTCACGTCGTAGAACGTCGTGATCAGCGTCTTGCCGTCGTTGGCGTAGAGGTACGAGCGCTGCGGGGTCGCCGGGGTCTTCAGCGAGGCCGGCAACGCGGCGTACGACCCGAGGGCGGCACGGGCGCTCAACCCGAGCAGCAGGTTGCCCGGAAGCGCGGCGACTGCCAGGACAAGCCCGGCCAACACGCCGGCGAGCAGCACGGTGAACAGCCGCGACAGCGGCGAGCGGGAGGCGGCCATGCTCCCCAGGATTGCCACGAAGTGCGGCAGTCGGCCAAACCTGGGCCGCAATTGTCAGGCAATTCACCGGAAACCGTGGCGCGGGCCGCCCGGTCAACCGCCCAGCACGCTGCTCCAGCGGATGAAACCGGGCAACAGGAGCACGGCGCACACCAGCGCCAGAACCGTCATCATCAGCGGCAGCCGCGCCCGACGCAACGCGCGACGGAGGTACTCCTGCCGGATCTCCTGCTTCTCGGGCTCGCTGAAGTCGCGATCGATGTAGAGGTCGGCGTCCCGCTCGGCCGACTGGAAGAGGTGTGCCGCCCAGGTCAGGAAGGCCGCGGCGACCACCCAGAGCGCCGAGTCCAGCGCCACCTTGCCGGTGGACACCCCCGGGTCGGCGGGGCCGGTGGAGACGGAGGTGAGCATGTTGATCCCGGCCCCGGCGAAGAGCCCGGCCAGGAAGTTCAGCGTTGACGGCGCTGGTACCGCGATGCTCACGAGGGTGCGTCCGATCTCCTGTCGGGCCAGGGCAGATCCGGCCAGGCGACGCCGCAGACCCGGTTTCCGAGGGCGTCGATCTGCTCCAGCACCTCTAGATCGGAGTGCTCGTCGAGTTGGATGGTCAGCTTCATGAGCTGAGCCCGATAGGCCAACTGCTCATTGATCACCTTCTCCACCGTCGGCGTCCGCATCGGCCCGTCGCGCTTGCTGATCCGGTCCCGGATGGTCGCCTCGATCTGCTCGCACCCCTTCTGCCACTCCCGGAGCTCACGCCTGGTCAGGGTCGGGCCGACGGCGGACGTCGCGACGGTCTCGGCCACCACGGCCACCTCCGCGGGCTCGGCCGGCTCCGGCCGCCCCTGGTTGATGACGTCGCCGAACAGTTTCAGGCTCTCCAACTGCACGATCCGCCACACGATGTCGGCGAGCTGGGCCGCCACGAAGGGAATGCGCAACCGCTCCTCGGGCGCGGTGGCCAGCAACGTCGGGCTTCGCCGCTCGGTGGCGATCCGCTGGAACAGCGTCATCAGGTGTTCCCGAGTGCCGTTGACGGCCTCGGTGCAGAGCAGCGTCGCCTCCAGCACCTGCGACATGTCGATCTCCCGCCCCGGGGTGGCCCACTCCCCCTCGCGCCCCATCAGCCAGGCGTGCGCGGTCGCCATCTCCGGCCGCATCGGCACCCCGGCACGAACCAGGGCGCTGAGACACATGGCGGTGGTCGCCTCCTCGCGGTTCCACGAGCCGGTGCCGCTGCGCCACCAGTTGTCGAACGGCCCGCCCTCGGTGACCTGCCGCAGGAGCCAGTTGCAGGCGTCCCGAACCACCGGATGGTCAACCCGCAGATTCGCCTGGCACAGACCGAGGACCACCCGGGCGGTCACCCACGGCACCCGCGCCGGGTAGAAGTTGCCGTCCTCCTCCTGGGCCTCGCGGGCCACCTCGATCAGCTGGTCGATTCGATCCTGGTCCTGGTGGACGACCGGTGCGGCGCCCTCGAACCCGAGCAGGAGACCGAGGACCCAGTTGCGGTACATGCGTCCGGTGTCCAGCTCGTCGGCGGTCATGCCGGCGAGGTGCGGCGCGGGCCCGAAGATCGAGTCTTCCTGCGCCATCGACTGTTGGATCTCCACGAAGTCCTCGTAGTCGGCGGTCACACCACCCACCGGCTCGGGCAGCGTGCAGCCGGGCGCGTCGTAGCTCCAGCGCTGGCGCACCCCCTTGGCGATCTCATGCCAGGACTCGACGTGGTTGAGCTGGCTGAGCGCGCTCGCGGCGAAGACGGCAGCCCCGAGGTTGTCCCCCCAGGACGAGTCCTCGGCACTCCGTCGCCGCATCGAGCGACCGAGCCGGATCAGGGTCTCCCAGGTGCTCAGCAGGTGCAGAGTGTCGGTACGCGCCGTGTCCGGCGAGACCAGTTGGTCGAGCCGCCCGAGCGTCGCCTGCATCAGGCGTTCCCCGCCACGCTGCAGGTGCAGCCACACGTTGCGCTCCGGGCTCTTCCACCGGCGATCGGCGTCCCAGTGCCGGCGGGCGTGGTTCATCACCAGCTGGGCCCGGCGGCGGGAGCCGATCAGATACGCGCCGTCGATCTGGTAGACGAGACTGTCGTCGCGCAGCTGATGCAGCGCCGGTTCCAACGAGCCGGCCTCCCGGGTGGCCATCTGTAGCTCCAGCACCCCCAGGCAGGCCAGGCGGTAGAGCACCTCGCGCTGGTCGTCGCTGGTCACCCGCCCGGTGTAGTGCTCCTCCAGATCCGCCTCGGTGGGCACCGTGCCGCGACTCTCGTAGAGCTCGATCGCGGTCAACGCGATGTGTGCGTCGTTCTGTGCCAACTGCCGGATCGTCGCCCGGTTCGTCTCGTCGACACCGCTGTCGACAAGCAACTGCCTGACCAACTCGCGGCCCTCGACGAGAACCTGCCGGAGATCACGAGTGGGTTCACCGCGGGCGAGGATGGCGGCGGCCGACTTCCAGCTCGATGCGAGCACCTGCACGTTGAGCTTGAAGTCCGAGCGCAGCCGGGTCAGGCAGGCGAACATCTCGTTGAGCCGCGGCAGGTTCGCGTGCAGGTTCTCCAGGACGACCAGGTAACGGCCACTGCGGCCGGCCTCCTGCTCCAACAGGGCCAGCACGATCGACTCCGGACCGTCGGCCGGGTCGGTGAGGTTGAGCCAGACGACCGCGTCGCCCTCGTCGAGCCGCTTCTCGGCGGCGTTGGCCACCAGCGCGGACTTACCGCAGCCGTGCTCACCGATGACCACCACGTCCCGGCCCGCCTCGAGATGCTGTTCCACCTGGGTGGAGCTGGCAGTCGACCGATGCAGCCGGGCGTAGTACTTCATCACTTTCTCGGAGGGCAGCTTGGCGTTGCCGACCCGCTTGGGTCGCCAGCCGGGACCGAACGGGTCCTTCTGCAGGGCGTACGAGAGCAGCGCCAACGGCGTGACACCGTGCGTCCGGTCCCCGTTCACGGTGGCTCGGACGACCTTCTCGGACAGGCCCACCTGGGTGCGCTGCCCCATCGTCTCGACCCGAATGAGCAGCTGGTCCCCCTTGCCCTCGCGGAACTCGGGGGTCGCGCTCACGACCCGCAGCGCGACGGGCCGCTCGTCGAGCAGGGCGGCCTGGGCGAGGAGGTCGGTGTGGGCTGCGGTGAGCAACTCGTACGTGCCCGCGTTCAGGCTGAGCGCGTTGACGGCCGTCCAGGGCAAATAGTCGGGCACCGACCCCCCCTTCGGCGATCACCGTGGGTCAAACACATCACCACGACATGTTGATGCTAACCGTCAGTCCTTCCGCTGTCGCAGGGCAGGTCCACGCGCAGGCGGAGGTACTGGGTCCGCACCAGCTCACCGTCGACGGCCTTGACGTCCGAATCGGACACTTGGAAGCCGCCCCGGTTGAACGCCGCCTGCACCTCGTCGGCGTCACCAAGGTCGTGGCTGGCCATCCGGGTCGCGTAGCGGCGGGCGGCATCGGCGAGTTCGTCGAGCTCCACCGAGAGCAGTCCACGCCACCCGGCGGCTCGCTCGCGGAACCTCAGCTCGAAGTCGTCCACGAGATCCAACACCCGATGGCGGTCGTCCTGCTCCTCGTCGTCCCTGGGCCACTCGTTGCCCGGGTGCAGCCGAACCGTGGTGATCACCGAGCCGCCCGGATTCAACAGGGCGGACCAGCTACCGATCACCGCGTCCGCCGAGGCGCGGTTGAACCGGGTCAGGAACGCGTCGGCCAACACCAGGTCGAAGCGACCGTCCTCGACGAGGCGGGCAACCGTCTCGGGGCAGGTCACGTCGGCATGGTGCACCTGGACCCGGGAACCGACCTGCTTGGCGTACCAGTCGCAGGCCAGGAGCGGCGTTCGGCACTTGTCGAGCACGTGCACGTCCAGGTCCGCAGGGATGTGGCCGATCGTCGAGCGCACCGCCTCCAGGAGGAAGGCGAGAATGGTGTAGTCGGCGGTGCCACTGATCAGCACCCGGCGTGCTCCCCGGCTGACTGCCTCGGCCACCTGCACGGCGTAGAACTCGGCGTGCCACTGCGGGCTGCTGACCATGTCGAACAGGCGGAGGTACTGCCACGACTGGTGGTACCAGGAGCAGCTGGTCTTGTCCAGGTGCGACGGTCCGCAGGACATCGGGGCCATGGCGTACAACATGTTGGCCGACTGAAGCAACCAGCGGGTCAACTCCGGGCCGGGCTGGCGCGGCCGGCCGCGGTCGGGGAGGCAGGACCGGGTCATCAGACGATCCCAGAGCAGCCGGGCTCGATTCACCTCCTCGGAGTGGCCACTGACCACCCAGGACGCGAGGCCGTCCCCGCCCACCTCCTGCCGGACCACCACCTGACCGTCGATCAGCCACATGTCCGTCATCGGCACCATGGGACGTTCGCCGGCGATGAACACCGGCACCATGACCGCGTCCAGATCGTGCCTACGGTCTTCCGCCAACTGCTTGTCGATTTCCCCGGTGCCCACGTCCTCCCCCGGTACCAGGTACATCCGGCGCACGGTCACGCGTTGCGCCAACTGGCGGAACACCGCCCGGGAGAACGGATCGGCGGGCCGGCCAACAGTGGTGTACGGGACGATCTGGCACAGCTCGTCGCGCACGCCGGCGACCAGCCCCTGCACCAGTTCGTCCATCGCCGCACCGGGTAGCCGCACGCAGTTGGGGTCGGTGCCCTCGTAGGAGGCCCGATAGAAGAGGCTGGCCCTACGCGCCCGGTCCATCAGGTCGGCGGGCGAGACCCTCCCAGGCGCCCCCTTTCGCTCGGTCATGTCCGCCACTCCCTCACCCTCGCGAAGCCGTGATCACCAAATGATGACTTCCGGGCGCCAACGCGGCGTCCCGGATGAGCCACCCTGCTTCCCTGACGGCGGCGATGACGTCGGGATAGTTGAACCTGCGCGACTGGAAGCAGCGGATGCGATGGCCCGCCGGCACCTCCGTGCCGTCCAGGACCCCGGGGCGTCGTAGCACCGCTTCGCCGGTCACCACCCCGTCCCGCCAGCGCAGCACGAAGTCCAGGTCGACCTCGGGCAGACCGGCGGCGCGCAGCGGCTCCAGGGCCGCGTCGCGGAACTCCGGGCACCGGTACGGCGACAGCACCGTCGCCTCCGGCTCGTCCGGTCGACCCACCACCACGCTCAGCACGAGCACGTCGTGCGGGCGCAGCGAGGCCCGGATGTTGGCCAGGGCGGCGGACGGGCATTCCAGGTTGCCGAGGGTGTGCCCGAGCAGGCAGACGACCACCGGTTCAGGACCGGGCCGCCACCGCTCGACAGACTCGGATGCGCCAGACTCGATGTCCCACACGTGAGAGTCAACGCTCATCTGCCCATTCGCGAAGTGGGCCAACCGGTGGCAGGCGATGGCGAGCAGGGTGGCACTGAAGTCCAACGCGAGGTAGCGCCGGCAGGGATGGCCAAGGCTGGTCAGCCGGTCGAGGAAGGCGCTGCTGCGCTTGCCGTTGCCCGGGCCGATCTCCGCGACCGCCAGCGCGCCGGCGGTCAACGCCCGTGCGGCCAGCAGGGCTTCGGCTTCGTGTCGGGCGGAGGCGAGCATGCTCAGGTAGTCGTCCGTGGCGGCGTACGCGTCGTGCGTGTGGGCCGCACTTCCGGCGTACGCGAACTTGAGTGGCAGCCGACCGGCGTGGATGGCCGCCAGCGCCGCCCGGCGGTGCCGTTCGCACTCGAAGTGCGGAGACTGGCACCGACTCGCATCATCCGTCGGACCTGGTGGCGCCGGCAGGTCGATGGCACCCGTGCCCCCCGCGCCGATCGTCTCCGCCACAACGCCCTCCGACCAAGTCAGAGCTGCCGTCGACCTGATAGTAGGGCAATGACGCCGGACAATGGCTGTTTTGCGCGCGGGTTGTTTCACGATCTGCGAGCACGACACCTCCTTCGCCAGGACTAGCAGACCGAAAAGTTCACCGCTATCGACCATCAGCCGCATTGTCTGGCCCGAACGGCTCAGCCTGGGGGCCGAAGAGCGAATGCCGTCTCGGGCCGACTCACTCCGACCGCCCACTGCGGTTGCGCAACTGTTGCACGGCCGCCCGGGCCGCGGTGGTGAACGTGGGAGCGGTGAACTGGTGTCGTTGCCAGTCACCGTGCAGTCCGCCGATGTCGTCCACCCCCTCCTCCACCAGCAGCACCATGTACTTACTGAAGGCGAGGGCGGCGCCTTTCTCCTCGATCAGCCAGGCGCTCGTCGCAAACTTCTCCCCGGGCTCGACGAACTGCCGGGCCCGGGTCATCAAGGAAACGAAGAACTCGCACTCCCGAATGCGGTTGAGCACCGCCATTCCGACGTATCCGTCCGCGGCCCGACCGGTGATCACCGTGAAACCGTGGTCCTCCAACAATCCACTGAGACCCCGGACGTACCCGTCCTCCTCCTTGAACCGGTACGACAGGAAAACGCTGTTGCTGGCGATCTTCGGCCGCACCAGGCCCGGATCCGGCCGGACATGCTCCAGAATCCGCACCTGGTCCACGTCCTCGACCAGCCGCCCCAGTTCGTTGTCGCCAGTGCTGGTCGCTCGGTCGCGCACCTCGCCGATGAGCCGATCCGCCCGCGACCTGCCCGTCGCGAGCAGCCGAAACGCCTGGCAGTTGGTCAGGACCACGTCGGCCTCCGCCGCCAGCATGCCCGGCGGGGTGCGCTTGTCCAGAGTGAAGGTTTCCCGAAGGCGGTTGCGGTCTCCGTGGTAGAAGGTCACCGCCTGCTCCTCCACCCGGGCCAGGTCGACGTAGAGCACCGCGGCGGTCCCCTCGCCCGTCTGGGAGAGAACGAATCGGCCGGCCTGGGCCAGATCGGTGCTGAGCGGATCGACGATGATGACGTCGAATTGCCCCTCGCCCGTCTCGCGAACGGCGTCGGCGAGACTTTCGACCGCCACCACCCGCTCAACCAGTGGGCTGGAGGCAAGTTCCTGGTAAAGCCGTCCGGCAGCGGCGTTGTCACTATCGCAGAGCAGCACGGTCAATCGGGGAAGGGCAGCCACGATATTGCTCCATGAATGTCGGCATGGCCGGGAATGGAGCACCAATGGTGGCACGGTCCACCGGCGGGTCACCTCCACGTTGCGTCCCCCGACAATGACCAAACGGATTCGTTCCGCGCCATTGGGACGGGTCGGCATGGGCTGTGTGCTTCCGCGGCCACACGCCCAGGTCCTTGGTGGATACCGGCGTGACAGTGTCGACGGGTAGCCGGCCGACGGGACACCCGGCCGCTACGGCGTCCTGCCCGGCCTCCGACCCACACCACTGCCAGCGGCAACGCGCCGTCGGGTGCGCTGAAGGACCAACCCGAACGCGATCAACCCATTCGCCGTCCGCTACCTCGTCACCGTGCGACTCCCCGCTATTGACGGGTGGCCACAACCGTCACGAAGGTCAGGGATCCGACAGATCTCCGGACTACCATTCCACCGGCCGTCGCCAATGCCGTCCGCCATGAGAGCGGGCCTCTGCGGGGGCCCTGGCCGAGTTCCATGCAAACGAATCAGGCCGCGGAAATGGGACCACCCGGAGCAGTGGGTGGCGGCGTGGAGAGGCTGGCGTTGGCCGCGTCGTGGACGGTTTCGCGGGGCATCAGGCGGCCGGAGCGGTAGCCGATGCCGATGCCGGCGATCAGCACGAAGATCGCGCCGAACGTCTGTAGCGAACCGATCAGGGCGCCGCCGAGGCCGAGAAGCGGCGCGGCGATGATCAACATGACCCCGTCGCCGAGGCTGAAGGTGCCCGAGCGGGCCACCGCCCATCCGGTGAGGAACCAGCCCACGCTGTAGAACGTCGCGCCGAGCAGGACCAGTGACCGTGCGGTGGCGCCGAAGACCGGCGTCTGTTCGGCGAGCCCGGCGAAGGGCAGCATCAGCACCGTGCCGGCGATGCTGACCAGCAGCCCGGCGGCGGCCACCCGGCGGCTACGGGTCGCGGCCAGCAGCCCGGTGAGGGCCAGCAGAGCGAGCAGGCCGAGCCAGACCGCGGCCACCCAACCGATCAGGTAGACCGCCCGGCCGTCGGCCGGATAGGGGTCGTTTCCCACCCCTCCGTCGCTCGCCATCGCCACCGCGCCGTAGAGGATTGCGTACGCGGGCAGCAGCCACACGGCGGCCCGCGCGAACTTCCGCACCGACCAGGCCCAACTGGCGTTCGTGGCCGGAGCCCCCGGAGTCGGCTCGCCGACGAAGGGCAGTACGCCGAACCCGCCACCGCTTCGGCGGGAGCCCAACGGGGCGACCGGGTCGTGCGCGCCGGGCACCGGGGCCGAGGACCACATCCGCTTCGCCGGATCCTTCATGCGTCACCTCGCTCGTCCACGAGCGGTGCGAGACGCGCCGGGGCGCCCCGTTGCCTGGTCACCACCCGTCCTAGGACCGATCGTGGCAGGCGTCGAAGCGCCCCATGAGCATTTCTCGTATTAACGGCGGATGCGTCCGCCGGTGTGTCGGGTCAGCCGCGCTCGCGCTGGTCGGCCGGATCCTCGACCAGACTCAGCGGAGACACCGGCTCCGGCGCCGGCAGCCCCTGCGGCTTGTTGCCGCCGGTGGCCTGCGCCTCGGCAACGCGTACCTCGTCGTGGATCTGCTGGGCCGCCGCGGCTGCGGCCTGCGCGGCCTCCGCGGCCTCGCGCTCCACCTGGCTCGCGTGGTCCGCCGCCTCCGGCGCGGGAAGGTCCCCCACCATCTGGCTCAGCCCGCCGAGAGCGCCACCCATGCCCTCCAGCGCCTTGGTCAGCTCGGCCGGGACGATCCAGACCTTGTTGGCGCTGCCCTGCGCGATCTGCGGCAGAGCCTGCAGGTACTGGTAGGCGAGCACCTTCTGGCTCGGGTTCGCCTGGTGGATCGCGTCGAAGACCGTCCGGATCGCCTTCGCCTGACCCTCGGCCTGCAGGATGCGGGCCTGCCGGTCACCGTCGGCCCGCAGCACCGCCGACTGCTTCTCACCCTCGGCGGTGAGGATCTGCGACTGCTTGTGCCCCTCGGCGGTCAGGATCGCCGCGCGGCGGTCCCGCTCGGCGCGCATCTGCTTCTCCATCGAGTCGCGGATGCTGGCCGGCGGCTCGATCGCCTTGATCTCCACCCGGGTCACCTTGATGCCCCAGCGACCGGTCGTCTCGTCCAGCACACCCGACAGGTGGCGGTTGATCTCGTCGCGGCTGGTCAGCGCCCGCTCCAGGTCCAGCGAACCGATCACGTTACGCAGCGTCGTGACGGTGAGCTGCTCGATGGCCTGCAGGAAGCTGGAGATCTCGTAGGTCGCCCGGACCGAGTCGACCACCTTGAAGTAGAGAACCGTGTCGATCGAGACCACCAGGTTGTCCGAGGTGATCACCGGCTGCGGAGGGAAGCTGACCACCTGCTCCCGCATGTCGACCTTGGTACGAACCGCGTCGATGAACGGCACCAGCAGGTTGAGACCGGGGCTGAGGGTGCGCTTGTACTTACCGAGCCGTTCCACCACGTCCTGGCGCTGCTGCGGCACGATCCGCACCGCCTTGGCCAGCGTTATCACGGCGATCAACGCCACCGCGATGATCAGCACCCCAATGACCGTCATCCCGTTCACCCTCTCGCTTCCGGCAGCTCGCCGGCGGAAGAAACGTCGTCCTGCCAGACCAGGGCGGTCGCGCCCCGGACCTTTATCACCCGAACCCGTTGACCAGGGTCGTGAACCTGCGTCGTGTCGTACGACCGGGCGGTCCACAGCTCGCCGTCGATCTTGACGAGACCGTGGTCGGCGTCCACCCGCTCCAGCACCAGCGCCGTGGAGCCCTCGATCGCCTCCACGCCGAACGGCTGCTCGCCATTTTCCAGCGCGGAACGTTTGTGCCGCCGGATGACCGGACGAGCCACCACCAGGCTCAACGCCGACACCACCGCGAAGACCAGCGCCTGCACCGCCACCGGCGCGCCCAGAGCAGCGGCCCCGGCGGCGGCGAACGCACCGACCCCGAACATGATCAGAAATAGCGTCGTCGTGAAGATCTCGGCGACCGCCAGCACCACACCCAATACGATCCACACCACCGCGTCCACCCCACGATCGTGACACGCAAATGCACGCGCGGCCTCCCCGCGAAGATCAGTAGGCTCGGCGAGGCCCTTTCCGGCCATGATCCGGCGGCCCGACCCGACCCGAGGAGACCCCGTTGCCCCTGCTGCCCGAGACCGCCCGACAGCTCGACGACCAGGTCGCCCAGGCACAGCGCGACGGGCACGCCCCGTCGCTGATGGTGGGCGTCGTCCGCGACGGCACCCTGACGCACCTGGCCACCGCCGGCGAACACCCCCGCCCGGACGTCGACCTGCAGTACCGGCTGGGCTCGATCAGCAAGACGATGACCGCGACCCTGATCATGCAGCTGCGCGACACCGGCCGGCTCACCGTCGACGACCCGCTGGAGAAGCACCTGCCGGGCACCGGCCTCGGCGCGCTCACCCTGCGCCAACTCCTCGGCCACGCCAGCGGCCTGCAACGCGAACCCGACGGCGACTGGTGGGAGCGGTCCGAGGGCGTCGACCTGCCCACCCTGCTCGCCGCGGTCACCACCGACAAGATCGCCTACCCGCCGCACCTCACGTACCACTACTCCAACCTGGCGTACGGGCTGCTCGGGGGCGTCCTCGAACGGCTCACCGGAAAACCCTGGATCGACCTGCTCGACCAGCGGATCCTCGGCCCGCTGGGCATGGGTCGCACCACGTACGCGGCCACCGAGCCGTACGCCCGGGGCTACGTCGTCCACCCCTGGCACGACACCCTCCGCGAGGAGCCGCGCACCGACACCGGCGCGATGGCCCCCGCCGGGCAACTCTGGTCGACGATCGAGGACCTGGGCCGCTGGGCCGCGTTCCTGGCCGACCCCGACCCGTCGGTGCTGGCCGCCGAGACACTGACCGAGATGTGCTCCCCCGTCGTGATCAGTGACCACGAGGCCTGGACCCACGGGCACGGCCTGGGGCTGGAGCTGTTCCGGGAGGGCAACCGGGTGTACGTCGGGCACGGCGGATCGATGCCCGGCTACGGCGCCTCGCTGGCCGTGCACCGACCCAGCCGTACCGCCGTGGTCGGGCTGGTCAACGCGTACACCCTCCGGAACGTGCACCTCGGCGCACTCGGGCGGCGGCTGCTCACCCTGGTGTTGGACGCCGAGCCCGCACCGGTCGCCCCCTGGCGGCCGGCCACCGCCCCACCGCCCGCCGCACTCGCCGAGCTGACCGGTCGCTGGTGGTGGATGGGCACCACGATCGAGGTGTACGCGGACGCCGACGGCGACCTGCGCGCCGGCCCGGTCGGCGCACCGAACCTCCGCTTCGTCGCCGAGGGCCCGGACCGCTGGCGAGGTCGAGCCGGTGGGCAGGACGGCGAGATCCTCACGGTGCACCGCGACGAGCAGGGCCGGGCGGTGGCGCTGGACATCGCCACCTTCGTCTACACCCGCACCCCCGACCAGGAGCCCTGAGACCCACGGCGCCCGCCGCGCCACGCCGCCCGAACCCGCCACGCACACCCGCCCCGCCGCCCCACTCCGCCCCGCAGACCCGCCCCGCCACGCAGACCCGCCCCGCCGCCCGACCCCGCCTGCAAGATCCGCGCAACATCGGGGATGTTGCTGCCTCGACACGCCGGGAGGCAGCAGTTTCCCCGATGTCGTGCGGATCTTGACGCGAGCGGCGGCGCGGCGCGGTATCAGGCGGTGTGGTCGATGACGACCTTGCCGAAGGCGTCGCCGGAGTGCAGTCGGGCGAAGGCGTCCTCGACCCGGCTGAACGGGATGACGCTGTCCACCACCGGGCGCACCTCGTTGTCGGAGCAGAACGCCAGCAGCTCGTACAGCTCGCCGGGCGTGCCCATCGAGGTGCCCAGGATCTCCAACTGCATGGCGAAGACCCGGCGCAGGTTGACCGACGGCTCATGCCCGGCGGTCGCGCCGGAGACCACGATCCGGGCCATCGGCGCGGCCGACTTCAGCGAGTGGTCGAAGGTGGCCGCGCCGACCGTCTCGATCACCACGTCGACCCGTTCCGGCAGCCGGGCGCCGGGCTCCACGGCGGTGGCGCCGAGGGCGGAGATCCGGTCCCGCTTGGCGGCGTCGCGGCTGGTCGCGTACACCCGCTTGCCCATCGCGACGGCGAGCGCGACGGCCGCGGTGGCCACGCCACCGCCCGCGCCCTGGACCAGCACGCTGTCAGCGTCCGCGACGCGGCCCTTGGTGGTCAGCATCCGCCACGCGGTCAGCCAGGCCGTGGGCAGGCACGCCGCGTCGGTCGCCGCCATGCCGTCGGGCAGCGGGATCAGATTCGACCGGGGTACGGACACCCGCTCGGCGAGCGTCCCGGAAAAGTGCTCGGAGAGGATGGAAACCCCGCGCGGGTCACCCGGAGTGACGACCACCGGGTACACGACCACCGGGCGCCCGTCCGGGTCCAGCCCGACCGCGTCGCAGCCAAGGATCATCGGCAGTTGAGCCTCGGTGAGACCCACCCCGCGCAGCGACCAGAGGTCGTGGTGGTTGAGCGAGGTGGCCCGCAACTGCACGGTCACCCAGTCGTCCGCCGGAGGGGTCGGCTCGGGCCGCTCGCCGACGGTGAGCGCGGCGAGCGGGTCGGCGTCGTCGAAACGGGAGGCAAAGGCAGCACGCATGATCGGCACGGTAACAAGCTGAGCGCTCGTTAAGAAGGTGCCGAGATGTTAGGAAGGGCCCCTTCTTATGCACCAGGCGTTAAGAAGGGGCCCTTCCTTACCGGCGGGCGACGCCGTCGCGGCGGGCGGCTTCGGCGACCGCCTCGGCCACTGCCGGCGCGACGCGCGGGTCGAGCGGGGACGGGACGATCGCGTCGGCGGTCAGCGACTCGGCCACCACGCCGGCGATGGCGTCCGCGGCGGCAACCTTCATCGCCTCGGTGATCCGGGTGGCACCGGCATCCAGCGCACCGCGGAACACCCCGGGGAAGGCCAGCACGTTGTTGATCTGGTTGGGGTAGTCACTGCGCCCGGTAGCGACCACCGCGACGTGCCGGGCCGCCACCTCGGGGTGCACCTCGGGGGTCGGGTTCGCCAGAGCGAACACGATCCCGCCAGGCGCCATCCCGGCCACCGCCGCCTCGGGGATCTGCCCGCCGGAGACCCCGACCAGCACGTCCGCGTCACGCAGCGCCTCGGTGATGTCGCCGTGGCGGCCGTCGGCGTTGGTGCTCGCCGCCAACTCGGCCTTGGTGCCGGTCAGCTCGGTGCGGTGCCGGCCGATGATCCCCTTCGAGTCGCAGACCACGACCTGGTCGGGGTTGACGCCCCCGGCGATCAGCATCTTCGTCACGGCCACACCGGCCGCGCCCGCACCACTCACCGCCACCCGCAGGTCACCGAGCTTGCGGTTGAGCAGGCTCGCGGCGTTGCGCAGCGCGGCCAGCACCACGATCGCGGTGCCGTGCTGGTCGTCGTGGAAGACCGGGATGTCCAGCGCCTCGTCGAGGCGGCGCTCCACCTCGAAGCAGCGCGGCGCGCTGATGTCCTCCAGGTTGATGCCACCGAACGAGGGCGCCAGCGCCCGCACCGCCGCGACGATCTCGTCGACGTCCTGCGTGTCCAGACAGATCGGCACCGCGTCCACCCCGCCGAACTGCTTGAACAGCACCGCCTTGCCCTCCATCACCGGCAGCGCCGCGCGCGGGCCGATGTTGCCGAGCCCGAGCACCGCCGAGCCGTCGGTGACCACCGCGACGGCGTGCGCCGCCCAGGTGTACTCGTCGGCCAGGTCGGGGTCGGCGGCGATCGCCTCACACACCCGAGCCACCCCCGGGGTGTACGCCAGGGAGAGGTCCTCCCGGCTGGTGAGCGGCACGGTCGAGGCGACGGCCATCTTGCCGCCCCGGTGCAGCAGGAAGACGGGATCAGCGGGGTCCACGATGGACGAAGACATGGCGGTGACTCCAGGATCTGTCGAGCAGATGTGAGGCGGCGGGCCCGGCCGCGAGGTGGGCGGCGAGCGGTGGCACGCGGCGCGGGGGGTCACCCGGGCACTTTCCGAGCATAGTGTCGGCACTGCCCCTCGGATGTGAGCAGGGTCATATCCGCCGACGGGGTACCCGCCCGGGGCGCGGCCAGTACCGGGCCACGACCCTCCCCCGCACGTCGGCCACGCCGTACGCCCGGGAGTCGTCGGTGATCAGGTCGTTGTCCCCGCGCAGCCACCAGCCGCCGTCCTGCGGCCGGACCGCCCGCTTCACCACCAGCAGTTCGGGACGTGTCCGGAAGACCGCGACCACCACGTCCCCGGGTCGGATCGGGCGACCTCCGGGGCGCACCAGCACCGCGTCGCCGTGCCGCAGCGTCGGCGCCATGGACGGACCGGTCACCAGGACGGCGGTCAGCGGCCCGCGCAACCGGGCCGCCTCAGCCGGGTGATCGGCGTCCACTGGTTTCACCTCCACCCGGTTCGGGGAGCATTCCCAGGAGTAATGTCGCCTTTGATCATCGCAAACTTCCCATGGAGGATCCCGATGCGACTTCCGCGCATCCTTGCGCCCCGCGTCACCGCGAGCGCTCACTGCGACCTGCCGTGCGGTGTCTACGACCCGGCTCAGGCCCGGATCGAGGCCGAGTCGGTCAAAATGATCTGCGAGAAGTACCAGGCGAACACCGACCCGGAGTTCCGCACCCGGGCCGTCATCATCAAGGAGCAGCGCGCCGAGCTGGTCAAGCACCACCTGTGGGTGCTGTGGACCGACTACTTCAAGCCGCCGCACTTCGAGAAGTACCCGAACCTGCACAGCCTGTTCAACGAGGCCACCAAGCTCGCCGGCGCTGGTGGCGTCAAGGGCAGCCTCGACCCGGCCACCGCCGACAAGCTGCTCGCGAAGATCGACGAGATCTCGAAGATCTTCTGGGAGACCAAGAAGGCATGACCTCGTCGGTCATCCCGACGATCCGGCCGGCACGTCCCGAGGACGTGCCGGCCGTCGTCGCCATGGTGCACGAGCTGGCGGAGTACGAACGCGCCCCGGAGCAGTGCCACCTCACCACCGATCAGTTGACCTCGGCTCTGTTCGGCCTCGGCGCGGCGTCGGACGAGCCGAGCGCTCCGGCGCTCTTCGGTCACGTCGCGGTGGACGAGCGCGACGAGCCGGTCGGCTTCGCGCTGTGGTTCCTCAACTTCTCCACCTGGGCCGGCGTGCACGGCATCTACCTGGAAGACCTGTACGTCCGGCCGTCCGCGAGGGGCACCGGGGCAGGTCGGATGCTGCTCGCCACCCTGGCCGACATCTGCATACGACGCGGCTACCGGCGGCTGGAGTGGTGGATGATCGACTGGAACCCGGCCGCCGGCTTCTACGCCTCGATCGGTGCGGAACAGATGAGCGAGTGGGTGCCCTACCGGCTCAGCGGTGACGCCCTGCGCCAGTTGGCCGGCCACGCCAATACCGTCGGCACGCGTACGGGCGACTGACCGGGTAGAGTCCCCGACCGGGGGGATGAGGCGTGACTCAACTGACTGGCCAGCCAGCGACCGACGACGACGTGGTGCACCTCACGGTGCCCGCCGACGGCGGTTACCTCGGCGTGCTCCGCACCGCCACCGCCGGCCTGGCGGCCCGGTTGCAGTTCGCACTCGACGAGATCGAGGATCTGCGGATCGCCGTCGACGAGGCGTGCGCCATGCTGCTCGCCATCGCCACCCGCGACGCCGAGTTGGAGTGCCGCTTCGCCGTCACCGAGGACGCGCTGACCGTCGAGGTGACCGTGCCGACCGTGCGGGGTGCCACGCTGCCCGCCGAGTCGTCGTTCGCCTGGAAGGTCCTCACCGCCTTGACCACCTCGGCGTCCGCCACGGCCGCCAACGGTCGGGCCACGATCGCGTTGCTCACCCGCCGCTCCGGCGGTTACTGAGCGGCTGCCCCGCCACTGACCGGCTGGGCACGCGCCGGCACGGTCAGGCCAACCGGCACGGTCAGTCGAAGCCGAGGGCTCGGGTCGTCGGAGGGCTGACCAGCAACCAACCCACGCCCAGGCCGAGCGCCATCAACGGCACGCCGAGCCAACCCAGCCCGCCCTGGATCATGAACCACCCGATCGGCAGCAGCATCAGCTGGAGCACGATCGCGGGGGCCCGTGCGCCCGCCCGGCGGCGCAGCAGCGCCCGGCCCAGTGCCCAGAGCACCACCGCCGCCCCGATGGCGAACACGGTCACCAGCAACGCCGACAGGAGATCGGTGGTGGTGGCCGTGAGGTCGGCCCAGACCAGCCAGAGGGCGATCAGCCCGACGACAGCCGCCTCCGCCCACAGCAGCCGGACCGCCCAGCGGAGCGTGACGGGAATCGGGGCCGAGTCGATGGTCACGCGCGCCACGATACCCGGGCTGTCGGGAGGTACAGTGCCGCCCATGCGGGCCGTCCTGGTGGTCAATCCGAAGGCCACCACCACCAGCGAACGCAGCCGGGACGTGCTTGTCCGGGCGCTGCGCAGCGAAGTCGACCTCAACGTGCGCTACACCCGTCGGCGCGGGCACGCCGTGGCGCTGGCCCGGGAGGCCGCCGCGGAGGGGGTCGACCTGGTCGTCACCCTGGGTGGCGACGGCACCGTGAACGAGGTGGTGAACGGTCTGATGACGGCCGACCCGCCGAATCTCGGCGACGACGCCGCGCTGGCCCAGCGACTGCCGGCGCTGGCGACCGTTCCGGGCGGCAGCACCAATGTGTTCGCCCGCGCGCTGGGCCTGCCCCGGGAGTGGCCGGAGGCGACCAGCATGATCCTCGAAGGGCTTCGGCTGGGCCGGAGCCGGACGGTGGGGCTGGGCCGTGCGGACGACCGCTACTTCACGTTCTGCGCCGGGTTCGGCCTGGACGCCGCGGTGATCCACCGGGTGGAGCAGGCTCGGCGCAAGGGACGGGTCTCCACGCCGACGCTGTACCTGCGCTCGATCATGAACCAGTACTTCCTCGCCTCGGACCGCCGGCATCCCGCGATCAGCCTGGAGCGTCCGGGCGAGCAGGCGGAGTCCGAGTTGGCCACCGTCATCATCCAGAACACGGCGCCGTGGACGTACCTGGGCGACCGGGAGGTCAACCCGAATCCGGCGGCGTCGTTCGACCTCGGGCTCGATGTGCTGGCACTGCGTCAGCTCCGGGTGGCTAGCACAACACGGACAGTGACGCAGTTCCTGTCCCGGCGGCCGGATCCGCGCGGTCGGCAGGTGTTACGACTCCATGACACGCCGGAGTTCACCCTGGTCTCCAGCCGTCCGCAGGCGTTCCAGCTGGACGGCGACTATCTCGGCGAGCGGGAGAAAGTCAGATTCACCTCCGTTCCCGCCGCACTGAGAGTAATCTGCTAGGTCTCGGGTACTGCTCTTGGTTGACACGGTGGCCACAACCGCAACGGCCGGTCACCGCCACACCGAGGGACAGGTGCCGGAAATGTCAGCAATGTCACGCGGACTGTACTATATTGACCCTCGGCTGTGGCACGGCGGGTAACCAGGAAAGCACTGGAATCCGGACAAACGGGTTGTGGGCTTGCTCACCGCCCGGAGTTTTTCCGAGCGTCACCCTTGACATCACGAGCGTTCGTGAAAGTATTCACAAGCGAACTTGAGTTACCGGGACATTGCCTGGATATGCTCGTCAGGTTGAGCTGTTCCAGCAGGTCCCCGGCGCTGGCCGCCTGCTCACGCACTGCCGAATGGTCGGACGCTAACTGTCACCACCGGCACTGCGGATGCATATAGGAAAAGCACGACAAGCAATTGTTGCCACCCATCCAGAATGAGGAGTGTTGCCGCCATGGACTGGCGTCACCATGCTGTCTGCCGCGACGAGGACCCGGAACTGTTCTTCCCGATCGGGACGTCCGGTCCGGCTCTCCTGCAGGTCGAGCAGGCCAAGGCCGTCTGCAGGCGCTGCTCCGTGACCGACCAGTGCCTGCAGTGGGCGCTCGAGTCCGGTCAGGACGCCGGCGTCTGGGGCGGAATGAGCGAGGAGGAGCGGCGCGCTGTGAAGCGGCGCGGCGGCCTCCGGGTGCTGCGCGCTCACTCCGCCTGATCCCCCAACGACACAGCTGTACGCCCCGGCGGGTTCACCCGCCGGGGCGTTCCGCTGTCCGGCACCCGATCACCGCGGGCCGGCACGGGTCAGCCCGTCGACGCCGGCACAGCCCGGTCGTCGACCCGCCGCAACACCAACTCGACCAACTCGGGCGCGTCGGTCAACGGCGCGGCGACCGACACAGCGCCCGCCGACCGGGCCGCCTCGGTCACCGCATCGTGAAACAGGCCAGGCGCCAGGAAGTACGCGCACACCGCGACCCGCCGTGCGCCAGCCGCCCGCAGCCGGGACACCGCCACTCCGGCCGACGGCGGAGCCGCTGAGGCGTACGCCACCCGGCAGGGCACCTCGAACTCCTCGGCGAGCGCGTCCGCGACCCGGCCCACCGAACGGCGCGCCCGTGCGTCGCGGGTGCCCGCCGCAGCCAGCACAAGCGCGTCGAAGCGACCCGGGCACGCCTCACTGAGCCGGCGGCGCAACCCGCCCAGCAGCCCTGTGTCGACCGTCCCGTCCGCCGGGCCGAGCACGTCGGTCACCCGCACCGTCAGCGGTGGCCCCGTCTGCGCCGCCGCAGCGACCGCCGCCGGGATGTCCACCCGATGGTGGTACGCGGCTGTCAGCAGCAGCGGCACCAGCACCGCCCGACGGTGACCGGCCACGGCCAGGTCGCGCAACACCGAGGTCGGCCCCGGCTCGGTGTGGTCCAGCCAACTCGCCCACACCGGTGTGCCCGGGCGGGCCGCCGACACGGCTCGGGCCAGCGCCCGGGTGGCTTCGGCCGCTCGTGGATCACGGCTGCCGTGCGCGACCAGCACCACCGGATCGGCCCCGCCGGCCGCACCGGGGCCGGTCGGGGTCGTCGCCGGTGAGGTCAGACGTGCAGGCCGCACTCGGTCTTCTCGAACATGGCCCACCGGCCGGCCCGCGCGTCCTCGCCGGCCTTGGTGCGGCGGGTGCACGGCCAGCAGCCGATCGACCCGTAGCCCTGCTTGAACAGTTCGTTGACCGGCACGTTGAAGCGGGCGATGTAGGCGTCCACATCCCGCTGCGACCACGCCGCGATCGGGTTGACCTTGACCTTGCCCCGCCGCGCGTCGAAGGTCACCACGGGCGTGTTGGCCCGGGTCGGTGACTCGTCCCTGCGCAGGCCCGCAGCCCAGGCGTCGTACCCGGTCAGCGCCCGCTCCAGCGGCTCCACCTTGCGCAGCTGGCAGCAGTCGTCCGGCGACTTGTTGAACAGCCGGGGGCCGTACTGGCCGTCCTGCTGGCCGACGGTGAGCCGGGGCCGGATCGACCTGACGTTCACCGGGAGCGTGCGGGCGACCTCGTCGCGCACCCGCAGCGTCTCGGGGAAGTGCAGACCGGTGTCGAGGAAGACCACGTCCACGCCCGGAGCCACCCGGGACACCAGGTGGGCCAGCACGGCGTCGGCCATCGAGCTGGTGACGCAGAAGCGGTCGCCGAAGGTCTGCGCCGCCCAGCGGGCGATCTCCAGAGCCGGGGCGCCCTCCAGATCCCGGGCCGCCTGCTCGGCCAGGACCCGCAGCTCGTCCGGGTCGCGCCGGGCCGGCTCGGTCGGCGTCGGACCACCCGGACCGACCAGGCGCAGACTCGCGGCGGAGACGAGACTCATCGGGTCACCGCCCGCGAGAGCAGGCCGGTGAACTTCACCGAGAAGACGCGGGTGCAGGCGTGGCACTCCCACGCGCCGTGCCCCGCCTCGTGCGGCCGCAGGTCCTCCTCGCCGCAGTACGGGCAGTACAGGGGTGCCGCTCGGTTCTCGCTGCTCACCGCAGGTCCTCCTCGTCGACTCTGATCACCCAGTTGGCGAACGTCTCGCCCTCGCTCCGACCGGCCAGGTAGCGACGGGCCAGCCGTTCCACGTACTCCGGAAGCTCCTCGGCGGTGGTCTTCAGGCCGCGCAGCTTGCGCCCGAAACCGGCGGTCTGCCCCTGGGCCATGCCCAGCCCGCCGCCCAGGTGCACCTGGAACCCCTCGACCTGCCGGCCGTCCGGGCCGACCACCAGTTGACCCTTGAGCCCGATGTCGGCCACCTGGGTGCGCGCGCACGCGTTCGGGCAGCCGTTGATGTGGATCGAGATGTCCGCGTCGAAGTCGCGCAGCCGCTGCTCCAGCCGGGCCACCAACTCCTCGCCGCGGGCCTTCGTCTCGACGATCGCCAACTTGCAGTACTCGATGCCGGTGCACGCCATGGTGCCGCGCCGCCAGGCCGAGGGCCGGGCCTCCAGGCCGATCCCGCGCAGCGCGTCGACCAGCGACTCCGTCCGCTCCGACGGCACGTCGAGCACCAGCAGCTTCTGGTACGGGGTGAGCCGCACCCGGTCGCTGCCGTGCGCCTCGACCACGTCGGCCAGCTGGCTGAGCTGCGCACCGGAGACCCGCCCGACCACCGGGGCCGCGCCCACGTAGTGCCGCCCGTCGGACTGCTCGTGCACGCCCACGTGGTCGACCGGCTTCGACGGCAGGATCGGCGCCGGGCCGTCGAGCAACGTGCGGCCGAGGTAGTCCTTCTCCAGGACCTCGCGGAAGCGCTCCACGCCCCAGTCGGCCACCAGGAACTTCAACCGGGCCCGGTTGCGCAGTCGGCGGTAGCCGTAGTCGCGGAAGATCCCGACCACCCCGGCCCACACGTCCGGCACCTCGGCCAGCGGCACCCAGACGCCGAGCCGCTTGGCGAGCATCGGGTTGGTGGAGAGACCCCCGCCGACCCAGACGTCGAAGCCGGGCCCGTGCTCGGGGTGGTCGACACCGAGGAAGGCGATGTCGTTCGACTCGTACGGGGTGTCCACCAACCAGGAGATCGACGTCTTGAACTTGCGGGGCAGATTGGAGAACTGCTTGTCGCCGACGTACCGGGAGACGATCTCGTCGATCGCCGGAGTCGGGTCGAGCAGCTCGTCGCGGGCCACGCCGGCGACCGGGCTGCCCAGCACGATGCGCGGGCAGTCGCCACACGCCTCGGTGGTCTGCAGACCGACCGACTCCAGCCGACGCCAGATCTCCGGCATGTCCTCGACCCGGATCCAGTGGTACTGGATGTTCTGCCGGTCCGTGATGTCGGCGGTGTCCCGCGCGAACTCCCGGGAGATGTCCGCGATCACCCGCAGCTGGGCCAGGCTGAGCTGGCCGCCGTCGATGCGGACCCGGAGCATGAAGAACTCGTCCTCCAGCTCGTGCGGCTCCAGCACCGCGGTGCGCCCGCCGTCGATGCCCGCCTTGCGCTGGGTGTAGAGGCCCCACCAGCGGAACCGGCCCCGTAGATCCTGCGGGTCGATGGAGGCGAAGCCGCGGTGCGCGTAGATCGTCTCGATGCGTGCCCGGACGTTGAGCGGGTCGTCGTCCTTCTTGATCCGCTCGTTGGGGTTGAGCGGCTCGCGGTGGCCGAGCGCCCACTGACCCTCACCCCGTGGCCGGCGCGGCGCTCGGGTCGGGCGAGCCGTCGGGTCCTCGGATCGGGCCGGGATGCTGCTGACCGCCATCGCGGCGTCCTCCGTTGTCTGCTGTGCCTCGGGATACGCGGGGCGCGGCGGCCGGCCCGGCGAAGCGGGCGGGACAACGGTGTCTGAGACAGCCGGCGCGGAGCGCGCCCGAGACAGATTGGTCGGGCGTCGTCAGTAGGCCGGACAGATCGCGCTGCGCACGCGGCCGTAATCGACGTGGCGACGTGCCACGAAGCGGCGGACGACTGCGGCGGTCATGGGCCCATGCTGCCACACCCCAAGGGGACCGGCCAATGTCCACGTGCTGGATCCCACATCACGGGCCGGAGGTCAGCCGACCAGCTGGTCACCAAGGACAGTTCGGGCATAACGCACCACCCGCCCCTGTCGTACGCCGGCGATCAGGCCGTTGTCCCGCAGGGTGGTGAGGTGGTGCGACGCGGTCGCCGGCGCAAGCCCCAGCATCGCGGCCAACTCGCCGGTGCTCAGCGGCGTGTCGAGCAGGGACAGCGCCGCCGCCCGCGTACTGCCGAGCAGAGCGCCGAGCGCGGCGCTGGGCGGCGGCGAGTCCCACAGCCCGCCCAGCCCGGCCGGCGGATAGCAGAGGGCGGGCCCGGCGTCGCCCTCCATGATCGCGTGCACCGTCGGTCCGGAGAACGAGGTGGGCAGCAGCGTCCACGGGCGTCCGTCCAGGCCGGCCGGGCGGGTCGTGCCGACGGCGACCCGCAGCGCCGCGCCGTCCCACCGGATCAACGGGTGCACCTCGCGGAGCAGGGTGCGCCCGCCCTGCTCGGCGGCGAGCAGGGTCCGCCGCCGGATATCGGCCAGCGCGAGCGCCCGCAGTCGCGGCCAGTCCGGCGCGATCAACAGGGTGAAGTACCGGTGGAGCTGCGCGACCAGTTCGTCCGGGGACAGCCGGGGTGCGCCGGCGCGTTCCAGTTGCCGCCGCACCCGGGACGGGTCGGTGCCGGCGACCGCCCGCAGCTCGGCGGCCAGGTTCGGTGCCACCCCGATCGGGGTGAGGAAATCCGGCACGTAACCGTTGGACGACCTGAGCACCGCCAACAGCGGCTCCAGGCCGGCGTCCGGCAGCAGCCGCTCCGCGCGCTCCCGCCACGGACGGTGCATCCAGTACTTCGCCGGCTTGCGCAACGCCCAGGAGCTGGCCACCAGCTCGGCCAGGGGCGAGTGCACGAACCGCACCCGGCTCAGGTCGTCGGGCGAGAACCGAACCTCGATCACGGACGGATTCGACCACGCTCGAACGTCTCGGCGACAGCTCGGGGCGGTCCGAGGATCCTCACATGGAGTACAGGCAACTGGGCCGGTCGGGCCTGCGCGTCAGCGCGGTCGCGTACGGCAACTGGGTCACCCACGGCAATCAGCTCGACGACGACGCGGCGGCCGCGTGCGTGGCCGCCGCCCTGGACACGGGCATCACCACCTTCGACACCGCCGACCGGTACGCCCAGGGGCGGGCCGAGGAGGCGCTGGGCAAGGCGCTGAGCGGCGTCCGGCGCAGCTCGATCGAACTGTGCACGAAGGTGTGCCTGCCGGTCGGGGCAGGGGCCAACGACGCCGGGCTGTCCCGCAAGCACATCATCGAGGGTTGCCACGCTTCGCTGAACCGGCTGGGCACCGACTACGTCGACCTCTACCAGGCGCACCGGTACGACGACACGGTGCCACTGGAGGAGACGATGCTCGCCTTCGCCGACCTGGTACGCCAGGGCAAGGTGCTCTACGTGGGCGCCTCCGAGTGGACCGCCCCGCAGCTGCGGGCGGGCCTGCGGCTCGCCGCCGAACTGCGGGTGCCGTTCATCGCCAACCAGCCGCAGTACTCGATGCTGTGGCGGGTGGTGGAGGCCGAGGTGGTGCCCACCTGCGCCGAGTTCGGCCTCGGTCAGCTCGCCTGGGCACCGCTCGCCATGGGCGTACTTACCGGTCGGTACGAGCCCGGGCGACGTCCGCCCGCCGGCTCCCGGGCCACCGACAGCTTCGGTGGGTCGTTCGTCGCCCGCTACTCCTCGGACCTACTGCTCTCCCGGGTACGCCAGCTCCGGTCGATCGCTGCGGACGCCGGCTGCACGATGGCCCAGTTGGCGGTGGCGTGGGTGCTGCGCCGACCGACCGTGGCCGGGGCGATCGTCGGCGCGTCCCGACCCGAGCAGCTCGCGGAGACGGCCGAGGCCACCTCGGTACGGCTGGACGACGAGCTGACGGCACGGATCGACGCGGTGCTCGGCGACCTCGTCGAGCGTGATCCGGCGAAGACCGCCCGACCGAACGACGTGATGGCCTCCTGGCGCCCATCGCCTGCCGCCGGCTGACACCCACGGGCGGCATGGCCGTGGCAGGCTCGAACCGTGGGCGGATTGTCCGAGAAGTCGAGCGGGGCGGCGTGGGACCACCTGCGCCGCCTACCGGTCTGGCTCCCCCCGGCGCTGTTGACCCTGGCGGTGACCCTGACCGGGCTGGGCTCCGCCCAACTCTGGCGCGACGAGCTGGCGACCTGGAGCGCGGCCACCCGGTCGCCCACCGACCTGGCCCGCCTGGCCGGCACCATCGACGCCGCCACCGGGCCGTACTACCTGCTGATGCACGGCTGGACCCGGATCGTCGGCGACTCCACGGTCGCCCTGCGCGCGCCGGCCGTGCTGGCGATGACCGTGGCCGCCGGGCTGCTCGCCGTGCTCGGCGCACGGCTCGTCGACCGACGCTGTGGTCTCTTCGCCGGTCTGCTGTTCGCGGTGCTCCCCGGCACGTCGCGCTACGGCCAGGAGGCGCGCCCGTACGCGCTGGCCACCATGCTCGCGGTGCTCGCCACCTTGCTCCTGGTGACCGCGTTGCGTCGGCCGAGCTGGGCCCGTTGGGCCGGGTACGCCGCCGCGGTCACCGCTCTCGGACTCATCCACCTGATCGCGCTCACCCTGCTCGCCGCGCACGCGCTGGTCGTCGTGCTCGCCTGGTGGCCTGGCACCGCAGCCTCGGGCATCCCCGCGCCAGGCATCCCCGCGTCAAGCGCCACCGCGCCCGGCATCTCCGCGCCGGGCGCCACCGCGCCGGCCGGTCGCAACGGTGCGCGGGATCGGCGGGTGTGGCGGTGGGTGGTCGCCGTGGTGCCGGTCGCGCTGTTGGCCGGTCCGTTGCTGCTCAGGGCCCGGACCCAGCAGTCCCGGCAGCTGAACTGGGTCGGTCTGGCTCGGCTGGACGACCTGACCGCGCTGCCCGGCGGCGTGGCCCAGAGCAGCGTGGTCGGTGGCCTGGTGCTGGGGATCGCCGCGCTGGGCGCGGCCCGGCTCGGGCGGCGCGCCCTGCTGCCGGCGAGCGCGGTACTGCTGCCCGTGCTGCTGCTCTTCGTGGCCGGCGCGGTCGTACCCCTGTGGGTGCCTCGGTACCTGGTCTTCGTGGTGCCCTTCGCGTGCGTGCTGGCGGGCGCGGCGCTGGCCGCGGTGACCGCGCCGGCCGCGCTCGTCGTGGTGGTCCTGGCCGGGCTGCTCGGCCTGCCCGACCAGGCCGCGCTGCGGCGGACCCACGAGTGGCCGCGCAACGCGCCGGTGGACTACGCGGGCGCGGCGAGGGTGATCGGCGACGGTCAGCGGCCGGGCGACACGGTGGTCTACTCGCCCCGACACAGTTGGCTCTTCCTCGACCTCGGCATCGAGTACCACCTCGACGACCCGCCGCGTGACGTCCTGGTCACCGAGGACGAGGCCCGCCGGGGTGACCTGTGGGCCGCCGAGTGCCCCCAACCGGCGCAGTGCCTGGCCGGCGCACCACGGGTGTGGCTGGTCGTCGCCGGCCGGCACGCCGATCCGCTGGCCGCCGTGCCGGGCGCCAAGGGCGACGCGCTCCGCGCGCAGTTCACCGTCGCCCAGGTCTGGCCGCGCCCCGGCCTGACCGTCGCCCTGCTGACCAGACGGCCCGGCAGCTGAACGAGCTACCGCACCCCCGGCGATGGGCGAGCGACCGCACGAGGGCCATGGCACGCAGGCGCAGGCGGCACGCAGGCGGCAAAAGGAACACGGGCGGCAAAAGGCAGGCGGGCCCCGGCGGGCCGCGACCCGGCGGAGGGTGACCAGCGCGGCTCAGGCTTGTGAGCGACCGTCCGGGGCATTGCGGGCCAGCGGGACGACCAGCACCGCCTCGGTGCCGCCGTTGGCCCCGGCGCGCAGCTCGATGGTGCCACGCAGCTCCCCGGTGACCAGGGCCCGGACGATCTGGAGGCCGAGTCGGCTGGCACGTTCGGCGTCGAAGTCCGACGGCAGACCGCGCCCGTTGTCGGCCACCGATACGTGCAGCATCTTGCGGAACCGGTGGGCCGAGACCACCACCTCGGGCCGTACCGACGGATCGACCTCGGGTACGGCGACCGGCACCATCCCGGAGGCGGCGACCGCGGGGGGCTCGTCGCCCTCGTCGGTCGGCGGGAAGCCGTGCTCGACGGCGTTGAGCAGCAACTCGTTGAGGACCATCACCAGCGAGGTGGCGATCTCCGCCGGCAGCACGCCGAAGCTGCCCCGCCGTCGCATGCCGACGCTCACCTCGGTCGCCGCGACCTCGGTCGCGGCGCTGGCCACCCGGTCGACGATGCCGTCGAACTCGACCGCCTCGTCGCTGGACATGGAGAGCGTCTCGTGCACCAGGGCGATCGACGCGACCCGGCGTACCGACTCCTCCAACGCGACCCGCGCCTCCGGCATGGACACCCGGCGGGCCTGCAACCGCAGCAGCGCGGCCACGGTCTGGAGGTTGTTCTTCACCCGGTGGTGGATCTCCCGGATGGTGGCGTCCTTGGTGATCAGCGCTCGGTCCCGGCGACGAACCTCGGTGATGTCCCGGACCAGCACCAGCGCGCCGATCGGGACCCCGGCGGGCATCAGCGGCAGCGCCCGGGTGAGCATCGTGGCACCGCGGGCGTCGATCTCCCGTCGGGGCGGCGCCTCACCGCGCAGCGCGGCCAGGATGCCGTTCGAGGCCTCGGTGCCGTCCAGCGGGTCACCGGCCAGCCGGCGGTGCAGCGCGGCCAGGTCTTCGCCCACCAGATGGGAGGCGTAGCCCAGTCGGCGGTACGCGGACTGGGCGTTCGGGCTGGCGTAGGTGACCTTCCCCCCGGCGTCGAGCCGGACCAGGCCGTCGCCGACCCGGGGCGCGGAGGTGGTCTCGCCCGGATGCCGGGGCGGCGGGAAGGTGCCGTCCGCGATCATCTGCGCCAGGTCGTCCGCCGTGGTCAGGTAGTTGAGTTCCAACTGGCTGGGGGTGCGCGCGGTGGAGAGGTTGGTGTCCCGCCCCACCACGGCGATCACCTCACCGGCCTCCCCCTCGGCGGTGCGCAGCCGGACCGGGATCGCCTCGTGCCGGGCCGGCACGTCGCCGTACCAGACCGGGTCGCCCTCCCGCCAGATCCGGCCCTGGGAGTACGCCACGCCCAGGTGCGCCACCTCCGGCCCGCCGACGATGCGCCCCACCTGGTCGTCCTGGTACGCGGTGGGTGCGGTGGTCGGGCGGACCTGGGCGACGCAGAGGAACGTGCCGTCGGCGTCGACCGGCACCCAGAGCAGCAGGTCGGCGAAGGACAGATCGGAGAGCAGCTGCCAGTCGCCGGCGATGCGGTGCAGGTGGTCGATGTCGGCCGGACGGAGATGGGTGTGCTCCTCGGCGAGGTCGCGCAGCGTGGACACGGTGACCAGGGTGCCACGCCGCGCCTCACATCGTCGCGGTGACCTTCTTCAACCCGCGTGGCGCGTCCGGGTCCTCACCCCGCGTGAGGGCCAGGGCCAGCGCCAACCGCTGCAGCGGCAGGATGTCCAGCAGTGGCGCGTACCGCTCGTCGACCTCGGGAACGGCCAGCCGGGTGGCTCCCGGCACCTCGGCGGAGCCGACCACCACCACGTCGGCGCGGCGTTCACCGAGACGCGGCAGCACCTCGCCCATCGACCGCCCACCCGGGCCGGAACCGACCACGGCGAGCACCGGGACCTCCGGGTCGGTCATCGCGAGCGGGCCGTGCAGCAGGTCGGCGCCGGAGAAGGCGAGCGCCGGCAGGTACGACGTCTCCATCAGCTTCAGCGCGGCCTCCCGGGCGGTCGGGTACGCGTACCCCCGCCCGGTGGTGACCAGTTGCCGGGCGAACCGGTAGCGGGGTGCGAGCCGGGCCGGAGTGTCGTCGGCGAGGGTGCGGGCGGCCAGTTCGGGCAGCGCGTCGAGTGCCTCCCGTTCGGCCGCCGGGAGCACGCCGTCGCCGGCCCGGATCCCCTCCACCAGCATCAGCAGGGCGAGCAGCTCGGCGGTGTACGTCTTGGTGGCGGCCACCGCCCGCTCGTGTCCGGCGGCGATGTCGACGCTCAACTCGGCCACGTCGACAAGCGGCGAGTCGGGGGCGTTGGTCACCGCGAGGGTCAGCGCCCCGGAGGCCCGGGCGGCGCGTAGCACCTCGGCCAGGTCGGGCGACCCGCCGCTCTGGCTGACCCCGACGACCAACGCGTCGGACAGGTCGGGGCGCGCCCCGAACAGGGTGACCACGCTGGGCGAGGCGAGCCCGGCGGGCAGGCCCAGCCGGATCTCGGTCAGGTACGCCCCGTACAGAGCCGCGTGGTCGGAGGTGCCCCGGGCGGTGAAGACCACGTGCCGCGGGCGGCGTTCGGCGACGACCGCCGCCACCCGGGCGATCTCGGCGGCGTTGGCGGCGGAGAGCAGCCGCGCGTAGCCAGCGGGCTGTTCGTCGATGTCGGCGGCCATGCCAGCCCCTGCGCGTGTCACTAACACTCCTCCCCTGCGCGGTTCCCGCGCGTTTCCTGCTCAGTCTTGCACCTTTACACGCCTCCGAGCAATCGAACGAGCAGGAGTGCGCAGATGATCACCGAATCATCCCAATATCAACTACGCTTGGCCCGCTGCACACGGACGAGTCTGCGACGAGAGGACGACGTGCCCGAGGGAACGGACGATGCCGCGCTCTCCGCGACGGAGGAGCTGGCGCTGGCCCGGCTGGCACTGGACGAGGGCGACCTGCACCACGCCGCCGGCCACCTCGCCGGCGCGTTGGCGCGGGCACCCACCCTGCCCGAGGTGCACGAGACGCTGGCCCGGCTCGCCGCGGTGAGCGACGGTGGCCTCGCCCTCTTCCCGATCAACCACCACACGTTCGTGGGAGCCGTCGTCGCCCGCGCCCACCTGCTCGCCACCGCCGGTCGCCCCGCCGAGGGGCTGGAGCTGCTGGCCGCGGCCACCGCGTACGCGCCCAGTGCGCCGTGGGCCGGCGTCCCCTGGGTCACCGCGCCCGAGTTGCCCGAACGGTTGGACCCGGAACACACCGCCCGCGTCCTCATGCAGGTGTGCGCGGCGCTGCCCGACCCGGTGCCACGGCTCGGCCGGAGCGCCCTGACGCCGTACCTGACGCTGGCCCGCAACGCGGTCACCGTGCACCCCGAGCACAGCCTGCTGCTGGGCGCGGCGTCCGCGCTGGCCCGGCGCCTCGGCGAGGTCGAGCTGGCGGTCCGCTGGGCCACCCGAGGGGTACGCGCACAGCCGTCGAAGATGGGCGAGGTGTGGCTCGGGTACGCGTACCGCAGCGCGGGCCGGACCCGCGACGGCCTGGCGGCTCTCGGTCGGGCAGTCGAGCTGGACCCGGACGACCTGGCGATCTACGCGGACATCGCCGGCACCCTGGCCGACATCGGCCGGCTCGACGAGGCGCTGGAGTGGACCGAGCGGGCGCTGGCACGCGACCCGTCGTTCGACTGCGCGGTGCACACCGCACACCGCCTGCGGCACCTGCGCGACGGCGACCTGGCCCACCTGGTCGCGCTCGCCGACTTCGTCCGGGACCACCCCGACGACAGCCACGAGCACGGCGACCTGGCCCAGTGCTGCCGGGCCCGACCCTGGCTCGGTCAACTGACGCCGGCTGACGGCCCACTGCTCGACGCGATGCGCCAGGCGGTGGCCGACGACGACAACGGCCTGGGCAGCGCCGTACGCCTGGCTGCCCCCGCCCCGCCGAGCGCCGTCCGGACGGCGACGTCGACCGCACCCGGGCTGCGGATCGAAGTCGTCGGCGGCGCGCCGGAGCCGGACCCGCGCGAGCCTCGACGGGCATCCGCACAACTGTTGTGGCGGTACGCGGACGACGTGCCCGCGCCCGCCCTGCCGGCGCCCTCGGCGACGGCGGTCGAACGGATCGGGCAGATCGCGCAGCCGGCGTGGCCACACCCGCCCGCGGCGTACGACGCGGCGGTGGGCCTGGCCGGTCTGGACGTGGCCGACCTGCTCGGCCTGCTGGTTCACCCGCCCGCGGCACCGGCCAACGCGGTGGGTCGACTGCTGGCCGCCCACGACCCGTCGGTCTGGGTCCGGGGTGTGCAGGTGTGGGCCTGCCTGGGTCTGCTGCACCACCGCACCGACGAGCCGTGGGAGGGTTCGACCCGCCGCCGGGTGCTGCTCGACCTGATCTGGGGCGTCGAGGACTGGGTCACCGAGGCGGCGCTGTTCGCCCTGGTCACCGCAGCCTGGGTGGATCCCTCGGTGCGCTCGGACGTGGCGCGGGTGGTGGCGGAGCGGCTCGCCGACGCGGCCGACGTGGCGCGGACCCGGCCGGTCCCGATCGCCGGTTCGCTGGCCCACCTGGCGCTCGCCGCCCCGGAGCTGGACCCGGCCACCGCGGCCCTCGCCACCGAACTACTCGGCCCGCGATCCGCCCGGGTCCCCCGCCCTCGCAATCCCCTACGCCGACTCTGGCACCGCCTGCGCCGCCGGTAACCGCGCGTTCGCAGGGAAAGCACACGCCGCGCCGGCCCGGACTGGACGACGCGGCGTGCGGTGCGGCTGTCGGATCAGGCGACGGGGGCCTTGCCGAGAGCGACCTCGGCCTCCTCCTCCGGGGTGGCCTGCGGCGGCGCCTCGTTGGCGGTCCGCAGCGGGATCTCCTTGATGAACCAGGCGAGCACCGGGATCACGATGGTGAACAGCACCGCCCACAGGAACACGTGCGAGATCGCGTCGGAGAGACCGCCGAGCACCAACTCGCGCGCCTCGGCGGGCAGTTCCTTGAGCTTCGCCAGGTCCATGCCGGCGCCGGCCTCGCCGCCACCGAAGGCCCGGCCGCCCTCGGAGTTGGCCAGCCGGTTGGCGAAGATCGCGCCGAACAGCGAGATGCCGAACGAGCCGCCGATCGACCGGAAGAAGGTCGCCGCGCCGCTGGCCGCGCCGAGGTCCTTCTGCTCCACGCTGTTCTGCGCGATCAGCATCGACGTCTGCATCAGGAAGCCCATGCCGACGCCGAGCACGACCATGTAGAGCGAGGACATCAGCTTGCTGGTGTCGGTGTCGAGCATGGCCAGCAGCGCCATGCCGGCGGTCATCACCACGCCACCGACGATCGGGTACGCCCGGTACCTGCCGTTCTTGGTGATCGCCCGGCCGATGACCAGCGAGACGACCAGCATGCCGAACATCAGCGGCAGCAGCAGCAGACCACTGTTGGTCGCCGACGCCCCCTGCACGGTCTGCTGGTAGAGCGGCAGGAAGTTCATCGCGCCGAACATCGCGAAGCCGAGCAGGAAGCCGATCACCGAGATCAGCGCGAAGTTGCGGTTGGCGAAGAGCGCCAACGGCAGGATCGGCTCCTGGACCCGGCGTTCCACCAGGCCGAACACCACCAACGCGACGACGGCCAGCACGGCCAGGCCGAGGATCTGCGGGGACGTCCAGTCGTACTCGTTGCCACCCCAGGTGGTGATGAGCACGATCGCGGTGATGCCGACCGAGAGCAGACCCGCGCCGAGCCAGTCGATCCGGTGCTCGGTGCGGTACTTCGGCAGGTGCATGGTGGTGATCAGCACGAGCAGCGCGACACCGCCCAGCGGCAGGTTCACGTAGAACGCCCAGCGCCAGGAGAGGTGGTCGGTGATGAAGCCGCCGACCAGCGGGCCGGCGACCATGGCGATCGCCATGATGCCGGCGATCATGCCCTGGTAGCGCCCGCGCTCGCGGGGCGGGACCAGGTCACCGATGATCGCCATCACGCCGACCATGAGGCCGCCGGCGCCGAGGCCCTGCACGGCCCGGAAGGCGATGAGCTGGACCATGCCGTCCTGCGGGCCGCCGAACATCCCGGAGCCGGCCATGCCGCAGAGGGCGGAGCCGACCAGGAAGACGACGACCGAGGTCAGGAAGACCGACTTGCGGCCGTAGAGGTCACCGAGCTTGCCCCAGATCGGGGTGGAGACGGTGGTGCCCAGGACGTACGCGGTTACCACCCAGGTGAAGTGGTTGAGCCCGCCGAACTCGCCGACGATCCGCGGTAACGCGGTGCTGACGATCATGTTGTCGAGCATCGCGAGCATCATCGCGATCATCAGCCCGAACAGCACGACCCGGATGTTGTTGGGTCGTGTGCCGGCCTGGGTTGCCTGAGTCATGGGTAAGCTCCCCCCGAGGATTGCCACACTTACTTGCCGCCCGGCTAGTCACCTTACTAGCCGCACGGTAAGTTGGGTACAAGCAACGGTCAAGCCATTTGGAGGGCGGGCGTGAGCGAGAGCACAGGCGGCGGAACGCGGGAACGGATCAAGGCCGTCGCGCTCGAACTCTTCACCGAGCAGGGGTACGAGAAGACCTCGCTCCGGGAGATCGCCGAGCGCCTCAATGTCACCAAGGCCGCGCTCTACTACCACTTCAAGAGCAAGGACGACATCGTCGCCAGCTTCGTCGAGGACCGGTTTGAGCAGATGGACGCGCTGACCGCGTGGGCCGAGACGCAGCCAGCCACCCTGGCCACCCGGCGCGAGCTGATCTCCCGGTACGCGGACACGATGTTCGGCGGAGAGCAGCCGTCGGTGATGCGCTTCTTCGAGCAGAACCAGACCGTGCTCAAGAGCCTCGCCGCCGGCCAACAGATGCGCGGACGGATGATGGCGCTTGCCAACGCGCTCTGCCAGGGCGATGAATCCCCGGCCGCCCAACTCCGCGCCGCACTGGCGCTGTTCGCGCTACACAGCAGCTGGTTCGCGGTCCGCGCGCCGCAGATCAGCGACGACGAACGCCGCAAGATCGCGCTGGAGGTGGCCGACGAGTTGCTGGCCGCCATCGGCACCGATCCCGCCCCGACCTCGCCACTCGACCCGACCTCGCCACCCGACCCGAGCGCTCCACTCGATCCGACCGGGACGCCGCACAGGGGCACGGCCGACCCGGGCTGAGCGGTCGGCCGGTTCAGCCGCGCGTCAGGTCCAGCCGCAGACCGAGCAGGTCCACCCCCGGTGCCGGCGACCAGTCCTTCTCCGGTGAGCGGACGAACCCGAGCCGCGAGTAGAGCCGGTGGGCCGAGAGGGCCATCCCGGCCCGGACGCAGATCACCACCGCCACGCAGCCCAACTCGGTCGCGCGCGTGACGCACGCCTGGGCCAGCGCGGCGCCGACACCCCGCCCCTGAGCGCCCGGGTCGACGGCGAGCATCCGGAACTCGGCCTCGCCGGGCCCGGACAACTCCGCGAAGCGGGTGCCCGGCAGCACGAAGGTCACCGAGCCGAGCACCGCGTCGGTCGCCTCGTCCACCGCGACCAGCACCTCGCCGTCGGCGGCCCGGGTCGACACGTCGGCCAGCACCGTGCCGTAGCCGTGCTCGCCCTTGAGCTGACCGTCCGCCTCGTACGCGGCCACGGTCAGCCGGGCCACCGCCGCGAAGTCGGCCGACTCGGCGGGACGGACCCGCAGCCCGGTCAAGCAATCACCGCGATCAGGTCGCCGTCCTGCACGACGTCGCCCTCGTGCACGGCGAGCTGCTGAACCACGCCCTCGGACTCGGCGATGACCGGGATCTCCATCTTCATCGACTCGAGGATCACCAGGGTGTCGCCCTCGGCCACCGTGTCACCAGCCGTGGCGACGACCTTCCAGACGTTCGCCACCATCTCGGCGCGGATCTCCTCGGCCATGTCCGGGCCCTCCCTCTTCGCGATGTGTCTGCCGTCGTATCCAATCATGCGCCGACCGACGGTGAGCGCACAGCGGCACAGCCGGGATGGCACATCCGCCCTGGGGAAGGCGGCGGGTGTCGACCGCACTACCATCAGCGGGTCGGACCCGACGCCGGACGGCCGGTGGGTGCACCCGCGCCGAGGTCGTGCGCAGGACGGATCCGACCCATCACGAGGAGGTCAGCATGGCGAAGAAGTCCCGGAAGAAGAAGGCCCGTAAGAAGAGCGCCGCGAACCACGGCAAGCGTCCCAACTCCTGAACGAGTCGACGGGCCTGCGGCCCGTCACCGATCAGCCCGACCCGGCCGACGCCGGGCACACCGGTGGCCCGGGTCGACGTCGACCCGGGCCACCGGTGTTGGTCCGTCAGATGTGCAGGCGCTCAGTCGGCCAGCTCGCGGGAGTCACTGGTCTCGAAGACCACCAACTCGGTGAGCTTGACCCGCAGCCTTTCGCGCAGCTCGTCCGGCGCGGTCTCGTTGCCGCAGCAACGCGCCACCAGCGCCCGCACCTCCTGCTCCAGCCCGTACTCGCGCAGGCACGGCCCGCACTCGTCCAGGTGGTGCCGGATCAGCGAGCGCCGCTCGTCGGCGCACTCCAGATCCAGGTAGAGGTAGACCTCCGCGAGCACTTCGCGGCAATCCGTCTCGTGCGGCTCCCCACAGCTCACGTCACACCTCCCGGCCGGCAGCGGCGGCACTCGAGCCCTTCGACGAGCGGGCGGCACTGAAGCCCCGCTCCCCGGCGTAGCGCTCAAGCAGCTTGCGCAGATTACGACGGCCCCGGTGCAGACGTGACATCACGGTGCCGATCGGCGTACCCATGATGTCCGCGACCTCCTTGTACGAGAAGCCCTCGACATCGGTCAGGTAGACGGCCAGGCGGAACTCCTCCGGCAGTTGCTGGAGGGCCTCCTTGACGTCGCTGTCCGGCAGCCGGTCCAGTGCCTCGGTCTCCGCCGAGCGCAACCCGCTGGAGGTGTGCGACTCGGCCTCGGCGAGCTGCCAGTCGGTGATCTCCTCGGTCGGCGCCTGGATCGGTTGGCGCTGCCGCTTGCGGTAGGAGTTGATGTAGGTGTTGGTCAGGATCCGGTAGAGCCAGGCCTTCAGGTTGGTGCCCTGCTCGAACTGGTGGAAGGCGGCGTACGCCTTCAGGTATGTCTCCTGGACCAGGTCCTCGGCATCCGCCGGGTTGCGTGTCATCCGCAGCCCAGCAGCGTAGAGCTGATCGACGAATGGCATCGCGTCCCGCTCGAATCGGGCCCTGCGCTCGTCCGTCTTCTCGGTGGTCAACCGCACATCCCCTCGCGTCGGATGCTTTCCCGCCGAGGATACGCGCACGGACCTGCCCGCAGATTCACTTCCGGCCGGTGTGCCCGTGCTCACCACACCCACCCCGCCCGGTCCCGCCGTCGCGGGCCACTCCGGACCATCCAGCAGCCGCTTCAGCTGCCGGGCGTCCCGTTCGTCCCGTTCCAGGCTCCGTGTCTCGGTCGGCACCGGTCACCCCCCTCGCAGAAAAGTCGTCCGGGGTTTGTAACGCGAGATGACCACTGGGGCATTCCGGCCGCCCCTCCCCGTTCCTGGTCCCGGCCCCGACGGCGGCCGGCGCTGGGACCAGGAAGGGCCTGGGAGGACTGGTGCAGCCGGCCCGAATCGGCCCGGTGGCACCATCGGATGCAACGACCCGCGCCCGGCACCGGAAACGGTCGCTCGGTCGAAGCCGTTCAGTCGGCCGCCCAGCCCTGGGTCCGCAGCCAGTCCCGTACGACAGCGGCCGTTCCCACCGGATCGCGCCGCAGGTCGTGCGTCTCCCCCGGCCGGCTCACCACCTGCACGGCCGACGTCGGCTCAGGCGTCCCGAACGGGTCCCGGTCGCCGTTGACGACGAGCGTCGGCAGGCCGGTGCCCAGTTCGGCGGCGCGCGAGCGCTCCGGCCGCCCGGGCGGGTGCAGCGGGAAGGCCAACGCGACCACACCGGCCGCGCCCACCGCACGCGCCGTCCGGCAGGCCACCCGGGCACCGCTGGACCGGCCGCCGACCAGCACCGTCGGCACGTCGGCGTGCCGGTCCCGCAGCACGGCGAGCACAGCCGTCCACGCCTCGTCGAGGTGACCCGCCGGTGCGGGCGCACGTCGACCGGCGACCCGGTATGGCTGGGTCACCCGGACCACCACCAGGCCGGCCGCGACCGACGCGTCCCGGACCGCGAGCAGGTCGGGCGCGTCGACGCTGCCGCCCGCGCCGTGCCCGAGCACGAGCAGTGCGGTGACCGGGCGGGTCGGCAGGTCGGTGGTGATCCCCGCCGGACCGCGCGGGGTGTCGATCTCGTCGCTGGTTGGCACCGGCCCATTCTGCGCCGTGTGACGGACGACCGGTGGCGGACCGGACCGTTGGTCAGCTCAGCGGCACCAGGGTGAGCAGCCGGTCCCGTACCGGCGGACCGGCGTCGTCGACGGCGCCCCGGTCAGGTTCGACCTCGCCCCGCCAGGCGACCAGCATCGCCCGCCGCTCGCGGGGCGTGGTGGCCCCCCAGACGCCATGGCAGTCACCGACGTCGAGGGCCCAGGCCAGGCAGGACCCCTGAACGTCACAACTGCGGCACAGCGCGACGGCAGCGTCCGCCGGCTCGTTCGGTGCCGGAAAGAATGTCTCCGGATCGACGCTCTGACAGGTGCCTCTGGTGCGCCACGCGTCGTCTTGTCGCCGTTCCCGCACTGCCCGCAGCAGTCGCGGATCTCGCCGCGCCGCTGCCACCTCGTGCGGGCGGGGCATACGCGCTCGTGTCAATCCACCCACCTCCCCCGTGGGACCGGCAAGATCGGTGGATGGCGTCCGCCCCGTGCGAATCGACAGCCACTACCGGCGCTGTGTTCTATCGCACTTCGCGACACCGGGACAAGGGTCTGCCGGGAACATGACTGAACAGCCAGGAGACGAATCGAGCGCAACCCTGTCAAATCGGTGCCCGACGATGTGGTTTCGCCTCAGAACAGGGTCAGCTCCTGTGGTGCCACCGTTGGCGGCACCGACACCCGGGCGGTCAGCTGTGGGCCGTCGTTGCGGACGTCGCCCACCGCCGCCCCCACCGGCCGGATCTCCAACCCCGCCAGCCGCTCGGCCGACGCCGGGACGAGCAACCGCTCCGGCTCGTCGGTCGGCGCCAGCCACGACGACCAGGCCTCGGGTGGCAGCAGCACCGGCATCCGGTCGTGCACCTCGGCCAGGTCGCCGAGCGCCGCGGTGGTCAGCACGCTGAAGGTGAGCCGGGAGTCGGCGCCGGATTCCCAGACCGACCAGATGCCGGCCAGGGCGAGCACCGAGCCGTCGGTGGGCGTCATGTAGTAGGCCTGCCGCCCGCCGTCGGGCCGACGGACCCACTCGTACCAGCCGTCGGCCGGGACCAGGCAACGGCGGCGGGAGAACGACCCGGCGTACGCGCGGCTGGTGGCCACCGTCTCCGCCCGCGCATTGATCATGCGGGCGGCTCCGGCGGCGGACCGGGACCAGTGCGGCAGCAGACCCCAGCGGCCGACGCAGAGACTGCGATGCCCCTCCGGGCTCACCCGGACCAGCGGCACCCGATCGGTCGGCGCGACGTTGTGGTCCGGTCGGAGCAGGCCGTCGGTGTCATCGGACGACTCGAACAGCGCGCTGAGCTCGCCGGGGCTCCGGGTCGTCGCGTACCTGCCGCACATGGGCACACGCTAACGCGTCGCGGGCCCTCCCGGCTGTCCCGCCAACCGGGAGTACGACCGCCGGCATCCGCCGTCCAGCAGCGACACGGCAGAATGTAACCGTGGGGAACCTGACCGCGACCCGGCCGCCGCAGCCGTGGACCGCTCCGACCGCTTCCGACCCGGTGGCGGCGACGCTGCGCCTGCCCGGTTCCAAGTCGATGACCGCCCGCGCCCTGGTGCTCAGCGCGCTGGCCGCCGGCCCGTCGACGCTGGCCCGGCCACTGCGCGCCCGCGACACCGAGTTGATGGCCGCCGGCCTGCGGGCGATGGGCGCGCACGTCTCGATCAGCGACGACGAGCGCTGGCTGGTCCGACCGCACCCGCTGGTCGGCCCCGCGCACGTCGACGTGGGGCTGGCCGGCACCGTGATGCGGTTCGTGCCACCGGTGGCGGGCCTGGCCGACGGGCAGGTCACCTTCGACGGTGACCCGTACGTCCGCACCCGGCCACTCGGCCCACTGGTCGGCGCGCTGCGCTCGCTGGGCGTCCGGATCGACGTCACCGGCACGGGCAGCCTGCCGCTGACCGTGCTCGGCACCGGCCGGGTCACCGGAGGTGAGGTGGTCATCGACGCGTCCGCCTCCAGCCAGCTCGTCTCCGGGCTACTGCTGGCCGCCCCGCGCTTCGACCGGGGCGTCGTGGTGCGCCACGTCGGCCCGCCGGTGCCCTCCGCGCCGCATCTTCGGATGACCGTGCAGATGCTGCAGGCTGCCGGCGCGGCGGTCGACGACAGCACCCCCGACGTCTGGGCCGTCGAGCCCGGCCCGCTCACCGGGCGCGCCTGGGAGATCGAGCCGGACCTCTCCGGCGCGGTGCCGTTCTTCGCCGCAGCCCTGGTCACCGGTGGTGAGGTGACCCTCCAGGGCTGGCCGCACAGCAGTGCACAACCGCTCGAGCAGCTCCGCTCGCTGCTGCAACGGATGGGCGGCGAGGTCACCCTCTCCACCGACGGGCTGACCGTGCGGGGCACCGGCGTGGTGCACGGTCTGACCGCCGACCTGTCCGACGTCGGCGAGCTGACCCTGGTGCTGACCGCGCTGGCCATGCTGGCCGACTCACCGTCGGTCTTCACCGGCGTCGGGCACATCCGCGGCCACGAGACCGACCGGCTCGCCGCGCTGGCGCGGGAGTTCAGCGGGCTCGGTGCGGACATCACCGAGACACCGGACGGGTTGGAGATCCGGCCCCGCCCCCTGCGCGGTGGGACCTTCCGCACCTACCACGACCACCGGATGGCGCACGCCGCCGCGGTGACCGGGCTCGCCGTTCCCGGCATCGAGCTGGACGACGTGGGGTGTACCTCCAAGACGATGCCCGAGTTCCCGGCACTATGGTCAGCGATGGTGACCGGCAAGAGCTGACGCGAGAAGGGGACAGGTCCTGGCGACCAGACGGCGGGAGTACGACGAGGACGACGTACGGGTTCGGCCCGGTAAGTCGTCGCGTCCGCGTACGCGCACTCGACCCCAGCACGCCGACGCCGTGGACGGCTTCGTCATCGCCGTCGACCGGGGGCGCTACACCTGCGTGCTGTCCGGAGCCGAGCGCGGCGTGGTCGGGGCCGAGCTGCCCACGGTCACCGCGATGCGCGCCCGCGAGCTGGGCCGCAAGTCGGTGGTGGTGGGCGACCGGGTGAGCCTGGTCGGGGACACGTCCGGCGCGGAGGGCGCCCTGGCCCGCATCGTCCGGATCGCCGACCGTCGCTCGGTGCTGCGCCGCACCGCCGACGACGACGAGACCACCGCCGAGGGCCGGCTGGAACGGGTGGTGGTGGCCAACGCCCACCAGTTGGTGATCGTCAGCGCGTTGGCCGACCCGCCACCGCGTACCGGGTTCATCGACCGCTGCCTGGTGGCCGCGTACGACGCGGACGTCGAGCCGCTGCTCTGCCTCACCAAGGCCGACCTGGCCGGGCCGGAGGAGGTGCTCGGCTACTACACCGAGCTGGAGCTGCCGTACGTGCTGAACCGCCCGGACTCCGACCTGGGCGCGCTGCGCGCGCTGCTCAGCGGCCGGGTGTCGGTGCTGGTCGGGCACTCCGGGGTGGGTAAGTCGACGCTGGTCAACCGACTCGTCCCGGACGCGCTGCGCGCGGTCGGTGTGGTGAGTGCGATCGGCCGTGGTCGGCACACCTCCACCAGCGCGGTGGCGCTTCGACTGCCACCGGTGCCCGGGGTGGACACCGACCCGGGCTGGATCATCGACACCCCGGGCATCCGCAGCTTCGGGTTGGCCCACGTGTCCGCCGACAGCCTGCTGCACGGCTTCCCGGACCTGGTCGAGGGCACCGTCGACTGCCCGCCCAACTGCCAGCACACGACGGACGAGACCGACTGCGCGCTCGACGCCTGGGTGGCCGCCGGCAAGGCCGATCCGCGCCGGCTGGCGTCGTACCGCCGGCTGCTCGCCTCGCGTGCCGGCGAGGGTGACGCGCGCGGTGAGAGCGACCAGCGCGGGCCGGGCGAGGGCGACCGGCGCGGGCCCGACGAGTGAGCCGGCGGGCGTCGGCTAGGTTGCCGGGATGACCGGGTACGCCGACGACCTCGCCCTCGCCCACCTGCTCGCCGACCGGGCCGACGCCATCTCCACGGCCCGGTTCCGCGCGCTCGACCTGCACGTCGAGGCGAAGCCCGACCTGACTCCCGTCTCCGACGCGGACACCGCCGTGGAACGCGAGATCCGCGCCCTGCTGGCCGAGCACCGACCGACGGACGGGCTGCTGGGTGAGGAGTACGGCGCCGAGCCGTCCACCGACCCGGACGGCCGCCGATGGATCATCGACCCGATCGACGGCACCAAGAACTTCGTCCGCGGCGTGCCGGTCTGGGCCACCCTGATCGCGCTCTACGACGGCGACCGGCCGGCCGTCGGCGTGGTGTCCGCGCCGGCGCTGGGGCGACGTTGGTGGGCGAGCGCGGGCGCGGGCGCGTACGCCGGTCCCGGTCCGGCCGCCGGCGAGCCGATCGGGGTGTCGTCGGTGCGCGGAATCGACGACGCCAGCTTCTGCTACTCGTCACTCGACGGGTGGGAGCGCGCCGGTCGGCTCGACGCGATGCTCGATCTGATGCGGGCCAGCTGGCGCAGCCGGGCGTACGGCGACTTCTACGGCTACATGCTGCTGGCCGAGGGGGCACTGGACGTGATGGTCGAGCCGGAGCTGTCGCTGTGGGACGTGGCGGCGTTGGTGCCGATCATCACTGAGGCGGGTGGCACGGTCACGGATCTGGCCGGTCGACGGGCCCCGGCCGGGGCGCCGGGCACCGACAGCAGTCTGGTGGCCACCAACGGTGTGCTGCACCGCGACATCCTCACCAGGCTCGATCGCCCAGCCGAGCGCTGACCCCCGGCAACCTCTATCCTCGCCAGGTGGTCTCCTCCGGCTGGTGTTTTCTCGCGACGATGATCGTCGCGTACGGCTTCGCCAACCTTCTCCAGTCGGTGGCCGCGGCCCGCACCACGGTTCACCACACCTTCGATCCGGGCCTGCTGCTGCGCCTCGCCGGGCACCGGACGTACCTGATCGGTCTGGGCTGCCAGATCGGCGGCTTCGTGTTCGCCTTCCTGGCCCGGCGGGACCTTCCGCTGTTCCTCGTGCAGGCCAGCGTGGCGGCCGGGCTCGGGGTGACCGCGATCCTCGGCGTGCTGGTGCTGAAGTGGCGACTACCGGCGGCGGAGGTGGTGTTGCTGGCGTTGCTCTTCGCCGGGATCACCGCGTTGGTGCTGTCCGCCCGCCCGGCACCGTCGCGGCAGCTCGGCACGGCTGGCTCGATCGCCCTGCTGGTGGCTCTCGGCGTCATCGCGGTGCTCGGTGTCTTCGCCGTCCGACTGCACGGGGCACCGGGTTCGGTGGCGCTCGGCTCGCTCGCCGGGTTGGCGTTCAGCTCGGCCGCGGTCGCCGCCCGGCCGCTGGCATCCGCGTCGTCGGCCGAGGCGTTCCTCACCGACCCGCTGTTCTACCTGCTGATCGCCCACTCGATCGTCGGTCAACTGCTGCTCGGCCTGGCCATGCAGCGGGGCTCGACGACCGCGGCGGTCGCCGCGATGGACGCCGCCGGCGCGGTGCCGGCCGCGATCGTCGGCCTGCTGCTGCTCAACGACAAGATCTGGCCGGGCCGGGAGTGGCTGGCGGCCGTCGGCTTCCTGGTGACCCTGACCGCGGTGATCGGGCTGACCCGGTACGCGGAGCCGCAGCAGCAGCGCTCGGCGCCGCGTGGCCGGGACCGCGCAATGGTCGCCGTGACCCGTTCCGGCTGACTAGGCCTCGACCGGCTTGCGGCGGCTCACCACCCGCTCGTAGAGGCGCTCCAACGCGCCCGCGGTCCGCTCCCACGTGTAGCTGCTGCGGACCCGGTCCACCGCGGCGTGCCCGTACGCGAACCGGCCAGCGTTGTCCGCGAGCAGCCGACGCAGCGAGACTCCGAGTGCCCGCACGTCCCCGGGAGGAACCAGTCGGCCGGTGACCTCGTCGACGACGGCGTCCGCCAGGCCGCCCATGGCGTAGCCGATGACCGGTACGCCGCAGGCCATCGCCTCCAGCGAGACCCGACCGGCCGAGGAGTAGTGCGGTGTGCAGGCGACCACGTCCGCCGACCGGTACCAGGTGGCCATCTGGTCGTGCGGAACCGCCCCGACGAGCCGTACCTGGTCGGCGACGCCGATCTGCTCGGCGAGCTCGCGAAGCCGCCGCGCCTCGGCGTGGTTGGCGAGTTGGTCGGTCGGCGGCCCACCGGCGATCACCAGTTCGGCGTCGCCGACCAGCCGCATCGCCCGGATCAGGTCCTCCTGTCCGTGCCCTGCCGAGAGCGAGCCCACCGAGAGGATGCGGGCCCGCTGTTCGCGGGGTGCCGCCTCGCCGTCGGGGTGGAACTGCTCGATGTCGACACCGGCCGGCACCAGCGCGACGGAGCTGCGTTGCAGACCCATCCGGGTCAGCTCGTCGACCTCGTCGTTCGACTGGGCGACGGCGATGTCGACCGCCCGGGTCAGCGCCCGTTCCAGCGTGATCCGCTCCCCCGGCCCGTCGTAGTGGCCGCCCAGGTGCCGTAGCTGCTCGACGCCGAGCGAGTGGAACGTCTGCACCACCGGGATGTCGGTCTCCCGAACGGCGTGCGCGGCGGCCAGACCACCGACCCAGTAGTGCCCGTGCACCACCTCGGGTCGCCAGGCGCCGGACCACTCGTCGGTCAACCAGCGGCCGAACTCCGTCACGTACGGAATCAGCTCGGCGGTGGAGAGCGGAGTGGGCGGGCCGGCGGGCACCCGGTGCACCTGGTAGCCGTCGACGTCGACCGTCGCCGGCAGTCCTGGGTCGTCCCTGCGGTCGTAGAGCCGTACGTCGTGGCCCCGTTCGGCCAACTCGGCGGCGACCCGCGCGATGTGCTGGCGGGTGCCGACCGGCGGGCCGTCGGCGTGGCGGTACGAACTGGCGTGCGCGCAGACGAGGCCGACGCGCATGGGTCACCTCCCTGCGATCTTTCCTCGGCAGTGGTCCTCCCGGTCAGAGCGTCCCATTAACCCCCGGACCCGGAGCCGAAACCTGGCAGATCAGGAAGAGTCCCCCTGAGTGCCGCCGACACTTGCGCCACAGCAAGCACAAACGGCACAACAGGCGACAGTTCGATGATGATCGACAACCGGCTGGTGGTATGAGCAGGCCCGGGCGGGGGTACCGCCCAGGAATGCCGCTGACCCGCACCCTCGACGATTCGACCGTTGTGATCACCGGCGCGTCCAGCGGGATCGGCACGGCGACCGCGTACGCGTTGGCCCGCCGGGGCGCCGCCGTCGTGCTGGCCGCCCGCAGCGAGCCGGCCCTGCGACAGGTCGCGCACCAATGCTGGGAGTTGGGCGGCCGGGCACTGGTCGTACCGACCGATGTGACCGATCTGGAGGCGGTGCGACGGTTGGCCGATCGGGCGGCGGCTGAGTTCGGCCGGATCGACGCCTGGGTGAACAACGCCGCGGTGGGTGCGGTGGGCCTGTTCGACGAGATCCCGGTCGCCGAGTTCCGCCGCGCGCTGGAGGTCAACCTGCTCGGGACGGTGCACGGCATCAAGGCCGCGCTGCCCTACCTGGAGGCGGCCGGCGGCGGCGTGCTGGTCAACAACGCCTCGGTGCTGGCCGAGGTGGCGATGCCGTACCAGTCGGCGTACAACGCCACCAAGCACGGCATCCGGGGGTTGGCCGACACGGTCCGGCAGGAGCTGCGGGTCACCGGTCGCGGTCAGATCTCGGTCTGCACCGTGCTGCCGGCCACCATCGACACCCCGTTCTTCCGGCACGCGGCGAACCACACCGGCCGCGAACTGGTGCCACCACCCCCGATCTACCCGCCGGAGGTGGTCGCCGAGACCATCGTCCGGCTGCTGCGTCGGCCGCGCCGGGAGGCGTACGCCGGTGGCGCGGCCCGGCTGCTCGGTCTCCAGTGGCGGCTGGCGCCCGCGCTGGTCGAGCGCACCCTCGGCTGGTACGCCCACCGCACCCAGTTCGGTCCAGGGGCTCGGGTGGACAGCACCGGCAACGTGTTCCACACCGACGCCGACGCCCGCCGGGACGGCGGCTGGCACGGCCGACGGCGTCAGTTGGTGCGAATGACCGCGGCGTTCGGCCTGGCCGCGGCCGGCACGGCGGTCGGCACCATGGCGGCGATCAACCGCCGGTCCCGGTCGGTCCGCTGATGACCGCCACCGAGCGCCCGAACGCGCGAGCCGTGACCGGCGCGCAGGACGAGGCGATCGCGGCGAACTGTCTCGTGGAGGTCGACGAGTCGTCGGCGGTGGTCCGGTTGACGGGTGTGCTCGACGCCGCCGGAGCCGAGGGGGTACGCCTCGCACTGCTCGCCCGACTCGCCGACCGGCCCGGTCCGGTGGTCGCGGACGTGACCGGGCTGCGGGTGGTCGACCCGACCGGGCGGAGCGTCTTCGCCGAGGTTCGCCGGGAGGTCGCCGACTGGCCGGCGGCGGATCTGCTGCTGTGTGACCCGGCGGTCGACCGGCCCGACCACACGGACACCGAGCGGTCGGCCGCCTCGACCACGGTGGCCGGGGAACCGGGCGAACCGACGACGGTGGCCGGGGTGCCGGCCTGGCCTACGGTGGACGGCGCGCTGGCCGCGGTCGCGGCGACGCCACTGGCGGCGGTGCTCACCGTCGACCTGGCCCCGACGGTGGTAGCCGCCCGGCAGGCCCGTGAGCTGGTCAGCACCGGTTGCCGACGCTGGGGCGTGGCGACGTTGATCGACCCGGCGTGCATCGCGATCACCGAAATGGTCAACAACGTGGTGGCGCACGCCCGGACCCCGATGACGGTCCGGCTCGCCCCTCAGGACAGCACCCTGCACCTGGCCGTTCGCGACCACTCGCCGCACCTGCCGACGTTCGCCGGCCTCTCCCCGCCGGATCGAGCCGGCGGTCGTGGTCTGCTGCTGATCGACACGATGGCCCGTCGCTGGGGCAGCAGCGCCATAGGGGACGGCAAGGTCGTCTGGTGTGTTCTGCACCCGGACGACGAGGTGGCCCACCTCGACTGACGGGATGTTCCGTCCCCGGTGCCGGTTTCGCCACCGCACGGCCTACGGTGCTCCGGTTATGGCGGGAGGGCAGCGGGTAGTGGTCAGACATGCGCGACAACGAGTACCCGACCCCCGTGTCCGACACCGAGGCGCAAGGCCTGCCCGACACCGCCGATGACGACTCGACCGCCAACGACGACGTGCTCACCGGGCGCGAGGCGGACGGCCCGGACCCGGCCCAGCTGCCCGGCGACCGGACGCCGGTCGCGGTGGACCGGTTCGGGACGACCGCCGAGGAGCAGCTCGACGGGGAGTCGTTGGACTACAAACTCGAACGAGAGGTCTACGAGCGGCCGGCGGACGACCCGCTGGCGGGGACGATCGACCCGAAGATCGCCTTCGAGGCGGACAACCTGGAGGCCGCCGCGGAGGCCCAGTTGGACGCCGACGTGATGGACCCCGGGCCGACCTCGGACCCGAACTCACCGGTGTCCCTCTACGACCACGGTCAGCTCGGCACGGTCGCCGACGCCACGGTCGGCCGGCTGGTCGAGCCGGACGAGGGGTCGCACACCGACCAGGAGACCGACTCGGTGGCGTACGACGCGGGTTCGGCCGGCGGCGGGGCGACCGCCGAGGAGTTGGCCATCCACGAGACGGAGCCGCCCCGCTCGGTCTGACCGGCATGTTCGCCGCCGTTCCCGGTGACGTCCTGATCCCGGCTCAGTCGTCCAGGCCACGTTCGATGGCGTAACGGGTCAACTCGACCCGGTTGTGCAGTTGCAGTTTCCCCAGGGTGTTCTGCACGTGGTTCTGGACCGTGCGGTGCGACAACCCGAGCCGCTGCGCTATCTGCTTGTACGACAGCCCCTTCGCCACCAACCGCAGCACCTCGGTCTCCCGGTCGGTGAGCCGGGGCGTGGCGGGCTCCGCGCCGCCGCCCGGATCGGCCTGACCCGGGCCGGCGGCCAGCCGGCGGTACTCGCCGAGGACGAGCCCGGCCAGGCCGGGGGTGAAGACCGTGCCCCCGGCGGCGGTACGGCGGACCGCGTCGAGGAACTCGGCGGGCGCGGTCGACTTCACGAGGTAACCGGCGGCTCCCGCCTTGACGGCATCCAGCACGCTCTGCTGTTCGCCGCTGGCGCTGAGCATCAGCACCCGCACGTCGGGCAGGGCCGCACGCAGGCCCAGGATCACCTCGACCCCGGAGATGTCCGGTAGTTGCAGGTCGAGGACGACCACGTCGGGCCGGGCGGCGGCCGCCACCCGGACGGCCTGTCGCCCCTCGCCGCTGGTCGCCACCACCAGGAAGCCCGCCTCGGTGAGGTCGCGGGCGACGCCTTCCCGCCACATCGGATGGTCGTCGACCACCATCACCCGGGTCGGGGTCACCGCTGCGCCCTCGGCACGGTCAACTCGATCTCGGTGCCAGCGTCGGGGGCGGACACGATCCGTACCGTCCCGCCCACGTCGGCCACCCGACCCCGGATGGACTGGGTCACGCCGAGCCGGCCCTGCGCGGCAGCCTCGGCCAGCCGGCCGGCCGGGATGCCCGGCCCCTCGTCGCGGATCGACACGGTCACCGTCGCCCCCTCGTCCTCGATCAACACCCAGGCCCGCCCGCCGGCGTGCCGCCCCACGTTGTCCAGGGCCGCGCCGGTCGCGGCGGCCAGCTCACCGGCCACCCGCCGAGGCAGCGGCACCGGAGTGGCCGGTGCGGAGAGCGCCACCGCCGTCGAGGCGTACCGGTTGAGCAGGGTCCGCAGGTCCACCGCCGCCGCCTCGGCGCCGGCCGGGAGCGCGGCGGCGGCCGGGTCGGTGCCGGCGATCAGCGCCCGCAACGCGGCCTCCTGCTCGCCCGCCAACCGGGCCAGCTCGCCGGCCTCGCCGGGCAGGTCGGCGCCCCGCCGCTGCACCAGCGCCAGCACCTGGAGCACCGAGTCGTGGATGCCCCGGGCCAGCCTCTCCCGCTCCCGGGTGGCTGCCTCCAGCTGCACCGCGCGTTGCAGCCGCTCCTCGGCGCCCACCGCGAGCCGGGCCACGTGCCCCACCACCACTCCGGCGAGCAACATCAGGATCACGCCGGTGAACGAGGACTGGCCGATCCGCTCCCGGGTGGCCAGGTCCGCGCCGGCCACCAGCAGCGCGGCGATCGTGCCCCGCCGCCGGCCGCCGGAGACGGCCCAGGCCAGCACCGGGCCGGCCATCCAGGCAACCCCCATGGTGGGTACGCCGCTGCCGAGCGCCGCCCGACCGACCACCCACGGGGTGGCCAGTACGACGGCCAGCACCACGCCGAGGTCGGCCAGCAGCAGTGGCCAGCGCCGCCAGGCCGGCCGGGCGTACCCGATCGCGGTCGCCCCGGTCCACGCCGACATCACCAGGATCAGGGCACCGACGGCGTACGGGTGGGCGTACCGGTCGACGTCGCGCACCGCGAGCACGCAGACGTACGCCAGGGACGCCACCCGGAACACCGTGAGCGCACGCCACAGCGGCACCTCGAATCCACCCGGCGGCGACGGCATGGCGGTCAGGATGCCACAACCGGGCCAGCCGCATGGCGGGCAGCGAGTGCGGTTCGGGAAACCCTGACGTACGGTGGAAAAGCCGCGAAGTACTCCGAGATCCGCCGCCGGGACGGGCCCATGACCAACGCAGATCCGCACGCACCGCGTACGGTTGTGCCCATCGAACCTGCCCTCCTGATCGCCGACGCCTTCGACCAGGCCCAGGTGACCGAGATTCGACACTCGGTCACCTCGTGCGCGCATGCCTGCGGGCTCACCGGGCAGCGGCTGGACGACTTCGTGCTCGCGATCAACGAGCTGATCACCAACGCGGTCCGGCACGGTGGCGGGCGCGGATGGCTGCGGCTCTGGCACGAGGCGGACGCGCTGATCTGCGAGGTGGCCGACCACGGGCACGGGATCAGCCCACAACGGCTGGGCGACCGCAGCCGGCCGGCCCCGGACACCGCCGGCGGCTGGGGCCTCTGGCTGGCCCGCGAGCTGACCGATGCCATGGAGGTCGTCACCAGCACCGCCGGCACCACCGTCCGCGTCACCACCGGTCTCGTCAGCCACGACCGCACCACGTACTGATCCCCGCGACCGAGCCGCGTGATCGCGTGGCTCAGCCGAAGAGCGCGGAGACGGACTCGCCGTTGTGGATCCGACGCATGGCCTCGGCCAGGGCCGGCGCCACCGACAGGACCTGCAGCTCAGGCACCCGCTTGGCGGCCGGAATGGGCACCGTGTTGGTGCAGACGATCTCCAGGACGCCGTCCTGCTGGCTGAGCCGCCGCAGGGCGTCGTCGGAGAAGAGGCCGTGCGTGCAGGCGAGCCGGATCGACCGGACCTTCAGCCCACGCAGATGCTCCATCAACTCGACCACCGTGCTGCCCTTGGCGATCTCGTCGTCCAGCACGATGACGTCCCGGTCGGTCACCTCGCCGATCACCGCACTGATCTTGACCAGGTCGTCGCTGAACCGCTGCTTCGCCCCGGCCGCGACCGGCGTACCGAGCAGCCGGGCGAAGGCCGCCGCCTCCTTGGCGTTACCCAGGTCGGGTGAGACCACCACGGTGTTGCTCAGGTCGTAGCGCTGGAAGTGGGTGGCCAGCTCACGCAGCGCGTGCAGGTGATCCACGGGGACGCTGAAGAAGCCGTGCACCTGCGGCGAGTGCAGGGTCATCGCGAGCACCCGGTCCGCCCCGGCCGACGTGAGCAGATCGGCGACCAGTCGGGCGCCGATCGAGATCCGTGGCGCGTCCTTCTTGTCCGATCGGGCGTACGCGTAGTGCGGCAGCACCACCGTGATCCGGCCCGCGGAGGCACCCCGCGCCGCGTCGATCATCAGCAACAACTCGACCAGGTTCTCCTGCACCGGCGGCACCAGCGGCTGGATCAGGAAGACGTCCCGCTCCCGGCAGTTGGCCTGCAACTGCACTTCCAGGCAGTCGTTCGCGAACCGGGAGACCCGCACCGGATGCAGCGGCACCCCCAGGTGGGCGCAGATCTCGGCAGCCAGGTCGGGATGGGCAGTTCCACTGAAAACGGCGATGTCGCGCACGTTCGCACATCGTAGGCGACGCGGACGGCGGCGGGCGGCGGCGGGCCGGAACCGACCGTGACACAGCTCGCACCACGCCGTCGGTCCACGGTGACCCCCCAGTACGTCACCGCCATCGGCCAGGGCACCAGGGGTGGACGGTGGGATGACCGCCAACGGGCTGCTCATGCAGTTCCTCGCCGACGTCCTCGAAGTGCCGGTGGTCCGGTCCGGATCACCGAGACCACCTGCCTGGGCGCCGCGTACGCGGCCGGGCCGGCGGTCGGCTTCTGGCCCGACCTGGCCACCCTGCGGGCGCAGTGGCACTCCGACGCCCAGTGGGAGTCGACCATGGCGCTGGAGTTGCGTGACCGGGAGCTACGCCAGTGGCGCAAGGCCGTCCAGCGCACCCTGGACTGGGTGGACTGACCTCAGCGGCCGGTGCGGACCCGCGCCACGAACGCGCGCCAGGCCGCCGGCGCGAAGGTGAGGACGGCGCCGGCGCGGTCGGTGGAGTCCCGGACCAGCACCTGGTCCGGGAGATTGTCGGCCACCTCGACGCAGGTGTCGCCGCCGTTGCCGGACCGGGTCGACACGCGCCACCGAGGGGTGGGGGCGGAGTTCACAGCTCGTTCACCAGCTTTCCGATCAGCTCGACGGACACGCTCGCCGGCAGGGCCTCGCCCAACAGGGTGTCCCACATCGTCCTGATGGTATCCACGGTGTCGGGCCGGTCGACGATCTGGCCGAAGACGCCGTCGACGTAGGCCACCTCGTCGCCGCCGGGCAGCGCGGCCAGCACGAAGCCGCCGGCCAGCCCGGCGTGCGCGCCCACCCCGGCGGGGATCACGTAGAGCCTGACGTGGGGCAGGGTGGCCAGCTCGGCCAGCCGTTCCAACTGGGCGAGTTGGACGTCCCGATCGCCGACCACTCGGCGCAGCGCGGCCTCGTCGACGACCGCGGTGAACCGCTTCGGGGCCGGGCCGGTCAGCAGCTCCTGGCGGGCGAGCCGGCCGGCGACCAGCTGGTCGACCTGCTCCGGGGTGTGGGTGCCCTGGGCGCTGAGCACCGCGTGCGCGTACGCCTCGGTCTGGAGCAGGCCCGGCACCAGCGACGGTTGAACGGTGCGGAGGGTGACCGCCTCGGCCTCGATCGCTCGCCACGGCGAGAACCAGGCCGGCGGCTCCTGCCGGGCCGCCACCGCCAGCAACTCGGTCAGCAGCCCGCCGGTGTCCAGCGCCGCGTCCGCCGCCTCGGCGAACTGCGGGGTGGGCCGGCGCCGCCCGGTCTCGATCGCCGCGATGGTGGACGGACTCCACCTGATCAGCTCCGCGAGGGCCTCCTGCGAGACGCTCGCACCGGCCCGGGCCGCCTTGAGCGCCCTGATCCACATGTCGCCGTTCATCCGACCGCCCCAGACTCCACGAAGGGTGACGGGTCCATCCTCGATGGTGATGAGGGTTAGGTCCAGCAGGTGCGGCGAAAGGGCGGTGTCCCGGTCACTCCCAGCGGTTGCCCGTGAGCTTCTCGTAGACGTCGATGTAGCGCGCCCGGGTCGCCTCGACCACCTCGGCCGGCAGGTCCGGGGCCGGGCCCTGCTTGTCCCAGCCGCTCCCGGTGGCCCAGTCCCGCACGTACTGCTTGTCGTAGGAGAACTGCACCCGGCCCGGCTGGTACGACTCGGCCGGCCAGAACCGCGACGAGTCGGAGGTGAGCAGCTCGTCGGCGAGGACCAGCGTGCCGTCCGGCGCCCAGCCCAGCTCGAGCTTGGTGTCGGCGACCAGGATGCCCCGGTCGGCGGCCAGCTCGGCGCCGCGCCGGTAGACGTCGAGGGTGATCTGTCGCAGTCGCTCGGCGGTCGCCTCGCCCACCTTGTCCACCACGTCGTCGTACGTGATGGGTTCGTCGTGCTCGCCCATCGGCGCCTTGCTCGACGGTGTGAAGATCGGCTCGGGCAGGATCGACGCCTCGCCCAGCCCGCGCGGCAGTGGTACGCCGGAGACGGCGCCGGTCCGCTCGTACTCCCGCAGGCCGCCGCCGGTGAGGTAGCCGCGAGCGACGCACTCGACCGGGAGCATGTCCAGCCGCTGGCACCGGATGGCCCGCCCGGCGAACTCGGCGGGCACGTCGGCGGCGGAGATGACGTGGTTCGGCACCAGGTCGGCGAGCTGCTCGAACCACCACAGCGAGAGTGCGGTGAGCAGGCGGCCCTTGTCCGGGATCGGCGTCGGAAGCGCAACGTCGTAGATCGAGATGCGGTCCGAGGCGACCAGGATCAGGTCCTCGCCGTCGGCGTAGATGTCCCGAGCCTTGCCAGAGTGCAGAAGTTCCACGCGCCCTAGTACACCATGCGGTGTCGGTCAGCCCGATTCGACCACCTGCGCGAGGGGGTGACCGGACGGACGTTGACACCCTCGTGCGCTGCCTGCGTGAATGGTCCGACCGCTGCCCCCGCAGGTCCAGGAGACCCCCGTGCCCGTTGTACGACCCCCGTTCGACCGCCTCGGCGCCGACCCGGGCCGACGCCGACTGCTCGGCGCGCTGCTCGGCGCTCCGCTGCTCGCGTCAGGTGGGCTGGCCGGATGCAGCGACGGCGCCACCACGTCGGCCCAGGACGGGCCGGTCGAGCTGTCGGTCTTCTGGTGGGGCAACGCCAAGCGGGCCGAGATCACCGAGAAGGTGCTGCGCCTCTACTCGGATCGCAACCCGCGGGTCACCTTCCGGGTCACCTGGCAGGGTGCCGAGGGCTACTACGACCGCCTGGCCACCCAGGCGGCGGGTGGGAACGTCCCGGACCTGATCCAGATCGACGACGCGATGCTGACCGAGTATGCCCAACGCCAGATCATCCTCGACCTCAGCGACCGGGTCGCCGACCACCATCTGGACCTGCGGGGCCTGCCGGAAGGGCTGGTCCGTTACGGCACGGTCGAGGGGCGGACGATGGCGGTGGCCAGCGGGCAGACCCACGTGAGCGTGGTCTTCAACCGGGACCTGCTGCGGGAGCTGCGGGTGCCGGAGCCACGTGGTGGGATGACCTGGGCCGAGTACATCTCCTGGGCGGGGCAGGTCACCGACGCCAGTGACGGCCAGGTGGCCGGCACCATGGACGCGTCCGGCGACTACCGGGCGCTCTGGCTCTGGCTGCGGTCGCAGGGCGGTGAGTTCTACCGGGGCAACCAGATCGGTTTCGGCGCGGACGAGCTGATCGCGTGGTTCGAATTGTGGCAGCAGGCCCGCGCCGAACGGGCCACACCGGGCGGGGCGCTGGTCGAGCAGGCGGACAGCGGGGAGCCGGGCCGGCAACCGGTGGTCACCGGGTTGACCGCCGCGTCCTTCGCCTGGTCCCATCAGCTGCCGGAGCTTCAGCGACTCACCGATGCCGAGCTGGGCCTGACCGGCCTGCCGGGGGCGCCCGGCGCGCAGTGGGCGCGGGCATCGATGTACTGGGCCGCATTCCGCGGCACCCGCCATCCGAACACCGTCGTCGACGTGATCAATTTCCTGACCACGAACGGCGAGGCCGGCACGGTCCTGGGCCACGAGCGCGGGCTGAACGCCAGCCTCGCTGTCCGCAGCTACGCCGAGGGCAGCATCACCGACCCGGCCCAGCGACGGGCCGCCGCGTTCGGCGCCAGCATCGCCGACCTGCTCGGGCCGGCGCCGGCGCCACCACCCCAGGGGCATGCCAAGGTGCGTACCCTGCTGGTCACTGCCGCCGAGCGCATCCGCGTCAAGCGGGACGGCACCCGGGAGGCCACCGCGCGTTTCCTGTCCCAGGCCATCGCGGCCCTCGCGGTGTGAGCACCGGCGGCCGGCCCCCGGGCCGGCTGCCCGAGACCCGGCGTCGCCTCGGCGTCGGTCAGCGGGGCGGACCGCCTCGCCGGTTGCGCATCAGACGCAGCACGAGGAACACGACGATCGCGACCACCACCAGGCAGCAGAGCAGCGGGAGGATCCCGAAACCGCCGCGGCCTCGCCGCCGGGCGGCCTCCACCACCAGCTCGCCAGTGCCCGTGGACGCCCAGGCCGCGACGGGCACGAAGACCGCCAGCACGGCCCCACCGAGGACCGCGCTGAGCCGGCCCCACCACTTACCGAAGGAAGACATGCGCCCATCCTCGCCGAAGGGCGCAACCTCGGCACGTCGGTCCACGCCGAATCACGGAGCCGAGATCGTGGGCAACGTTTCCGCAACGCCCCGGCAACGGTGATGATCTTTACATGAATCTCCGGAGGTGATCGGATTCAATCCATGGTCAACTCTGTAGGCAGTGCGCGGATCTCTCGCACCCGAAGATCTGCGGCGGCAGCGGTAGGCGTCACCCTCGTCGCCGCTCTCCTCACCCCGACGGCGGCGCACGGCGCCCCACCGCCTCCGGCGACACCCGCCGCCACCGGCAACGCACACCGCGCACCCGTCACGGTCACCCTGATCACCGGCGACCGGGTGACGGTGACCCCGGGCGTCAACGGCGCAACGCCCTCGGTGGACGTCACACGCGCGCCGGGCGCCACCGGCGCCGTACGGGTCTCCACCGAGGGCGGGGACACCTATGTGTATCCCGACGAGGCGATGCCCTACCTCGCGACCGGTCGACTCGACAAGCAACTCTTCGACGTCACCCAGCTGATCGCGCAGGGCTTCGACGACGCACGGGCCAGCGAACTCCCCCTGATCGTCACCCGCGCCACGGACTCGGCGACGCGCCGGACCGGCACCACGCTGCCGGGCGCGCAGACCACGCTGGAGCTTCCCTCGGTCCGTGGCGAGGCGATGCGCGCCCGCCGGTCGCAGGCGGCGGACTTCTGGTCCGCTCTCACCGGTGGTGGACAGTCACCGGCCGGCCTCCGCGCCGCCACCTCGGCCCCGTCCTTCACCGCGGGCGTCGACAAGGTGTGGCTCGACGGTAAGGCGAAGGCCGCTCTCGCCGACACCACCGCGCAGGTCGGCGCACCGGCGGCCTGGGCGGCCGGAGGCACCGGCAGCGGCGTGCGGGTCGCCGTCCTGGACAGCGGCGTGGACACCACCCACCCCGACCTCGTGGACCAGGTGGTGGCGTCCCGGAGTTTCATCCCCGGCCAGGACGTGATCGACCGCAACGGGCACGGCACCCACACCGCGTCCACCGTCGCCGGGACGGGCGCCGCCTCGGACGGCAAGGAGCGGGGTGTCGCTCCCGATGCCGACCTGGTGGTGGGCAAGGTCCTCGACGAGAACGGGAGCGGCTCGATCTCGGGGATCATCGCGGGCATGGAGTGGGCGGCGCGGACCGAGCACGCCAGGGTGATCAACATGAGCCTGGGCGTCAGCGCGTGGCACACGCAGGACGACCCGCTGAGCCAGGCCGTGAACCAGCTGACCGCCGAGACGGGCGCGCTCTTCGTCGTCTCCGCCGGCAACAGCGGTCCCGATCCGTACACCCTCGGCGCGCCGGGCACCGCCGACGCCGCGCTCACCATCGGCGCGGTGGACACCTCCGACCACCTGGCCGACTTCTCCAGCGTCGGGCCACGCACCAACGACGAGGCCCTCAAGCCCGACATGACCGCCCCCGGCGTGGACGTGCTGGCAGCGCGCTCGCAGCACATCCCCTGGGGCGAGGGCTACTACCGCGTGGACAGTGGCACCTCGATGGCCGCACCCCACGTCGCCGGGGCGGCTGCCCTGCTGGTGCAGAAGCACCCGACCTGGAGTGCGCGGCAGATCAAGGACGCGCTGATGAGCACCAGCGTCCGTACCCCGGACTACACCGCGTACCAGGCCGGCAGTGGTCGACTGAACGTGGCCGCCGCCTACCACCAGGACCAGGTCGTCGCGACCGGCTCGGTGGACGCCGGCCTCGTCCGGTGGGCTCCCGGCACCTCACCTCAGCCGATCACCCGGAAGATCACCTACACCAACACCACCGCCAACCCGGTCACCCTGGCTCTCGCCGTCGAGCACGGCGCCTCCTCCGCGGGGACGTTCACGGTGGCCGCCGACAGCGTCACGGTGCCGGCCCACGGCACCTCGACCGTCGACGTCGTGGTGGACCCGGAGGGCCTCCCCTCGGGCCGGTACTCCGCCCAGGTCACGGCCCGCTTCCCGGCCGGCGAGGTACACACGGCCGTCGGGATCGCCGTCGAGTCCAAGAAGTACGACCTCACCATCCGTCTGAAGGACCGCGCCGGTCGACCCATGAGCGGCGAGGTGGAGGTCGTCAGCGCCGAGACGGGCTCCACGTTCATGTGGGTCAGGGACGGAAAGCTCACCAGCCGCCTGGCCCCCGGCTCGTACACCGTCGTCGCCGCGGCGGACGTGGAGGGTCTGAACGGCCCCCGGTCCCTCGGCCTCGCGATGCTGACCGCCCCCGAGGTCGACCTGACGACCGACCGGGTCGTAGAACTCGACGCCGCACGGGCCCGCCAGGTGAAGGTGGAGACACCGCAGCCGACCGCCGTCGTCAACAGCAGGATCGACGTCTACCGCTCCTTCACGTCCGCCGAACCGACGCCCACCGACTGGAGTGCCCTGAAGGAGACCTTCTGGCCCGGTGCCACCTACGACAGCCTGTGGGCGCTCCCGACCAAGGGCAAGGTGAAGAAGGGCAGCTTCGTCCTCACCACCCGGATCCGCGCCGCGCAGACGCCACTGGCGATCAGCTATGACGGCGGTCGCCTCGGCGACCCCCTCGTGCAGCCGGGCTCGTCGGCACTGCCCGATGGCACGACTCGCCTGGACGCCGTCTTCGCGGGGTTGGGCGCGAAGACCGACTACGCCGGTGTGTCCGCCCGGGGCCGGGCCGTGGTCGTACGAGGCAGCGACTCGGTGACCCCGACGGACCAGGCGACGGCGGCGCACACCGCCGGCGCGGCGATGCTCCTCGTGGTCAACGACCGCGACGGTCGCAGGAGCGACTGGTACGGCAACCCCGACGGGGTCACGCCCGGGCAGGTCCCGGTCGCCTCGGTGACCATGGACCAGGGCGAGGCGTTGATCCAGAAGATCACCACCGCCGGCCACAAACCGGTACGGCTGACCGTCGTGGCGCACCCGGCGGCGAAGTACCTGTACGACCTCGTCGACTACCACCGTGGAGGCGTGCCCGCGGACCCCTCCGCCAAGACCGGTCCCGGCAACCTCGCACGGATCGATCTCACCTTCTCCCCTCCGCCGGGCAAGCAGTCCAGCGAGACCCGGACGGACTACCCGCCGTACGAGTACGCGGCGGGACGTCCGTTCCCGTTCCAGCCGGTCGTGCCGGGGCCGCGTACCGACTGGGTCTCCGCAGGCGACGGCGTCAGGTGGATGCAGTACGCCGACGTCGCCGACTGGGCGCGGTCCAACACGGAGGCGATCGCCTACCGGCCGGGCAGTGTGCAGAAGGACCGCTGGTTCGGGCCCATCACCCGGCCACGCCTGCTCAGCACCGAGATCCCGTTCCGTGGTGAGACCGCCATGAGCGCCTACATCCAGGGGTTCGGCGATGCGGGGGCCGCGCACAGCGGCGGGGCCAGCATGTCGCAGATCGCCACGTTCTACCAGGGCGACAAGCAACTGACCCGGTTCGACGGCTGGCCGGAGGTCGGCGCGGGTGACCTGTCGCCGGAGAAACTGCCGTACCGGCTGGTCGTCGAGACCAAGGGCAAGCCGGAGTTCAGCCCGTACTCGACCGCCACGCACACCGAGTGGCGCTTCATCTCCGGCGGCGGCGCGGAGGTGCAGGCCATCCCGCTGGTCCAGCTGGACTACGGAACGGACGTGGACGCCGCCGGTCGCGCGAAGCGCGGGAGCGACTTCTCCATCACGCCCGTGGTGGTGGGCAGCACCGCCGCCCGGGACGCGGTGTCCTCGCTCCGGCTGGAGGTCTCCTACGACGACGGGAGGACCTGGCAGCGGCAGGACCTGAGGGAGAAGAAGGGCACCTGGCGGGTCTCCCTGAACGCGCCCCACCGGGCCGACTTCGTGTCGATCCGGGTCACCGCCGAGCAGCGCAACGGTGGCGGCGTCACGCAGACCGTCACGCGGGCCTTCGGCCTGAGGTAGCACCCGCGAAGGGCCGGCGCCTGCCAGGCGCCGGCCCTGTCGGGATCTCGCTTCTGGCAGAGGCACCAAACAAGCCCGGCCCCCACGCTGTGGGGGCCGGGCTCATATCATTTCCATTTGTAGCGGGGACAGGATTTGAACCTGCGACCTCTGGGTTATGAGCCCAGCGAGCTACCGAGCTGCTCCACCCCGCGTCGACTGGTTAAGACTAACCCATGCCGTCCCGGCGATGATCAGCGGGGTCACCGACCGCTGCCGGGGCGATGCCCGGAACGTTGAAAGCCCGCCTCCGGCAAACCGGAGACGGGCTTTCGTTCGTAGCGGGGACAGGATTTGAACCTGCGACCTCTGGGTTATGAGCCCAGCGAGCTACCGAGCTGCTCCACCCCGCGTCGGCTCGCTAACCGTAGCGCACCACCCCCGGGCCCCGCAAAACGACATCCGAATCCGCCGGATCGCGGTCCGGCACACCGTGGTCAACCAAGCCAGGCCCGGATGGCGGCGACCGCGCGCCGGCTGTCCCCGTCGACCTGCGCCCGCTGGCTGGAGGTGTTCTCCCAGCCCTGCTCCCAGAGAATGGTCACCACGTCGCCGACCCGGATCGCCCGGACCAGCCGCACGTCCTCCACACCGGTCGGGTCGCCGTTGATGTCCTGACCCGGGCTACGCATCTCGAACAGCACCGACTCGTCGCCGTACCCGCTGTCGGCAAACAGCCGCTGCCTGCTCAACACCTGTGCGTTGCCGCCCGACCGTTCCTGCTGCGGGCAGTCGCGCACCGCCCGCCGAAGCTCGTCCAGCAGGTCGTCGGCGCGCCCGGCCCGGTAGATGGTGATGGAGTGCGTGTAGGTGCCGTCCGGGACGTACCCCTCGCCCGGGTTCTGCGGCAGCTTGTAGACAACCTTTCTGGTCCGACCCTGCACGATCGCCGCCTCACTCGGGTAGTCGGCCCCACACAGTCCGGGCAGGACGTCCAGGTCCCGGAATTCCGGCGCGATGCCGATCTGGTTGGCCGCCGCGAGCTTGAAGAACGCCCGATCCGGGATGCTGGTCGGCGTCCTGGGCGGCGGCGTACCGGTGACGCCGGGAGGCGTCGCCGTCGTGCCGGAGGAGCGTCCGGGCGTTGTCGGCGAGGCGGGCGGTGATGGCGAACCGCCGGTCACGCTCGGCGACGGCGACACGGATGGCGACGCCGTCGGCGTGAGCGTGCCGGCCGGCGAGGGTACGGGCGCCGACTGCGGAGCGACCACCTGGGTCCCGACAGCCACGCCCACCACCACCAGGGCCACGGCAAGGGTGCTCCCGGCGGCACGCAGCCGGGCCCGCCGGTCCGCCTGGTGTCGCAGCACGTCGGGGACGCCCAGATCGCGAGCGTCGGCGTCGGCGGCGAGGGACCGGTACATCTCAGACAGTTCACGCGGGGACATCGGTGGCCTCCAGTTCCACGACGGCCAGATCGGGCAGCAACGCGGCGAGTCGGGCCCGGCCGCGGGAAAGCCACGACTTCACCGTGCCAACCGGCACGTCGACCTCTCGGGCGATCTCCTCGACTGGCATGTCGAAGAGGTAGTGCAGCGCCAACACCCGCCGGTGGGTTGCTGGCACCTGACGCAGTGCCTGGACCAGCAGCACGCTGTCCTCGTTGGGCGGCGGGACCGGCGGTGGAGGCCCGGCAAGCCGCAGCGCGCCACGCAGGCCGCCCAGCCGCCGCCAGCGGTCGGTCGCCAGGCGGGACACCACCAGCCGCAGCCACGCCTCCGGCGCCGGATGCGCCGACAGGCTCCCCCACTGCCGCCAGGCCCGGGCGTACGCCTCCTGCACCAGGTCCTGCGCCTCGTTGTGGTCGCTGGTGACCGCATAGCCGTACCGCACCATTCGCCGCGCTGTGCTGCGGTAGAAGTCATCAAAGCTCTGCGCGTCCCTCACGACTGCTCCCCTTCATCCCACCCCGTTGCAATGAGGACGGCGGACCGGTGCCGCAGGTTGCGGTCCGACCGAACCTGTCGGTGAGGTGACAGACGGGCACACCACCGGACGCGGCGGAGCCCCCGCCGTCCGGACCGGTGCGGTCCGACGACGAGGGCTCCGAGACGTGCTCCCCGCGGTGGTGGATCAGCCGCCGGGGCTCGGCGACGCGCCACCACTGGCAGTGCCGGCGGCCTGCTGCGCCTGCTGGAACGCGGTGAGCGCCTCGTCCAGGGCCTTCAGCGCACGCCCGTACCGCTCGAAGTCGCCGGACGTCTGCGCGGCCCGGACCTCGGTGATCGCGGTCTGCACCCGGTCCGCAGCGGCAGCCAGGTCACCGGCCGGAGGCGGGGTGCTGGCGCTCGGCGTCGGCGTCGGCGAGCCGGTCCCGGTGGGCGTGGGCGTCGGTGTCGGCGTCGTGGGGTTGCCCCCGGTGTTCGGGGGCGGCGACGTGCCCTGCCCGGCCTTCTTACCCTGCTCGACCAACTGCTTGATGCCGTCGTTGATGTTGTCGGCGAGCGCCACGAAGGAGCCACCGTCACCGTAGGAGAGCAGCACCTTCTGCAACAGCGGGTACGCGTCCTGCTGGTTGCTCTTCACGTAGACCGGCTCGACGTAGAGCATGCCGTCGGCGAAGGGCAGCGAGAGCAGGTTGCCGTACTGCACCTGCGCCTGGTTGCTGGACAGCAGGTTGAGCTGCTGACGGATGTTGGCGTTGTTGGTCATCTGCTGGTGCACCTGCACCGGGCCGGAGACCCGGGTCTGGTCCGGCAACTCCAGCACCTCCAGCCGCGGCTTCCCGTCGACGTACGACCCGGAGATCAGCGCGGCGAGGTTCTGCCGGCCGTTCGGGGTGACCGCGGAGGTGAGCTGGAACCGGGGGCTCTCCTGCCCCGGGAACTGGGTGAACAGGTAGTAGGGCGGCTGCTTCTGGCCGCTGTCCGGAGCGTCCGGCACGTTCGGCACCTGCCAGAAGTCCTGTGCCGAGTAGAAGTCGCCCGGGTTGGTCACGTGGAACTTGGTGAGCAGGTTGCGCTGCACCTTGAACATGTCCGCCGGGTAGCGGAAATGCTCGTTCAGCTCCACCGGGATGTCAGCCTTCGGCTGGATCAGGTCACCGCCGAACGCCTTGTTCCATGCCTTGAGCACCGGGTCGGTGTCGTCGTACTCGTAGAGCTTGACGGTGCCGTCGTACGCGTCGACGGTCGCCTTCACCGAGTTACGCATGTAGTTCACGTTCTCCCGGGCCAGCTGGAACGTGCCCCGGTTGGTCAGCTCGTCGGTCGTCTCGGTCTGCAGGTTGACCCGCTCGGCGTACGGGTAGCTGGCCGCCGTGGTGTAACCGTCGACGATCCACTGCACCCGACCGTCCACCACCGCCGGGTACGGGTCACCGTCCAGGGTGAGGAACGGCGCGACCTTCTCCACCCGGTCCCGGGGGTTGCGCACGTAGAGCAGCTTGGAGTCCTTGTTGATCGCCTCGGCGAGCAGGAAGTTCGACTCCTGCTCCTTGATGGCGTACAGCAGGCGCCGGGCGAAGGAGCCGATCTCGACGCCGCCCTCGCCGGTGTAGGTGTAGGACTCGCCGCCACCCTCACCGACCGGCCGGTCGAACTCGGCCTTCTTGTTCGGGTCGGACTGCCCGACGATCGCGTAGTCGTCCGCCGCCATCCGCTCGCCGTAGTAGATCCGCGGCTGCTTGGCCGTGATCTGCTCGGTCTGCGAGGAGCACGCCTCCTGGGTCTTCTCGCCGAGGAAGCCGGAGACGAAGAACGGCTGCCCGCCGCAGACCACCTGGTTCGCCGGGGCGGCCACCAGCCCGTACCCGTGGGTGTAGACGGTGTGCCGGTTGATCCAGGTGTTCTGCTGATCGGTCAGCTCGCCGTAGTTGATCTCCCGGACGCCGACCACGTAGTCGGAGACCTTGCCGTTCACCCCGTACCGGTCGATGTCCAGCTTGGGGCCGAAGTCGTAGAAGCCACGCACCTGCTGGAGCTGGGTGTACGTCTCGCTGACCAACTGCGGGTCGAGCAGGCGCACGTTCGGCACCACCGACGTGTCGGTGGCCAGGCTCGCCGGCGGGGTGAGGTTGTTCGCCGCGTACGGGGTCGTCTCGGTGACCCCCAGCCCGAACGCCGCCCGCGTCGCGTCGATGCTGCGCTGGATGTACGGCGCTTCCTTGTCCTTCGCGCTCGGCTTCACCTCGAAGGTCTGCACCGCCCAGGGGTAGATGCCACCGATGGCCACCGCGGAGACGCCGAGCAGCGCCAGCGAGATGCCCGGCCAGACCAGGTTCCGCATCCAGGCGTTGGAGAAGACGATGATCGCGATCGCCACCACGATCGAGATGTAGGCCAGGATCTCCTTCGCCGGCAGCAGCGCGTTGACGTCCGCGTAGCCGGCGCCGTACAGCTTGACGCCCTCGTTGTACTCCAGCAGCATCGCCCGCCGGTCCAGCACGTACGCGATGGCCTTCAACAACACGAAGACGGCGACCAGGCTGCTCAGGTGCGCGCGGGCCGCGTTGCTCATCCGGTCCCCGACGCCCTGCAGGCGAACCCCGCCGAACAGGTAGTGCACGGCCAGCGCGCCGATCACCGCCAGCACCACCGCGGTGAAGGCGACCCCGAGCAGGTAGCGCCAGAACGGCAACTGGAAGACGTAGAAGCCGATGTCCACCCCGAACTCCGGGTCCTTGATCCCGAAGTCACCGCCGTTGCGGAAGAGCATCCACTGGTTCCACCGGTTCTGCGCGGAGAGGCCGGCGAAGAGCCCGACCACCGCGGCGGTCAGCGCGATCCAGGTGCCGAGTCGCGGGCTGAGCACCATCCGGTAGCGCTCCAGGGTCGCCTGCTCCACCGAGTGCGGACGCAGCCGCGGACGCAACCGGTGTGCCAGCCACAGGTTGCCACCGACGAACACCGCCATGCCGAGCCCGACGGCGAGGAACAGCGCCAGCCGGGTGAGCAGGACTCCGGTGAACACCTCGGTGTAGCGGACCTCGTCGAACCAGAGCCAGTCGGTCCAGGCCTGGACACCCCACCCGAGCAGGGTGAAGAGCACGAACACCCCGACCAGGACAGCGATGGTGACGCGCCCGCGCCGGCTCATCCTCGGAAGGGGGCTGCTGCTACGCATGACCACTGTTGGCTCCGCACGCTCGATGTGATCGGCTCCGACCAGGCACCCAGAGTACGGGGTGATCCTGAACGTGTCGGGGCACGGTCACATCGGTCAGCAACGGGTCGGCTGGCCGCCCCCGCGCAACGTCTCCAGAGCGGTCAGTGCCTCGTCCAACGAACCCACCCGCAACAGCGGCAGATCCGGCTGTGGATTGCGGACCGCTTCGGCGCAGTTGTCCGCCGGCACCAGGAACACCTTCGCCCCGGCACGCTTCGCGCCGACCAACTTCTGCGCGATCCCGCCGATCGGGCCGACCGCGCCCTCGTCGTCGATGGTGCCGGTGCCGGCGATGACCTGACCGCCGGTGAGATCCGCCGGGGTCAGCTTGTCCACGATCCCCAGGGCGAACATCAGACCGGCGCTCGGCCCGCCGATGTCCCCCAGGTCGATGCCGAGCGTGAACGGGTGCGGCTGCTGCTGGTCGATCTCGACACCGATCCGCGGTCGGCCGTCCTGCTCCCGACTCGTCACCGCGACGGTGGCCGGCACGCCGTCCCTGGTGTAACCGATGGTCAACGCCGTGCCGACGGGCTTGGCCCGGACCAGCTCGGTGACCTTCGAAGCCACCGGCACCGGCTGACCGTCGACAGAGGTGATCACGTCGCCGGCCTTGAGCGCCCCGGCTGCCGGACCGTCCCCGGACACCGTCTTGACGACCACCTGCACCGGGAAGCCCAACTCCCGCAGCGCGGCGGTCTCCGCGCTGGTCTGCGACGCCTTGAAGTCCTCGGCGTTGCGCTGCTCGACCTGCTCCGTCGACTCCCCCGGTGGGTAGACCAGCTCCCGTGGCACCACCGCCTCGTCGTCGGAGAACCAACCCGCGATCGCTCCCCGCAGCCGAACCGTGGGCTGCACACCCACCGTGGTCAGCCGCAGCTGGCCGGCGGAGGTCGAGGTCTCCCGCCCGGAGATCTGGATGACCTCCTTGCCGTCGGCCGTACCGAGGGTGTTGACCGTCGGGCCGGGTCCGAGCACCACGTACGGGATCGGAACCCGGAGCACCCCGATGCTCAGCAGGGCGGTGAACAGGGCACCGAGCAGGACCGTCAGGCCACGACGTCTCATGCCGCAGAGCGTACCGACCGGCCGGGTGCCGCCCGCCGGATGCGCCACACGACTTCGCCCTCAGCGCAACGCCAGCGGCGGCGACCTGGGGCGCGGCCCGCGTACCGTAGACGTCGTGCCTGATATTCCGTTCGGTTTCGCGCTCCCGGGTGGGCAACCACCAGACCCCAACGATCCCGCGCAGATGCAGCAGTTCATGTCGCAGTTGCAGCACCTGCTCTCCGCGCCGGGCAGCGGGCCGGTCAACTGGGACCTGGCCCGGCAGGTAGCAGCCAGCCAGCTCGCGGCCGCCGGCGACCCGGCGGTGTCACCCTACGAGCGCAACGCGGTCGAGGAGGCGCTGCGCCTGGCCGACCTGTGGTTGGAGCCGGCCTCGGCGTGGCCGTCGGGCATCCAGTCACCGGTCGCCTGGAACCGCAATGAGTGGATCTTCAAGACGCTGGACGTGTGGCGCAAGCTCTGCGACCCGGTCGCCAGCCGCATGGTCGGCGCGATGGGCGACCTGGTGCCGCCGGAGGCCCGCGCCCAGCTCGGTCCGATGCAGTCGATGGTCGCCACCCTCGGTGGCGCGCTCTTCGGCGGCCAGCTGGGCCAGGCCCTCGGTTCGCTCGCCGCGGAGGTGCTCTCCGCCGGCGACATCGGGCTGCCGCTCGGCCCGGCCGGCACGGCCGCGCTGATCCCGGCCAACATCCGGGCGTACGGCGAGGGCCTGGAGCTTCCCGAGGACGAGGTCCGCCTCTACGTGGCGTTGCGTGAGGCCGCCCACCAGCGGCTCTTCCAGCACGTCCCGTGGCTGCGCGGGCACGTGCTCAGCGCAGTCGAGATGTACGCCTCGGGCATCCGGGTCAACCGGGAGGCGATCGAGGAGGCGATGGGTCGGGTCGACCCGACCGACCCGGAGTCGATGCAGGCGATCGCCCTGGAAGGGATCTTCACCCCGGAGGACACCCCGGCGCAGAAGGCCTCGCTGGCCCGGCTGGAGACCGCGCTCGCCCTGGTCGAGGGCTGGGTGTGCCACGTCGTGGACAGCGCCGCCAGCGACCGGCTGCCCAATGTCGTCCGGCTGGGCGAGGCCTTCCGCCGTCGTCGGGCTGCCGGCGGCCCCGCCGAGCAGACCTTCGCGGCGCTCGTCGGCCTGGAACTACGCCCGCGCCGACTCCGCGAGGCCGCGGCACTCTGGGCCGCGCTCACCCAGCACCGCGGCATCGAAGGCCGCGACGCCGTCTGGGGCCACCCGGACCTGCTCCCCTCGGACGACGACTTCGCCGACCCGGTCGCCTTCGCCATGAACGACATGGACCTGAGCGAGCTGGACAGCTTCGACTTCACCGCACCCGGTGGGGCCGAGGAGAAGGCCCCCGGCAAGCCCGACGAAGCCGACGGCGAGGACGACAGCAAGTCCTGAAACCTGGGTCGTGACGCCTGAGCCTGTGATGCCCCGGGGCCGCGATGCCTCGGACCGTGGCCCTGGGGCCGTAGGCCCTGGGGCCATGAGGCCTGGGGGCCGTCGGCCCTGGGGCCGCGACGCCTGGGGGCCGTGACCCCTGGGGCCGTGACGCCTGGGGCCGTGACGCCCGGGCCCGCGACGCCTGGGGCCGTGACGCCTGGGCCCGCGACGCCCGGGCCCGCGACGCCTGGGGCCGTGACGCCTGGGCCCGCGACGCCTGGACGGCCGTGACGCTTGAGACCGGGTGCCCGCATTGCTCGCACGGCAGGCACCCCGGCGGGCAGGTGGCGTTGGCTGGGAAGCAGGTGACGGGCCCTCGGGGTCGGGCGGCGTGTTGGTCAGGCGGGTCGGCCCGAGCCGGAGAGCAGGGCGCGGGTCGCCTCCCAACCCTCGAAGGCCGGGTCCAGCGTGGCCAGGTCGGCCGGGCCGCGCAGCCGTCGCCAGCCGGCGGTGACCGCCACGTCCCCCGGTCGAGGGGCACCGGAACGCACGTCCGTCGGCGTTGCCGTGTCGAGGTTCAGCGGGGGTAGCCAACCCGGCACGGGCAGCCGCACAGCCACCCCGAGCAGGCCCGGACCGCCGCCGTCGACCGGAGCCACCGCGACGGTTCGGGTGGTGAGCGGTCGCAGCAGCTTGCCGACAGTCAGTGCGGGCAGGTCAGGCACGTCCCCGACCAGCACCGCCGCCTGGTCGTAGCCCTCCAGCGCGGCGAACACGGCGTTCGGCGTCGGCTCGGCCACCTCGTACACCGCCGTGCCGGGCCAGACCAGCGCGTCGGCGAGGGCCCGGTCGGCGGGGGTGACCGCGACGGCGATCTCCACCTCGTTGAGCGTGGCGAGCAGGTCGATGACGTCTTCCGCGAGAGCCGCTCGCCATTCGCCCCGGTCGACACCCGGCGGCGACCAGGAAACCGGCCCGAGCAACGCCACTACCACCCGTCGTGCCACCCCCCGACCCTAGCGCCCACCCCGGCCGCCTCGACCACCCGCTCGCGCACACGGCACGCGCCGGCATGATCGACTCGGATTCATTGAAATCGCGGTGTCCGGAGGGCATCGATAGCGCGGTTTTCAGGAAGGCGAGTGGATCTAGGCCGGTCGCGCCCCAGCCCACGGCCCACGGCCCACGGCGCACGGCAGCCCCGGGACGAGGGGTTTGTGGATCAGGTGGGGAGTGGTGCGCAGGAGGCGGCGGCCACGCCTTCGAGGTAGCCCCGAGCGCGCTCCGCCCTGGGGTAGCGGCCGACCAGCGCCCAGAACCGGGCGTTGTGACTGGGCACGATGAGGTGCGCCAACTCGTGCAGCAGCACGTAGTCGATCACCCAGTCGGGCATCTCCTGGACACGGTGCGAGATCCGGATGCTGCGGTCGGCGGGTGTGCAGGAGCCCCACCGGCCGTTCTGGTTGGTGACCCAGCGGACGCTGGCCGGCACCGCCTTCGAGGCGTACTCGGCGAGGTGGAGGTCGATGAGCCGCGTGGCCCGGGCCAGCAGCTCGGCGTCGGAGCGGGCCAGGCGCCCCTCCCGGGCGGCGAGCCGGGCGAGCATCCGGTCGACCCACTCGCTCTCCTCGGCGCGGGAGAACTGGTCCGGGATGAGGACGACGACCCGCTCACCGTCACGGTACGCAGACACCGTGCGTCGTCGGCGCTGGCTGCGCCGCACTTCGACGACCGGCTTGCGCGTCCCCGCCATCACTGGCCCGCGCAGCCTCGGCTACGTGTCACGAAGGAAAGCTAATGCGTACTGACCAGGGGTCCGCAAGAGTCAACCGCGCGACACGCGCCCAGAAAGTGGTGATTGGTCGCCAGGCGTCCGGAAAATTTCTTGACAGCGACGGCGCCAGGCCATCTCGTCACCCTTGGTGCATGCCGATGGCGGTGTTACGCGACGCCCTCTCACCGTAGGTGATCACAGTCCCGAATGCGGCCGCAGGGGCACCCGCACGGGTGGCTGTGAGGGTTTGGTCGGCGTGTCCCCGCCAAACTGACTTATCCGACCTATTTCGCCGTGCACACTCTCGACGTCGACTTGCTCACAGTGTCGATGCACAGCTGACATGGAACTGCCCAGACCTGGGTAGGGTCCGCGGACCAGCGGTCACGAAGGTGGCCGCGGAGTGAGACCCAGCGCCGGCGCCCCGTGTGGCCCGCCGCCGGGCACCCCCGCCGGGACGGCATCGACCGGCGGACGAGACGAGGAGGGCACCGTGGCCGACCAGGCCCAGACGACCTACAACGGTTACTGCGTGAAGTGCAAGGAGAAGCGGGACTTCGAGGGACACGTCGAGGTCTCGAAGACCGGAATGAACATGGCCAAGGGCAAGTGTCCGGTATGCGGAACAACAGTGAACCGCATCCTGGGCAAGGCCAAGGTCTGACCCGTACGGCTGACGGGGGCGGGGCGGCCGATGGCCACCCCGCCCCGTTGCCGTCCAGGGTCGTCCACAGATGTGTCAGGTGACCGACAGCTGCCCCGGCGGGCTGTGGAAAACCCGGCCAACCCTGTGGACAACGCTGGACAGAGGCCTGAGCGCCTGTGGACAACGATCGACCGAACGCGAAGATGCGGTCACGATCAGCGACCATGAGCCGCATCCCACTGCCCCGCCCCACACTGCTGCCCGGCCTCAACCGGCTCTGGCGGGACCGGCACACCCTCCAGCTCGGCGTCGGGCCGGGCCCCGCCGTGCTGCTGGAACTGGCCAACCCTCGGGCCGCCTACCTGCTCGACCTGATCGACGGCACGCGCAGCGAGCGCGCCGTGCTGGCGCAGGCGGCCACCGTCCGGGTCACCGCCGACGAGGCGCGCACACTGCTCGACGCCCTGCGTACGGCCGGTCTGCTGGTGCCCGCGCACAGCCTGCTCCCGCGTGACCTCGCCGGCCCGGTCCGTGCCCGACTGGCGGCGGAGGCCGGCGCTCTGGCCCTGACCGCTGCCCGACTGCCCGGCACCCCCGCACAGGTCCTACGCCGGCGGCGGACCGCCCGGGTGGCGCTCACCGGCACCGGGGCGCTCGGTGGATCGTTGACGGTGGCGTTGGCCCAGTCCGGCGTCGGGCAGGTGGTCCCCCAGCTCACCGGCCCGGTACGCCCCGTCGACCTGGTCGGCACCGGCATCCCCGCCACCGAGCTGGGCCAGCCGTTGGCACCGGCGGTGCGCGCTGCGGTCAACCGCGTCGCCCCGGGCACCGGCACCAGGGCGGCCAGGGGTGGCCGGGCGGACCTGGTGATCCAACTCGGCACGGACCGGCCACCCGCTCTGCTCGCCGCAGGCCTCGCCCAGCGGCGGCAGCCACACCTGCTGGTCACCCTCCGCGAGGGCGTACCGGTCATCGGGCCGATGGTCCGCCCACCCGCCGGACCCTGCCTGCACTGCGTCGAGCTGCACCGGGCCGACCGCGACCCGGACTGGCCCCGGCTCGCCGCTCAGCTCGCGGCCACCGATCCGGTCGCCACCGGGGCGACCAGCACGCTGCTCGCCGCCATCGGGTACGCGCTGGCCGAGGCGCTGACCCAGCTCGACGGAGGTCAGCCCGAGACGCTGGGCGGCGCCATGGAGATCACCGGCGCCGGTCGTTTCCGTCGTCGGGGATGGCCGCCACACCCGGCCTGTGGATGTTCCCGGGGCCGAGTGTCCGCACCAGCCCGGCCGCAGACCAGCAGCGGAGCCCTCCGGTCGGTAACAATGACCGGGTGACCGACATCCCGCGCCGCGCCGTGTCCCGCACCGCCAAGCTCGCCGCCCTACCACTCGGCTTCGCCGGCCGGACGGTCCTCGGCATGGGAAAGCGCGTTACCGGGCTCGCCTCCGACGTGATCTCCGCGGAGATCCAGCAGCGCACCGCCGAGCAGCTGTTCAGCGTGTTGGGCCAGCTCAAGGGCGGGGCGATGAAGTTCGGTCAGGCGCTGTCGGTCTTCGAGGCGGCGCTGCCGGAGGAGATCGCCGCGCCCTACCGTCAGGCGCTCACGAAACTCCAGGAGGCGGCACCACCGCTGCCGGCGGCCAGCGTGCACAAGGTGCTGGCCGAGCAGCTCGGCCCCGACTGGCGGGACCTGTTCGTGGAGTTCAACGACACCCCGGCCGCCGCCGCCAGCATCGGCCAGGTGCACCGGGCACGGTGGCGGGAGCCGGGGTTCGACGAGTCGGGTGCGCCGAACAGCCGCGACGTCGCGGTCAAGATCCAATATCCGGGTGCCGGCGAGGCACTGCTCAGCGACCTCAAGCAGCTCTCCCGCCTGGGCGGGATGTTCCGGGCCATCCAGCCCGGTCTGGACGTCAAGCCGCTCCTGGTCGAGCTGCGCGAGCGGATCACCGAGGAGCTGGACTACGAGCTGGAGGCCGAGTCGCAGCGCGCCTTCGCGGCCGCGTACGCCGACGACCCGGAGATCTACATCCCGAAGGTGGTCAACGCCGCACCCCGGGTGCTGGTCACCGAGTGGGTGACGGGCACCCCGCTGGCCGACATCATCCGTGAGGGCACCGAGCAGGAGCGGGACGAGGCGGGGCGGTTGATGGCCACCCTTCACCTCTCCGCGCCGCAGCGGGCCGGGCTGCTGCACGCCGACCCGCACCCGGGCAACTTCCGACTGCTGCCCGACGGCCGACTCGGGGTGATCGACTTCGGCGCGGTGGCCCGGATGCCGGAGGGCACGCCGGAGCCGATCGGTCGCATCGCCGCGACGGCCCTGCGCGGCGATGCCGACGAGGTGGTGGCAGGGCTGCGCTCGGAGGGCTTCATCGGCTCCGCCGAGGAGATCGACGCCGAGGGCGTGCTCGACTTCATCCGCCCGATGCTGGAGCCCATCGCGGCGGACGGGTTCCGGTTCACCCGGGCCTGGCTGCGGGCTGAGGCGGGCCGACTGGCCAGCCCTCGCTCCCCCACGTACCAGCTGAGCAGGCAACTCAACCTGCCACCGTCGTACCTGCTCATCCACCGGGTGACGCTCGGGTCGATCGGGGTGCTGTGCCAGTTGGAGGCGAAGGCTCCGTACCGCAGCATCCTGGAGCGCTGGCTGCCCGGCTTCGCCCCGGTCGCCTGAGGATGTGACGAAGGGCGGGTGCCGGCCGGCACCCGCCCTTCTGCGTGGGGTGGTACTAGAGAGCGCCCAGGTCGCGCGCCGTCTGGTGGCGGCTGTTCATGGCGACGGTACGGGCGGATCGGGTTGCCTCAGTGCTCGTGGTGGTACGACCGGCCTGAGGCCGGCGCATTCGAGCCCGGGACAACGCTTCGTGGAGTAGTTGCATCTCGAAGGCTCCACTCGGGACGTTGAACATCGTCTTCTCGCTCACTGCCGGCGTGACACCGGCGTAGTTGGTACGAATCGGGAACATGTCAGGCTGCCAGCCGGACCGCGCCACGCACCTCGGACAGCCCACTGGCCGCCAGGCGCGCCTCGGCCTCGACCCGAAGCTCGGCGTCACGGGCGACGTCCTCCTTACGCGGACGGCCACGGGGCCGCTTGCGCGGGACGACCGCGCCACGCTCGAAGATCTCGCCGCCCCAGACGCCCCACGGCTCCGCTCGCTCAACGGCTCCAGCCAGGCACTCGACGCGAAGCGGGCAGTCCCCGCAGAGCGACTTGGCCAGCTCGAGCTCGGTGGGCGAGTCGGAGAACCACAGGTCGGGGTCGAACTTCCGGCAGGGCAGGTTCGCCTCCATCTCGACGCTCATGTCGAGGGGGGCCAACGCCAGACTCATCTCCCGGTCACCTCTCTCTCACTTCGATCTCGTGGATCGCATTCCGACGTACTTACGGCGGGCAAAAAATTGAGGCCGCGGATCCCGGTTACGGGTTCCGCGGCCTCGAGGTGAGCCGGTGTCTGATGGTCAGACCGGTTTACCTCGAGGTGGAACGCCGCGGACATCCATGCGCTTCTTGGCGACCTGGATGCCATTGCCCGTGAAGCCACTGGTCCCCTCGACTCCGACGGGCGCGACGGTCAGGGTCAGCTCGGCCTGAACCTGGTGCACCTGCGGAACCGACGGTCGTGCGGTGGCCGTGAGGGCCACCCGGACAGCCGACAGCGGAGCGTGGACAGACGGCATCGCCGCCAGACGCTCATAGGTGAAGATCTTCACGGTGCCACCTCCCTCACGTTCCTCGACTCGACTGGACCAACCCCGGTGAGCAGCCGGAATGGCGCCGCTCGCGTGGTGTGTCCTGAGGCTATTCCTCGCGCCGGGGCGAGGGCAAACGAATTTACGACGAGATTTCGAAAGTTTTCTCCGGGCAGACGTCGTCCACCCCCGCGCCGCCCACCAGCGCCAGCACCGACTCCCCGTAAAGGCCCAGCTTGCGGGGGCCGATACCGGCGATGGCGATCAGCTCCTCGGACCGTCCGGGCCGCCGCTCCGCCAGCGCGATCAGCGTCGCGTCGGTGAAGACCACGTAGGCGGGGACCTTCTGCGCCGCGGCCACCCGCTGCCGCCACTCGCGCAGCCGTTCGTGCAGCTCCTCGTCGATGTCCGACGGGCAGGTGGGGCAGCGCCCGAGCTTGCGGTCCGGGCCGGCGAGCAGGGTGGCGCCACAGATCCGGCAGGAGACGATCTGGGTCCGACGCCGCTCGGCGCGGCGGGCCGGACCGGTGCCGCCGGCCGCCCGCTCGGTGCCGCCGGAGCCGTCCAGCTGGGGCAGGAAACGCGACGGCCGCCGGGCCCGCCCGCCCGGCGAGCGTGCGGCGGCGTACGACAGCCAGAGCCACTCCCGCGCCCGGGTGATCCCGACGTAGAGCAGCCGACGCTCCTCCTCGACCTGTTCCACGGTCTTCGCGTACGTGGTGGGCATGGTGCCCTCGGCGAGGCCGACCAGGAAGACGGCGTCCCACTCCAGCCCCTTGGCCGAGTGCAGCGAGGCGAGGGTCACCCCGTCCACCGTCGGTACGTGCTGCTGGGCGGCGCGGCGGGCCAGTTCCTCGGTGAAGTCGGAGAGGGTGACGGGGCGTTCCACCGAGGCGGCCTCGCCGATCGGCACCACCTCGGGGCTGGCCGCGTACTCCTCGGAGAGCTGGACCAGCGCGGACAGCGCCTCCCAGCGTTCCCGGGCGGCACCGCCGGCCGGGGGCGCGTCCGGGGCCCAGCCGACCGCGGTGAGCGCCTCGACGACGGCGGTCGGCAGCGGCGTCTCCCCCGGGATGGACCGGGTGGCGGCACGCAACGCGACCATCGCCTGGCGCACCTCGGCCCGCTCGAAGAACCGCTCCGCGCCCTGCACGACGTACGGCACCGAGGCCTCGGTGAGCGCCTTCTCGTACGCCTCGGACTGCGCGTTGACCCGGAACAGCACGGCGATCTCCTTCGCCGGTGTGCCCGCGTCGATCAGCGCCCGGCAGCGGGCAGCCACCGCGTTCGCCTCGGCCGGCTCGTCGGTGAAGATCCGCAGGTCCGGCTCGGGGCCGGGTGGGCGCTGGCCGCTCAGCTCCAGGCGCAGGCGCGCCTCGGTGCCCCGGGCCTGGGAGATCACCGCGTTGGCCAGCCCGACCACCTGCGGGGTGGAGCGGTAGTCGCGGACCAGCCGGACCACTGTGGCGTTGCGGTGCCGGCGGGGGAAGTCGACCAGGTACGCCGACGTCGCCCCGGTGAACGAGTAGATCGTCTGGCTGGCGTCGCCGACCACGGTCAGGTCGTTGCGGCCGCCCAGCCAGGCGTCGAGCAACCGCTGCTGGAGAGGGTTGACGTCCTGGTACTCGTCGACCACGAAATGCCGGTACTGGCCGCGGACCTGCTCGCCGACGTCCGGGTGCTCCTCGATGCCCCATACCGCGGCACGCAGCATGTCCTCGAAGTCGATCACGCCGTTCGATCGTTTGAGCTGTTCGTACGCGGTGAACACGTCGGCCACCTTCGCCGGCTCGTGCGGGGTGTCGCGCAACGCCCGGGCAGCGGACACCACGTAGTCCGTCGGCTCGACCAGCGACGACTTCGCCCACTCGATCTCGCCGGCCAGGTCGCGGGCGGCGGCGCGGTCGGCGCGCAGGCCGACCCGGGCCGCGGCGAGGGTGACGAGTCGCACCTTGCTGTCCAGCAACTCGGGCATGGCGCGGCCGGCCAGTAGCCGGGGCGCGAAGTACCGCACCTGCCGCAACGCGGCGGCGTGGAACGTACGCGCCTGCACGCCGCCCACCCCGAGGACGGTGAGCCGGCTCCGCATCTCGGCGGCGGCGCGGGCGGTGAAGGTGACCGCGAGGACGTGCCGGGGTGATATCTCACCGGAGAGTGCCCGGTGGGCGATCCGGGAGGTGATCGCCCGGGTCTTGCCGGTGCCCGCGCCGGCCAGGATGCAGACCGGGCCGGCGGGGGCGGTCACGGCGGAGCGCTGCTCCGGGTCCAGCCCGGCGAGCACCTGTTCCGACGCTGAGTGAACCACCACAACCAGGAATCATCTCAGCTACCCGCAGCGTTGCAGCGAACAGCCTCGGCTTGATCGGCAAGCCGCGGCCGGAGGAGTTGGAGGATCCGACCGTGTTGACGATGTATTCCACCCCCTGGTGCGGCTACTGCCACCGGCTGAAGTCGCAGCTCGACCGGGAGGGCATCGGTTACGAGGTGGTCGACATCGAGCAGGACCCGAAGGCCGCGGAGTTCGTGATGAGCGTGAACGGTGGCAACCAGACGGTGCCGACCCTGCGCTTCGACGACGGCAGCGCCCTGACGAATCCCTCGATCAACCAGGTCAAGCAGCACCTGGAGACCCTCACCGCCTGACCGGCCAGCTGACCGTCGACGAGCGGCCGCCCCACTCGGGGCGGCCGCTCGTCGTGTCTCGGGACCGGTCAGCGTGGTGGCGGCCGGTGGGTGCCGGTCGCCACGGGTCGGCCGGCGGCGTCCTCGGCCGGTCGCCGGGGCGCCGGGAGCACCGGGCGGGTCGGCGTCGGTGAGCGGGTGCCGGTCGGGGCGCTCAGGTGCCGACCCCGCCAGAGATAGCTGCCGGCGACCAGGGTGGCCAGCCCCACCAGCGCGAACAGCACCCGGTAGTCCAGGAACCCGACCAGCAGGGCGCCCGCCCCGATGGAGAACGCCTGCGGCCCGCTGACCACCGCCTGGGTGGCCGCGGCGACCCGGCCGACCAGCGTGGGCGGGGTCCGACGCTGGATCAGCGTGTGCAGCCCGACCATCGTCAGCGGGATCGAGACGCCGGCCAGCAGCACGGCCGCGAACCCGAGCCGGATATCGGGGTACGCGAGCGCCAGCGCGGCCGGGGAGAAGAAGGCGACCCCGGCGGCCAGGGTGCCGACCTCCCCGAGCCGGCGGATCAGCGCCGGTGAGCAGAGCCCGCCGAGCAGCCCGCCGACGCCCTGCACGGTGACCAGCACGCCCACGAACGCGGCATCCCGGTTCAGCCCCTGGTCGACGTAGGCGAAGATGAGCGACTCGCTGAAACCCATCACCAGTGATCCCAGCCCGTAGCCGAGCAGGGCCCGACGCAGGGCCGGCTCGCCGGCCAGGTGCCGCAGACCGGCACCCAGCTCGGCCGGCCAGCGCAGCCGCACGGTCGATGGCACCTGCTGTGGGGCGGGCAGGGCGGTGACCACCGCCGCGGCGGTCAGAAATCCGACGATCCCGATTCCGGCCAACGACCATCCGCCGAGCGCCGCGTAGAGCGCCGCGCCGGCCAGCGGGCCGATCAACCGCATCCCCTGGCGTACGGTCTGCAGCAGGCCGTTCGCCTCGGCCAGCAGCTCGACCGGCACCAACTCCCGGATGAGCCCGCTGAGCGCCGCGCCGAGCGTGATGGACGACAGTCCGTACAGGGCGGCCACCAGGTAGACGACCCAGACGTCGCCCGCGTCCCGGACGGTGAAAAGCGGGATGAGCACGGCGGCGGTGACCACGTTCGCGGCCACGAAGAACGGACGGCGCGGATATCTGTCGACGAACCAGCCGACAAGCGGTGCCAGCATCATCGGCGCGATGACGGCGAAGATGGTCGCGCCGGCCAGCCCGTCCGAACCAGTCAGATCCTTGACCCAGATGGCGAGCGCGAGCAGCAGGATCGACTCGGCGGTCATGCTGGCCAGCAGGCCGCCGAAGAGCAGGCGGAAGTCGGGTCGGCGCAGGACGGTGCGCATGGGGTCCCTCCGGCGGGATGGCGTGCCCAGGTGGGCGAGGTCGACGGGTCGCGACCGCGGGTCCGTCGTCGTCTGGCATCCCCGTGGTCCGATTTTCGTAAGACACGCCCCCGCCGGGAACCTCCGACGTCGGCCGCGCCGTCCATACTGACCGTGGGGGGCGAATTTCATACAGTTACCGTCGCGTCCGCGGCGGTCGACGGGAAAGAGGACACTGTGCCTCCTGCCGCACCCAGCCCGATCCTGCGTCGTCGCCGGTTGGGCGTCGAGTTGCGCCGCCTGCGGGAGGCCGCGGGTCTCACCGGTGACCAGGTAATCGAGCGTATCGGTTGGGCCTCCGCGTCCAAACTGTCGCGACTGGAGAATGGCCGCAGCCGACCGGACCCGCAGGACGTCGGCGACCTGCTGAATCTCTACGGCGCCGACCAGGCGGTGCACGACGAGTTGCTCGGCATCACCAGCGAGGCCGGCGACATGCGCGGCTGGTTGAAGAACTTCCCGGTGATGACCCAGCAGCAGCGCAGCTGGGCCGAGTTGGAGGCGGGCTGCGCGGAGATCTCCGAGTACAACCCGACGCTGGTGCCCGGCCTGTTGCAGACCCCGGGCTATGCCCAGGTCCGGATCGTCTCGGCCCGGCAGGTGGGCGAGGGCGCGGGCGAACCGGAGCCCGACGACGAGCCGGAGACCGAGGTGCAGGCGCGGCTGGCCCGTCAGTCGCTGCTGACCCGTGAGCCGTACGCGCCCCGTTACACCGCAGTGCTGGAGGAGGCCGCTCTCGGCCGCCGCGCCGGGCCACCCGAGGTGCTGCACGAGCAGTTGCTCCAGCTCTGCGAGCTGGCCCTGCTGCCCAACGTCACGCTGCACGTGCTGCTGCGGGACACCCAGATCGGCAACTGGTACCTCCCGCCGACGGCGTTCTCCGTCTACCGGTTCGCCGATCCCCTCGATCCGGAGACGCTCGCGATCGAAGGTGGCTTCACCGATGTCATGTCGACCGAGGCAATCGCGCTAAATCGCTATAAAGTGGTGTTCGAGTGGCTATGCACGGCGGCACTAAACGCCTCGGACACCCTCTCCTGGCTGATCGAGGCGACGGGACGGCTGACCGAGGCGGTGCCCCCATCCACAGTGGCGTTCGGGCCGGCAACGGCGCCGACCCAACGCCGCCGGGACTCGGGGCGGCTGACGGATCGGTGATCCACGGGGGACCCTCCGTCGGGGCGTGCGGCACCACTCGTCCCATCGGATCGCTTCACATCAGGAGCAGAACCATGAACGACATCCACAACACGCCGTCCGTCTCCGCCCACTCGTTGGCGGATGCCCCGTGGCGTACCAGCACACGCAGCCAGACCTCCAACTGCGTGGAGGTCGCCCCGCTCGGCACCGGCCCGTCGGCCGTCGCCCTGCGGGACAGCAAGGACCGAGGCGGTCCGGTGCTGCTGTTCAACCGCGCGGGATGGCTCGGTTTCATCAGCGGCGCGAAGAAGGGACAGTTCGACTTGAACTGATCCGGTGACTGGTACGGGGCCGTCGGCGCGTTGCCGGCGGCCCCGTCGTCGTACGGGCCCACCGACCCCGTTGAGCAGCATCCGCTGATCGGACGACGCTCGGAACCGATAGGCGCGTTTCAGTTGCTGGGACGAACACGGGGCGTAACATGGCCCTCGGGTACGTGGAACTTCCACACAAGCTCATTCGTCGCGGTTCATCCGGAGACCCTCATGCGGTTCCTGATCGTTCGCACCGACATCCGCGCCGTCGCCGACGGGGACATCGCCGCTGCCTGGGCAGACGGCCACCGACTTCGCGACGAGACGACCACGCCCGAGCCGCGACGGCAGATCGTGCACGCCGAGGACCGGGACGCCGCGCTCCTGCTGGCCCGCGCCCTCGCCACGGTCGGCGCGGTCCGCGCCGGCAGGCAACGGGTCAAGGTTCTGCCGCTGGCCGAACCCCGATCCGTCTTCCGACACAGACCAGGGCCCACCGGCACCTGATTCGACAAGACGTCCGTCGTGGTCGGACCGGCTCCCCCGCCGCGTTCATCGCACCCCCGACCACGACGGCCCGTGTTCCCGGCCCGTGACCGCCGCGGCAACGGCGGCCACGGGTCGGGACCGTGCCTCAACGGTCGGCGTCCACCCAACCGTCCAGCCACCGGTGGATGAGGAACAGCGCGATCGACGACGGTGGGGGCAGGACCAACCGCGCGCCGTCACCCACGTCCACCGTCTGCCCGGCCAGCGCAGCGCCGATCTCCCGGCGCGAGAACCACCTGGCGTACGCGATCTCGGACGGGTCGACCTGCAGCGGATCAGCCGGGTCGGCGGTGGCCAGGAAACCCAGCATCAGCGAACCGGGAAACGGCCACGCCTGGCTGCCCACGTACCCGATGCGCTCGACCTCGACGCCGACCTCCTCGCGGACCTCGCGCAGCACGGCGGCCTCCGCCGACTCGCCCGGCTCGACATAACCGGCCAGGCAGGAGTAGCGCCGGCCGCCGGGGGTGCCCGGCCAACTGGCGTTGTTGCCGAGCAGACAACGCCCGTCCGGGCCGTCCACGCCGTCGTGCACCAGGACGATCATCGCCGGGTCGGTACGCGGCCAGATCCGCCCACCGTTACGGTCCACCCGGGACCAACCGGCCTCGTCCATCGCGGTCGGTGCCCCGGTGCTCGTCGAGTAGCCGTGCCGGGTGTGCCAGTTGAGCAGCGCCAACGCGGTGGTGAAGATGCCCGCCTCGCGGTCGGCCAGCAGGTGACCCACCTCGCGCAGGTTGACCGCCCGGGTCCCCGGTATCGCCGGCAGCGGCGCGTCGACCGCGAAGACCGCCACCCCGTCCGGCTCGACACCGAGGAACATCGCCACCGACTCGGACCCGGCCGGTACGTCGGCCGCACCGAACAACACCAGCGCCGGAGGCGAGGTGTCGGTACGGGCCAACGTCCGACCGTCGTCGGTCGAGTCGAGCAGCAACACCCGGCCACGCAGCCACGCCTCGGTCAGCCACGCCGAGTCACCCCGCCGGTGTGCCGCCCGATCCAACGTCGACCGCGCCAACGGCGGCGCCGCCTCCCCACTCACGCTGGTGGCTCGGTGTGGACCGTGGTCAGCGCGGCCAGAGCCGGGGTCACCCGCTCCGCGTCACCGAGCACCACGACCGCCGCCCGAGCCGGCGCCAGATACCGGGCACCGGCCCGCGCGACGTCGTCGATGCTCGCCTTCGCCAACCTCGCCGCGTACTCGGCGAGGAAGTCCAGGCGCAGCCCGTTGCCCGCGTACGCGCTGGTCAACGCCGCCAACCCGGCCTGGGTGGACATGCCGAGCTGGAGGGTGCCCAGGGCGTACTGACGGGCCTGCTCCAACTCCTCGGGCTTCGGTGGCAGCGACGCCAGCCGACCCAACTCGTACGTCGTCTCCAGCAGGGCCGGACCGGTGACCTCGGTGGCCACCTCGGCGGAGGCGACCAGCACCGACCCGGCGACGGAGTGCTCGATCCCCGAGTGCGGGCCGTACGTGTATCCCTTGTCCTCGCGGATGTTCTCCACCCACCGGGAGGAGAAGTAGCCACCGAAGATCAGGTTGGCCAGTTGCAGCGGGGCGTGGTCGGGGTCGGTGCGGGACACCGCCGGGAGCGCGATCCGCAGCGAGGACTGCACCGAGCCGGGCCGGTCGACCAGCAGCAGCGGCCCCGGCTCCAACGGCGGGGTGACCGGCAGTTCGGCGATTTTCCCAGCGCCGGCCCAGCCGCCGAGCGCCCGCTCGGCCGCGTCCAGCGCCTTTTCCGGCTGCACGTCGCCGACCAGCACCAACTGCGCGCCGGCCGGGTGGACCCGCTCCGCGTGCAGGGTACGCAGCGCCGCCGGTCGGACGGCTCTGATCTGGCCCGGCTCCGGGGTCTGCGTCGCGTACGGGTGACGGCCGTAGATCCGCTTCAGCAGCGCCTCCCGGGCCAGGTGCGCCGGCTGGCTCTGCGCCACCTGGATCCGGTCGACCAGTCGGTCCCGTTCGGTGGCGACCTCGTCGCTCGGGTAGTTGGCGCTGGTCAGCACCTCGGCCAGCAACTCCAGCATCCGGTCCAGACCGGTGACCAGCCCGGCGCCGGAGAGCATCAGCCGGTCCGGGTCGACGCCCGCGGACAGCCCGCCGCCCACCTTCTGCAACTCGGCGGCGAGCTGCACACTGGTCATCGACTCGGTGCCGGAGAGCATCGTCTGCGAGAGCATCGCGCCCCGGGCCAGGTGGACCCGGCCGAACGGCACCCAGAGCCGCAGCTCGACCAGGGGCACGGCGGGCCGGCGTACGGCGATCACGGTGAGGCCGTTGCGCAGCGTGCGCTCGGCCTGCTTGGGCACCTTGAGCTTGCGGGTCGGCCCCAGCGGCGGCAGCGTACGCGGTCCAGCGGGAGCAGTGGTGACGCTCATCGGGCACCTCCGGCGATGACCTCGATGGCGGCCCGGCGCTCCGGCCGCAGGGTGGCCGCTGCGGCCCGGACCTGCTCCTCGGTGACCTCGCCGACGAGTCGGGGCAACTCGTTGAGCAGGCCCGGTTCGCCGCGCTGCTGCTCCAGCACGGCCATCCGCAGCGCGCGGCCGAGCACCGCGTCGGTGTCGCGTAACAGGTGGGTCGCCATGCGGGCCTGGGTGCGGTCCAGCTCACCGTCGGTCAGCCCGTCGGTGGCCAGCCGGTCCAGCTCCTCGTCGATGGTGCGCAGCACCTTGTCCACGTCGCCCCCGGGCGGTAGGTGCGCCTGCAACAGCAGCGCGGTGGGGTCACGGACGTCGAACGGGTCACCCATGAAACCGAGGTATCCGCCGAGGCTGGTCACCATGCGGTCGCGCTGCACCAGCCGTTCGACAAGCCGCGAGGCGTCGCCGTCGGTGAGCACCTCGGCGAGCACCACGTACGGCAGGTAGCCGGCGAAGTCGGTGATCGGGTCGGGCACGCGCCAGGCGCCGGCCACCGCCGGCAGCGGGGCCAGGGCATCGGTGTACGAGGTGCGCCGCTCGGCGGTCAGGTCGGGCTCGGTGAAGTCGGGCCGTTGCGGCGCCAGCCGGGCCGGCACGTCCCCGAAGTGCCGGGTGACCAGCTCGGTCGCCTCGGCCACGTCGATGTCACCGCTGACGGCCAGGACCGCGTTGCCGCTGGCGTAGTAGCGGCGGAAGAAGTCCGCGGCGTCGGCGACGGTCGCCGACTCCAGGTCGTCGAAGGAGCCGTAGCCGTCGTGCGCGTTCGGGAACGTGTCGAACATGACCGGCGGCAGGGTCAGCCAGGGGAAGCCGCCGTACGGCCGGTTGAGGACGTTGACCCGGATCTCCTCCTTGACCACGTCGACCTGGTTGCGCAGGTTCTCCTCGGTCAGCCGGGGGCCACGCATCCGGTCCGCCTCCAGGAACAGCGCGCGTTCCAGCGCGTTGCTCGGCAGCGTCTCGAAGTAGTCGGTGTAGTCCAGATGGGTGGAGCCGTTGAAGGTGCCGCCCGCTCCCTGCACGTGCCGGAAGTGGGCCAGCTTCTCCAGGTTCTCCGAGCCCTGGAACATCAGGTGCTCGAAGAGGTGGGCGAAGCCGGTGCGCCCCTCCGGCTCGGAGCGGATGCCGACGTCGTAGACCACCGCCACCCCGATCACCGGGGCACTGCGATCGGGGGTGAGCACCACCCGCAGGCCGTTGTCGAGGGTGAACCGCTCGACCGGATACTTCGTCGCTGGAATTCTTGATCTCCGCGCCACGGGATCGACCCTAGCGCGTCGACACCCCCACCACCTGCGACCTTCCCGGAGCCGCCGCGACCGGGGCGGTGACCAGAGGCAGGACCTCGGCACCGACCCGCACGGCCTCCTCGCGGTGCGGCGGCCCGGCCGCCCTCGGCCAGGTAGGCGACGGCGGCGGCTCCGACCTGACCGCTGTCGCCGGAGGTGGGCAGGAACCAGTGGAGGGTCATCGTGAAGTTGCCTCTCTGGTCGATCTCCGAGCGCCGGTCGCCCTAGCAACCTGGTAGGAAATACCGACATGACCGAGACGCGCAATCCCGCCATGTGGATGGGTCTTGACGCTGGCCGCAGGCTGACCCAGTCTTCCTACCAACTAAGTAGGAATACTGCGGATTGGATGGACGATGAAACGGTTCCCCCTGCGCCGGATGGTCACTCTGGCCAGCCTCGCCGTGGTCGGCGCGGCGACCCTGGGCAGCACCGCCGCGTGCGGCGACGACAGCAAGGGCGCCAGCGAGAGCTCCGGCCCGGTGACGCTGCGCCTCGGCTACTTCCCCAACATCACCCACGCGCCGGCGGTCGTCGGCGTGGAGAAGGGAATCTTCGCCGAGAAGCTCGGTGCGAACGTCAAGCTGGACCCGAAGACCTTCAACGCCGGCCCGGCCGCCATCGAGGCCGTCTTCTCCGGCGCGCTGGACGCCACCTACATCGGTCCGAACCCGACCGTGAACGCCTTCTCCAAGTCCAAGGGTGAGGCCGTCCGGGTCATCTCCGGCGCGGCCTCCGGCGGCGTGGCGCTGGTCGTCAAGCCCGCCGTCACGGGCGTGCAGGACCTGAAGGGCAAGAAGATCGCCACCCCGCAGCTGGGCAACACCCAGGATGTGGCGATCCGTTACTGGCTCAAGCAGCAGGGGCTGACCACCACGAAGGAGGGTGGCGGCGACGTCAAGATCGTGCCGCAGGAGAACGCCCAGACGGTCGAGACGTTCAACAGCGGAGCGATCGACGGCGCCTGGGTGCCCGAGCCGTTCGTCTCCCGTCTGGTCAACGCCGGCGGCAAGGTCCTCGTCGACGAGCGCGACCTGTGGCCGGACAAGAAGTTCGTCATCACCAACCTGCTGGTCAGCACGAAGTTCCTCAAGGCGCACCCGGACGTCGTGCAGAAGCTGGTCGACGGCCAGGTGGCCGCGAACGAGTTCGTCAACAGCGAGCCCGAGGAGGCCCAGCAGGCCATCTCCGACGCGATCGGGAAGATCACCGGAAAGCCGCTGGACCTGAAGCTCATCAAGCAGGCGTGGCCGACGTTGGAGTTCACCAACGACCCGATCGCGACCTCGCTCAAGGCCGGCCTCGACCACGCCGTCGAGGTCAAGCTGACCGAGCCGGTCGACCTCGACGGCCTGTACGACCTGAAGTACCTCAACAACGCGCTCAAGGCCGCCGGCAAGCCCGAGGTCGTCCAGCCATGACGTCGACCACGACGACGCCGCAGAGCGCGACCACCGCGGTCGCGCTCTCCGGCGTGACCAAGGTGTACGGGCGCGGGGCGAACGCCGTCCTGGCCCTCGACGGTGTGTCGCTGGACGTCGCACCCGGCGAGTTCGTCTGCCTGGTCGGTGCCTCCGGCTGCGGCAAGAGCACGCTGCTGAACCTGGTCGCCGGGCTGGACCGGCCCAGCGGTGGGCAGATCACGCTGGACGGTGACACCAACCCGGGGCTGATGTTCCAGGAGCCGGCGCTGTTTCCCTGGCTGACCGTCGACGGCAACGTGGAGGTGCCACTGAAGCTGCGCCGGTTGCCCCGGGCCGAGCGGCGCGAGCGGGTCGCCGAGCTGCTGCGTACGGTGCACCTGGCCGAATTCGGCCGCAAGCGCCCCCACGAGCTCTCCGGCGGAATGCGGCAACGCGTCGCGCTGGCCCGCACGCTGGCCCTGGACACCCCGGTGCTGCTGATGGACGAGCCGTTCGGCGCGTTGGACGCGATGACCCGGGACATCCTGCACGACGAGTTGGAACGCATCTGGTCCGAGCGCACGCTCTCGGTGCTCTTCGTGACACACAACGTCCGCGAGGCCGCGCGACTGGCCGACCGGATCATCCTGCTCTCCAGCCGCCCGGGCCGGATCATCTACTCCACCGAGGTGGACATCCCGCGCCCCCGACGGATCGACTCCCCCGAGGTCGCCGCCATCGCCGCCGAGGTCACCGAGCGGCTCCGTACGGAGGTGGGCCGCCATGGCCAGTGACACCCTGACCAGCGCCGCGCGTACCGACGCGCAGATCTCCGGCCTGGACGCGCTGGAGATCGCCGGACGGGACACGGAGGTCTCCCGAGGTGCCCGGATCTGGGCGGCCACCTGGCCGAAACTGGCGGCGCTGGCCATCGCCATCGCGGCCTGGCAGTTGGTGGTCTGGTCGGGCTGGAAGCCGCCGTACTCCCTGCCCGGGCCGCTGGAGGTCGGCCGCGAGCTGGTCAACCAGGCCCGCGGCCCGCAGCTCTGGGAGGGCCTGCTCACCACCCTGCGGCGGGCCGCCGTCGGCTATGTCTTCTCGGTCGCGGTCGGCCTGCTGCTGGGCCTGGCGGTGGCCCGGTCGAGGGTGCTCCGGGCCGCCATCGGCTCGATGATCACCGCGTTGCAGACCATGCCGTCGATCGCCTGGTTCCCGCTGGCAATCCTGCTCTTCGAGCTGAGCGAGAAGGCGATCTTCTTCGTGGTGGTGCTCGGCGCCGCGCCGTCCATCGCCAACGGGGTGATCTCCGGTGTGGACTACGTGCCGCCGCTGCTGCTGCGAGCCGGTCGCAACCTCGGCGCGCGAGGGCTCAACCTCTACCGGTACGTCATCGCGCCGGCCGCCCTACCGGCGATCGTCGCCGGGCTCAAGCAGGGGTGGGCGTTCTCCTGGCGCAGCCTGATGGCCGGTGAACTGATCGTGGTCGGCATCTCGCAGACGTCGCTCGGCGCACAGCTGACCTACTCCCGCGAATTGTCCGACGCGCCCTGGCTGCTCTCCACCATGATCGTGATCCTGGTGCTCGGCCTCGGCGTGGACGCCGCCTTCGGCGCGGCCGACAAGGCGATCCGGCGACGCTGGGGCGTGCTCGACCAGGCGGGCAACTGACCCGTGTACGTCTCCGCGCGCAGCGACTACGCGCTCCGGGCGATGCTCGCCGTCGCCGCCAGCGGTGGCGGCGGCGAGAGCGGTGAGTTGGTGAAGGCCGCCAGCCTGGCCGAGGTGCAGGACATTCCGCTCAGCTTCCTCCAGGGCATCCTGCTCGACCTGCGCCGGGCCGGTCTGCTGCACAGTCATCGCGGCGCCGACGGCGGGTACGCGTTGACCCGTCCAACCGACGAGATCACCGTCGGGGACGTGTTACGGGCGGTCGGCGGTTCGCTCACCACGGTGCGCGGGCTGCCGGCCGAGCGCGCCGGCTACCACGGGGTGGCCGCCGGTCTGACCGACGTCTGGCTGGCGGTGCACGGGGCGATCGCCACGGTCGTCGACAGCACCAGCCTGGCGGACCTGCTCACCCACGCCCCCACGACCTCCTGAGCCCCGACGCTCCCACCCGCATGATCGTGCTCGATCACTGATGTAGTGGCCTCGTCCGGGTTGGGAGGGGCCTACTTCCTGGCTCGAGCGTGATCTTGCGCCGCTCCGAACGGCATCTCGCGCGGCGGCGTCGTCCTCGGACACGACAAAGGGCGACGAGGTGATGTGGTCGGGTCGGTGCCCCGCCGACCCGACCACATCACGTACCGATCCTGACCGGGCCTGCCCCTCCGCTGGCGCCGGTCGGCCGGTCGCTGGTCAACCCACGTGTGCGACCGCCGGACCGGTGCCCTGGTCGCCGGGGCCGCGCAGCTCCACCAGACCCGCGGGAGCGTTACCCGCCGGGGTGGCATGCCAGGGCGCGAAGGCCGCAACCATGGCGAGCAGCAACCCGGCGAGCGCGACCGCGACCACCAGGATCAGTTCCCGCAGTGCACCCGAGCCGGCTCCGCCCGCCATGGTCACCCCTCCCGTGCCGGGCCCCCCGCCCGGCATCCCCCGGTGGTCAGCCTCGACCACGGTCAGCCGGGGCGCAGTCGGCCAGCCGACCGAGCCGAGGCTGATTCCCGACTCAGAGGAGCGCTCGGGCAGCGCGGCCAACCGGCCACCGCATCGCCCCGCACACCCGAGCCGCGGCTCGCGGCGACGACCTTGTCCCGCCCCAGCGGTCGGCCGCTGCGGCCGTCTCCACAAACGCAACCGACCCGCCCAGCCGAAGCGGAGCGGGTCGGTCGAGGCGCGGGAGATCAGACGGTACGAGGGCGGCGCGGGCGGCGGGACCGGCCCGACGCTCGGTGCGCCGGACGGGGCGCGCCATCGGTGGCCGGGCCACCGGCACCGCGTCCCCGGGCGGCGGGCGCCGGCGGGGCGACGATGGTCACCGGCACGCCGGACGGCTCGCGGGCACCGGTCACCCGGGCCAACGCCTCACCATCGGCGCGCACCTGGACCGACTCCGGCCGGATGCCGGCGGTGGCCATCAACCGGGACACGTCCCGGCGCTGCTCGGGCAGGACCAGGGTGACCACGGTGCCGGACTCGCCGGCCCGGGCGGTCCGACCGCCCCGGTGCAGGTAGTCCTTCGCCTCGGTCGGCGGGTCCACGTTGACCACCATGTCCAGGCCGTCCACATGGATGCCCCGGGCCGCCACGTCGGTGGCGACGAGTGCGGTCACCTGGCCGTTGCGGAACTGCTCCAGGATCCGGGTGCGCTGCGGCTGGGACTTGCCGCCGTGCAGCGCGGCCGCGCGTACCCCCTTGGACAGCAACTGCCGGGCGAGGCGGTCGGCGCGGTGCTTGGTGCCCATGAACAGGATGGTGCGGCCCTCGCGGGCGGCGATCCGGGTCAGCGCGTCGGGCTTGTCCAGCGCGTCGACGTGCAGCACGTGGTGGGTCATCGCGGTCACGGTGGCGGTGCCCGGGTCGACCGAGTGGGTGACCGGGTTGCTCAGGAAGCGGCGGACCAGCCGGTCCACGCCGCCGTCCAGGGTGGCCGAGAAGAGCATCCGCTGCCCCTTCGGCGCGACCTGCTCCAACAGCTTGGTGACCTGCGGCAGGAAGCCCATGTCGGCCATCTGGTCGGCCTCGTCCAGCACGGTGATCTCGACCTGGTCGAGCCGGGCGTCGCCGCGGTTGATCAGGTCGTGCAGCCGGCCGGGGGTGGCGACGACCACCTCGGCACCGGCGCGCAGGGCGTCCGCCTGCCGCTGCAACGACAGCCCGCCGACGACGGTGGCGCAGCGCAGCCCGACGGCGCGGGCGTACGGGGCGAGCGCGGTGGTGACCTGCTGGGCCAGTTCGCGGGTCGGCACCAGCACCAGGGCGAGCGGGCGACCCGGACGGGCCTTCCGGCCGGCGGTGCGGGACAGCAGCGGAAGCCCGAAGGCGAGGGTCTTACCGGAGCCGGTACGACCCCGGCCCAGCACGTCCCGGCCGGCGAGCGAGTCGGGCAGCGTCGCCGACTGGATCGGGAACGGCTCGGTGATGCCCTGCGCGGTCAACGCGGTGAGCAGCGCCGGAGCCAGCCCGGTATGTGCGAAAGAGGGAATAACTGTGGTCATGCGGAAGCCTTCCTCGACGCGGCACGTGTCGAGGGAGGGCGCCGAAGTCGGCGCTGTCACCGGCGGCAGGAAGGCAGCCAGGACTCACAAGCACGAACCGATTGGAGTACGGGCCGGCCCGCCACCGGGCCGCCGCCTGCGTTGGCAGGCGGCGGCGAGGCGGGCCGGTCCCGTCACCGTCACGCCCGGAGGGCGCGACAGGTAATGCTGACCGATCCGAAGATCAGAGCGGGCGGATGTTCTCCGCCTGCGGGCCCTTCTGGCCCTGGGTCACCTCGAACTCGACCCGCTGGTTCTCGTCCAGGCTCCGGTAGCCGGAGGACTGGATCGCCGAGAAGTGGGCGAAGACGTCAGCGCCGCCGCCGTCCGGGGTGATGAAGCCGAAGCCCTTGTCAGCGTTGAACCACTTCACGGTGCCAATAGCCATGTGTTTCGTCTCCTTGACGGAACGTCGGACTCGCACTTGTTGCGTGCCCGAAGAGGAGCGCTCCGCGCGGGGATGCGCGAATCGCCTGTCGCTTCTGGTCGCCCCGCCCGGAGAACTCCGGACACAACAAAGAGCGCCTGGGGCCACAATCCCGCCAGGCGCACACAGAGTCTCTGGTAACCAAAACTGCAACCCGGTCAACCTACCACGGATTTCCCCGCCATGGTCAATGTTGGGCGGAATCTTCGGGCAACTGAGTGATCATGGCGGTGAGCCCCGCCACATCCAGCAGATCGGCGGGCCGGACCGTCACCCCGTGCCGGACGTAGTGGAAGGCGGCACCCACCTGGTCCACCGGCACACCGGCCAACTCCGCCCAGGCCAGCCTGTACACGGCCAGCTGCACGGCGGCCACCTCCGCCGCCGGCCCCGTCGGCTGCGCGCCGGTCTTCCAGTCGACCACGTCGAACCGTCCACCCGGCCGGGCGAACACCGCGTCCATCCGCCCCCGCACCACGACCCCGGCGATCACCGTGGCGAACGGCACCTCCACCTCCACCGGCGACCGATCGGCCCACTCACTGGCCAGGAACCGCTCCTGCAGCTCGACCAGTGCCTCGTCGGGCGCGGCATCCGCGTCGGCCGCACCGGGCAACTCGTCCAGATCCAGCAGGCGGTCGGCACCGAAGCGCTGCTCCAACCAGGCGTGGAAGGCGGTGCCTCGACGGGCGTACGGGTTGGGCTCGGTCGGCACCGGACGGCGCAGCGTACGGGCCAGCCCCGCCGGGTCACGCCGCAACGCCACCAACTGGGTGACGCTCAACTGCCCGGGCAGAGCCACCTCGACGGCACCGGAGAGTCTGGTCAGCTCGGCCCGTTCGGCCAGCAGCAGATCCGCCTCGCGCTGCCAACGCGCCACCTCCGGGTCCACCTCCGGCTCTGCCTCCTGCTCGATCGACGCCAATGGCCCGGCGAGCACCGCCCCGACCGGCCCGGCCAGCACCGCCCCGACCGGCCCGGCAACCGCCGCGCTCGGGCCGTCGGTCATCAGGCGGCGCACCAGCCCCGCCGCCTCCGCCAGTGCCGGCCGGCGGCCACCCAGCGGGTCGGCCGGCCACTCCGCGCGGAGCACCACCTCGGCAGTGGGGTTCGTCGCATCCGGCGTCGGCTCCGGCGCCCACGTGTCGATCAGGTGCCCCGGCCCGCCGTCGAGGCACGCGTCGTACACCTCGCGGAGGAAGACCGACGGACCTCGCGGTCGCTTGGTGCCCTCCCCCCACCAGTAGCCGGAGCAGAGCAGCAGCCGGCGCGGCCGGGTGACCGCCACGTACGTCAGCCGGCGCTCCTCCCGCTCGTCGTGGGCCCGCCACGCGTCGGTGAAGTCGTTCACCGCCCGAGCGACCGCCCGCTGGTCGGCCGCCTCGTCGAGCGCCAGCTCGGGCAGCCCGTCCGCGTCGCCGCGCAGCGGGAACGGCAGCACGCCCAGCCCACCCAGCCAGTGGTCGGAGTTGCGGACCGGGCCCGGCCACAGCCCACGGCTCAGCCCGGCCACCGCCACCACGTCCCACTCCAGGCCCTTGGCGGCGTGTGCGGTGACCACCTGCACCGCGCCCTCCACCACCTCGACCTCGCCCGGCGCCAGACCACGCTCCTCGTCCTCGGCAGCGGCCAGGTAGGACAGGAAGCCGGAGAGCGTCGCGCCCGGGGTCTCCCCGCTGAAGCGGGCTGCCACGTCCCCCAGCGCGTCCAGGTGGCCCCGAGCCAGGCCCGCGTCACCAGCGCCATCCCGGCCGGCCCGCACCGCGACCTCCACGTCCAGGCCGATGGTCCGCTCGATGTCCGCGATCAGGTCCGGCAGTGCCTGGTCCAGCCGGTAGCGCAGCAGGGCCAACTCCAGACCGTACGCGCGCAGCCGCGCGAAACCCTCCGCCGAGTACGCCTGCGCCGGGCCGAGATCGGCCAGCGCCTCCACCAGAGTCGCCTCGTCCAGCAGGTCGGGGCTGATGTCGGAGGTGTCGTCGGCGGCAACCTGCCGGCGGGAGTGGGCGATGGCCCGAGCCCGCCGGTGCAGCGCCACCAGGTCGCGTGGCCCGATCCGCCAACGGGCGCCGGTGAGCAACCGCAGCAGCGCGGCACCGTCGGTCGGATCGGCCAGCACCCGCAGCGTGCAGACCACGTCGCGAACCTCTGGAGTGTCCAGCAGGCCGCCCAGCCCGACCACCTCCACCGGGAGACCACGCTCGCGCAGCGCCGACTCGATCGCCGGGATCTGGCTGCGTACCCGGACCAGCACGGCCGTCGTCGGGCGCTGCGCCACCGGGATGTGCTCGGGAGCCGCGCCCGGCATCCGGGCGGCCCCACGCCACGCGGCGAGCACGCTGTCCGCGATCCAGTCCGCCTCGTCGGCGTACGTCGACAGCATCGCGCAGTGCACCGTACCGCCGGCCGCACCGCCGGGGCTGCGGTGCGGGATCGGCTCCCGCACGGTCAACGCGGAGCGCAGCTCCGGCACCTGGGCGCCCGCCGCGCGCAGTGGAGTGGACAGCGCGTTCGCCACCCGGAGGATCTCCGGGCGGTTGCGCCAACTCGTGGTGAGGCCGAGCGCCTGGGCGGGTCGACCGTCGGCGCGGGCGAACTCGGCGGGGAACCGGTCCAGGGTGCCGGCGCTGGCTCCCCGCCAGCCGTAGATGGACTGGCACGGGTCGCCGACCGCGGTCACCGGGTGCCCGCCGCCGAACAGCGCGTTGAGCAGCACCACCTGGGCATGGCTGGTGTCCTGGTACTCGTCGAGCAGCACCACCCGGAAACGGTCCCGCTCGATCTGACCGACCGCCGGGTGGTCCCGGGCAACCCGCGCCGCCCGGGCGAGCTGGTCGGCGAAGTCCATCGCCTCGAAGTCCTCCTTGCGCCGGGCGTACGCACGCACCAGCGGCAGCAGGCGCAGGCGGGTCTGTTGCAGGGTGAGCGCCTTGCGCACGTCGGCGTACACCCGGCCCGGCCGGGACTGCACCTCGGCGAAGAACCGACCCGTCCAGGCTGCCAGCTGATCCGGTGCCACCAGGTGCTCGTCCAGCTCACCGGCGAGCGCCAGCACCGCGTCGGTGATGGTGCTCGGCATCCGGTCCACCTCGGACATGTCGCCGTCGTAGTTGCGCACCAGCAGGTCGACCAGCTGCCAACGGGAGGCCTCGGTGAGCAGCCGGGTGGACGGCTCGTAACCGGCCCGTAGCCCGTGCTCGGTGAGGATCCGCCCCGCGTACGAGTGGTACGTGGAGACCGTGGGCTCGCCGGCGAGCGGATCGTCCAGCGGGTCCCGGCCCTGCCGACCGACTCGGCGGATCAGTTGGTCGAGGCGGGTACGGACCCGGTGGGCCAGTTCGCCGGCCGCCTTCCGGGTGAAGGTCAGCCCGAGGATCTGCTCCGGACGCACGTACGAGTTGGCCACCAACCAGACCACCCGCGCGGCCATCGTCTCGGTCTTGCCCGACCCGGCGCCCGCGACCACCAGCAGCGGCTCCACCGGGGCGGCGATGATCGCGGCCTGCTCCCGGGTGGGCGCCGGCAACCGCAGCAGCTTGGCCAGCTCCGTCGGGGTGTACCGGGGGCCGGAGTCCGCCAACCGGGGCGTCGGCGCGGGGCCCGCGCCGAACAGGGTGGGCTGGGTCACTGTGTCATCTCAGTTCGGGACTGCGGGACTCGCAACACCGGCTCACTCCTCGCCCTCACGGATTCTCCGAAGGACGGACGGTCGGCGGCTCGACCACCTGGCGTCCCTGCCCGGAGACCGGGCAACTGGTCCGCACCGGGCAGACCCGGCACTTCGAGTTGGCCACCGCGGCGAACGTGGCGGCTGCCATCGTATCGGCGGTGCGCCGGACCAGTGCCGTCGCCCAGCCGGCCGCCGGTCCCTCGCCTGCCGCCGGCTGGTTCTGCTCCCGGGCGTCCTTGGCGGAGGTGCCGAGCTGCACCAGCGCGGCGCCCCCCGACTCGTCCCCGAACTCGGCGAACGCCCCCGCCTCCACCGCCGCCTGGTAGGCACCGAGCTGCGGGTGTTCGGCCAGTTCGGCGCCGGTGACGGCGGTGGACTTGCCGGTCTTCAGGTCGATCACCACGAGCCGGCCGGCCTCGTCGACCTCCAACCGGTCGACCCGACCGGCCAGGTCGACGGGCCGGTTCGGGTCGTCCAGGCGGACGGCGAACTCGTGCTCGATGGCGAGCAGCCGCCGCGGGTTGGTGGCCAACCACCGCAGCAGCTTGTCGACCATCGCCTCGGCGCGCTCGCGCTCCGGCCCGGCCATCCACCGGGCCGCCAGCTCGATCGCGTCGAACCGGGCAGCCACGTAGTCGAGCAGAGCGCCCCGGTCGGCGCTGGCGTCCTCGGCGAGCATCGCGGCGGCGTGGACCAGGTTGCCCACCCCCTGCGCCGTGCTGGTCGGGCCGCTACCGCCGTGCCGTTCCAGCAACCACCGCAGGCTGCACCGCAGTGCGCTCTCCATCGCCGACGGGGTGACCCGCACCGGCCTACCCTCGTCGACCAGCGGCCGGTCGTCGGAGAGCGCGCGCAACCCCCACCAGTCGTCGGGATGCGCACCCGGCACCCCGGCGGCGGCGAGCCGGGCCAGTTCGGCCGCCGCGGCGCGCCGCCGGCCCGCCGGAGCGGCCGGGTCGGTGATGGCGGTACGCAGCTCCGCGACCAGAGCCGGCAGGGTGAGCGCCCGAGGTGGACGGGTCACCGGCAGCGCACCGGGACGGTCCGGCTCGCCCCCGTCGCCGTCATTCACGCCACCGCCGCCGTCGCCATCGGTCCTGCGCGGGCCGGGCGGCCCGGTAGGCCCGGCCGGACCAGCATCGTCCGGCGGTCGGGGCGGCGTGGTGGGGACCAGCTCGTGCAGGAACCGGCTCGGCTGTTCCTCGTGGTCGTCGCCGCCGACGGCGGCCGAGGCGACGGCGCTGACCAGCAACCGGTGCCGGGCCCGGCTGATGGCGACGTGGAAGAGCCGGCGTTCCTCGTCCAGCAACGCGGAGGTCTGACCCACCACGTTGGCCGCGGTCGCCCCGTCGACGGACCGCCCGGCCAACACGTCGACCAGCCGCTCGGAACCGAGCAGGCTCCCGCGCAGCCGCAGGTCCGGCCAGATGCCCTCCTGCACGCCGGCCACCGCGACCAGGTCCCACTCCAGGCCCTTCGCGGCGTGCGCGGTGAGCAGGCGTACCGCCGCACCCCGGTCGGCGGTCGGCGCGATGGTGTCGGCCGGCAGGTCCTGGGCGAGCACATGGTCGAGGAAGACCTCGGTGCGGGCACCGGGTAGGCGGTCGGTGAACCGGGCCGCCGCGTCGAAGAGCACCAGCACGGCGTCCAGGTCGCGGTCTGCCGCCTCGGCCCGCCGCCGCCGGGCCAGGTCACCCTCACCGGCAGCGGGCCGACCCTGGATGATCGCGCCCGCCCAGCGCTCGGCGAGGTTGCTGGCGTGCCAGACCGCCCAGAGCACGTCCTCGGCGGTCGACCCGGGTCGGGCGGCGGCGTCCCGTGCGCAGGCCAGCAGCCCGGCCACCGCCTGCGCCGGCTCGGCCCAGCGCCGGTCGATGTCGGCCAGTTCCGCCGGATCGCGCAGCGCCTCGACGATCAGCTCCCCGGACGGGCGTCGGTCACCGCCGGCCAGCGCGAGCGCGCGGAGGCCCTGCCGCAGCCGCCGCTCGGCCAACGGGTCGGCGCCGCCCAGCGGCGAGTGCAGCAGCGCGACGGCCGCTTCCTCGTCCAGGCGGTCCGGTTCGAGCGCGCAGCGCAGCAGGAGGAGCAGTGGCGCGACCGCCGGTTGCAGGTGCAGGGGCAGGTCCTCGCCGTGCACCACGGTGGGTACGCCGGCCGCGTGCAGCGCCCGCCGCAGGGTGGGTAGCTGCAACGCGGTGGACCGCACCAGCACCGCCATCCGCGACCAGGGCACGCCGTCGAGCAGGTGGGCGGAGCGCAGCGAGTGGGCCAGCCAGGCGGCCTCGCTGGTCGCGGAGCGGAACGTGTGCACCTCGACCGTCCCGGGCGGCGCGTCCGGCAGCGGGTGCAGCCGGCGGTGCGCCGCCGGGCCACGCAGCCGGCGGCCCAGCCGAGCGACAGCCGAGAGCAGCTCCGGCCCGGCCCGGTACGACGTGGTCAGCAGCACCTGCGCGGCCGGCGCACCGGAGGCGGTCCGGAAGCGGTGCGGGAACGTGGTCACCCCGGCCGGGTCGGCGCCCCGGAAGGCGTACGTGGAGGAATCGGGGTCGGCGAACGCGACTAGTGACGTGCCACCACCGGCGATGACCGAGAGCAGCTCCATCTGGGCGGGGTCGGTGTCGGCCAGCTCGTCGAGGTACACGTGGGCGAGCCTGCGTCGCTCGGCGGCCAGCAGCTCCTCGTCGTCGCGCAGCAGCCCGGTGGCCGCCCGGACCAGCTCGGCCGGGTCGTACGCGATGGAGCCCCGGTTGCTGACGTCCCGCAGCGCGAGCACGGCCACGTACTCCCGGAGGAAGCGGGCGGCGGCCGGCCAGTCCTCGCGGCCGAGCTTCTCGCCCAGCCGGGCCAGGTCGACCGGGCCCACGCCCCGCTCGGCGGCACGCATGAGCAGGTCGCGCAGCTGACCGGCGAACGCCCGGGTACGCAGGGCGGGGCGCAGGTCGGTCGGCCAGCCGACGGGGTCGTCCTCGGGCTCCTCGCCCACCACGTCCAGCAGCTCGCGGATGATCAGATCCTGCTCGGGGCCGGTGAGCAGCCGGGGCGAAGGCTCACCCCGTTCGGCGGCGGCCCGGCGGAGCAACCCGAAGGCGTACGCCGGGAAGGTGCGCACCAGCGGCTCGCGCAACACCCGGTGGCCGTCCTGCGCGATCCGGGCCTCGATGCGCTGGCGCAGCGCGGTGGCGCCTCGACGGCCGAAGGTCAGCACCAGGATCCGTTCGGGGTCGACCCCCTCGGCCACCCGGGCGGCGACGGCCTCGACCAGGGTGCTGGTCTTGCCGGTGCCCGGACCGCCGAGCACGAGCATCGGCCCGTCGGTGTGCCCGACGACCTCGGCCTGCGCGGGGTCGACCCGCCAACCGTTGCCGCCCGTCACCTCCCGCCCGGCCGCCGACTCAGGCCCAGCCACACCTGCGGCCCCGGCCACGCCTCCCGGCCCGGCGACCGGCTCAGGCGGCGCCCCGCGCCCGGGCCCACCCGACTCGCCGACACCACCCGTGGGCACGCTGCTGCCGGCGGGCACGGAAGCGCCGGAAGGCGCTGCCCCGTCCCCCCGCGCCGGCCCTCCGGACCGTCGCACCAACCGGTACGCCTGCATCAGCTCATCCCATCAGACCCGTACGACACCCACCCCACCCCCCAACCCCACCCCATCCACCTCCGTCGATCATGAAGTTAGCGGCGCGACACGCCGACGGCGAAACCGCTAACTTCATGATCAACAGAAGGAGGCCCGGGCGGCCGGGGTCCGGGGTCAGGTTAGGTGGGACTCCAGGGCGTCCAGGGCTTCGGGGACGGTGGTGGTCACCGTCAGCAGGTCGCGGCCGGCGGTCTTCAGGAAGTTCTGGTCGGCCAGGCTGTCGAGCCAGTCCAGCAGAGGGCGGAAGAACCCGTCGGTGTCGATCAGCACCATCGGCTTGGCGTGCAGGGCGAGGGTCGCGGTGGTCCAGACCTCGAACAGCTCGTCCAGGGTGCCCAGCCCGCCGGGCAGGGTGAGGAAGGCGTCCGACTTCTCGATCATCAGGGTCTTGCGGCTGGCCATCGAATCGGTGACCAGCAGCTCGTCCGAGGCCAGGTCGGCGACCTCCAGATCGACGAGCGACTGTGGGATCACCCCGAGGGTGCGCCCGCCGGCCGATCGCGCGCCGTCCGCCAGGGCTCCCATCATGCCGACGCAGCCACCGCCGCTGACCAGCGTGTGCCCGCGCCGGGCCAGCTCGGCACCGGTCTCGGCGGCCAGGTCCAACCAGCGCTGGTCCAGGGTGCGGGACGAGGCGCAGAAGACGCAGATCGCCGCCATCAGTTGTCCCGCGGCTGCTCGGCGGCCTGCTCGGCGGCGGCCTGCTGGTCCGCGCCGGTACGGGCGACGACCTCGTCGCGGACCGCCTCCTGCTCGACGGACAGTGCGGCCTCCGCCTCGACGATGTGCCGGACCGCCGCGTTGACGTCATCGGTGAGACAGATCAGCTCCAGGTCGACCGGGCCGATCTTGCCGTCGGCGGCCATCGTGTCGCGTAGCCAGTCCAGCAGCCCCTGCCAGTACGCGGCCCCCATCAGCACCACCGGAAACCGGGTGACCTTGCCGGTCTGCACCAGGGTGAGCGCCTCGAACAGCTCGTCCATGGTGCCGAAGCCGCCGGGCAGCACCACGAACGCCTGGGCGTACTTGACGAACATCGTCTTGCGGGCGAAGAAGTAGCGGAAGTCGATGGCCAGATCGACCCACTCATTGATGCCCTGCTCGAACGGAAGCTCGATGCCGAGCCCGACGGAGAGCCCGCCCGCCTCGCTGGCACCACGGTTGGCGGCCTCCATCACACCGGGCCCACCACCGGTGATCACCGCGTAGCCGGCCCGGGCCAGCGCGCCGCCCAACTGCTCAGCCAGCTGACACTCGGCGCTGTCCGGTCCGCTACGCGCGGAGCCGAAGACGCTGACGGCCGGCGGCAGGTCGGCGAGGGTGTCGAAACCCTCGACGAACTCGGAGAGGATGCGCAGGGCGCGCCAGGCGTCCTTGGTCTTCCAGTCGCCCCGTCCTCGCGAATCCAGCAACCGCTGGTCTGCGGTGCTGCCCGGGATCGCCCCTCTGCGCAGCGTGACCGCACCCCGGTGCCGCTCCCGTCCCGGACCGCGACCGGCCTCCCGCCCGTTGCTCTGGCTCATGGAGCAACCGTAGTGGAGCAGCCCCCGCCGGGTGCGCGGGGCGGGGACGCCGAGAAATAGTTCGCGATCAAGGGCAACTATTCGGCTCTCCCGTACGTCTTACTATTCACATACCGGGTATGCCCCGGCGCGCGCCTTCGGGGGAGGAGACAGCGTGATCAGCAACAGCGAGATGATCCGCATCCGTCGCCAGATGCAGCGACGGATCCGGGACGTGGTGGCCGAACGCCGCCGCACCCGCGACCTGAGCCTCTCCCCCGCAGCCCCCGCATCAACCGGAACCGATCAAGAGGTTTGCGTCGCCGACAACGGGCCAGGCTGACGCAAACCTCTTGGTCACCGGCGGGAGCCGGGCCCCGGCAGGGCGGAGACGGTCAGGCCGGGGCCAGCCAACGGTGCAGGGTTGCCGCGCCGTCGCGGATCTTGCTGATCTCGACGTGCTCGTCCTTGTGGTGGGCCAGGTTGGGATCGCCCGGGCCGAAGTTCAGCGCGGGGATGCCCATCGCCGCGAACCGGGCCACGTCCGTCCAGCCCAACTTGCCGATCGGCGCCGCGCCGACCGCCGCCAGGAACTCCTTCGCCGGAGCCGCCTCCAGCCCCGGGGCCGCGCCGGCCGCCGCGTCGGTCACGGCCAGGTCGAATCCCGCGAAGACCTCCCGCAGGTGCGCCTCCGCCGCCACCGGGTCGCGATCCGGGGCGTACCGGTAGTTGACCTCGATCTCGCAGTGGTCCGGGATCACGTTCCCCGCTACGCCGCCGACGATCCGGACCGCGTTCAGCCCCTCGCGGAAGTCGCACCCCTCGATGGTGACCCGGCGCCCCTCGTACGCCTGGAGCCGCCGCAGCACCTCACCGGCGCCGTGGATGGCGTTCACCCCGTGCCAGGAGCGCGCCGCGTGCGCCCGCTCACCCGTGGTCGTCACGATGGCCCGCATGGTGCCCTGGCAGCCCGCCTCGACGATGCCGTACGTCGGCTCCAGCAGAACCGCGAAGTCCGCCTCCAGCCACTCCGGGTACGCCTGGGCGACCAGGTTCAGCCCGTTGTACCGGGACTCGATCTCCTCGGCCTCGTAGAAGAAGTACGTCACGTCGTAGCGCGGCTCGGGCAGGGTCACCGCCAGGTGCAGGGCGTACGCGGTGCCGGACTTCATGTCGGAGGTGCCACAGCCGTACATCAGGTCGCCACGCATGGTCGACGGGAAGTTGTTGTTCAGCGGCACGGTGTCGAGGTGCCCGGCCAGCACGACGCGCTGCGACCGACCGAGGTCGGTGCGCGCCATCACGGTGTTGCCGTGCCGGTGGGTGCTCAGGTGCGGTACACCTCGCAGGACCTCTTCGACGCAGTCGGCGATCGCCTTCTCGTTGAGGGACACGGACTCTATGTCGACCAGAGCGCGGGTCAGCTGCACCGGATCGGCGAGGACCTCGGGGGTCAGCGGGTTCTCCATGGATCGCACGGTACCTTCAGGGCTGTCAGCGTGAGCAGTGAGCTGAGGCCAGCCGGCCGCTACCGAAAGGTGTAACAGTGACGTCCGCAGATTCGGCCTGGGGCATCGGCCTGGCCACGGTCACCGCAGACGAACAGGTGCTCGACACCTGGTACCCGACCGGCAAGCTGGGCCTGGGTGAGCTGCCGCTGGTCGCCGGCGAGGACAAGGCGGACGTGCTCGACCTGCCGCCGGCCGCCCTCGGTGACCGGTCGCTACCCGGTCTGCGTACCGTGCAGGTGGTCACCGTGATCGGCTCGCTGGACGACCCGATCAAGGACGCGTCTGACGCGTACCTCCGTCTGCACCTGCTCTCGCACCGCCTGGTGCGACCCAACCAGCTCAACCTGGACGGCATCTTCGGGAAGCTGGCCAACGTGGCCTGGACGTCCGCCGGGCCGTGCCCACCGGAGCGGGTGGACGAGCTGCGGGTGATCGAGCGCGCGGCGGGCCGGCACCTGTCGGTGTACGGGGTGGACAAGTTCCCCCGGATGACCGACTACGTGGTGCCCTCCGGTGTGCGGATCGCCGACGCCGACCGGGTCCGCCTCGGCGCCCACCTGGCCGCCGGCACCACAGTGATGCACGAGGGCTTCGTCAACTTCAACGCCGGCACCGTCGGCACCTCGATGGTCGAGGGGCGGATCGTGCAGGGCGTGCTCGTCGGCGACGGCTCCGACATCGGCGGTGGCGCCTCGATCATGGGCACCCTCTCCGGCGGCGGCACCGAGAAGATCAGCATCGGTGAGCGGAGCCTGGTCGGCGCGAACGCCGGGGTCGGCATCAGCCTCGGCGACGACTGCGTGGTCGAGGCCGGCTGCTACATCACCGCCGCGTCGAAGGTCACCCTTCCCGACGGCCGGGTGGTCAAGGCCCGCGAGCTGTCCGGCGTCGACGGGCTGCTGTTCTGGCGCAACTCGGTGACGGGCGCGCTGGAGGCCAAGCCCCGCACCGGCCGGGGCATCGAGCTGAACGCAGCCCTGCACGCCAACGACTGACGACCCCGCCGGGTCCGCGGCGCTCGGCCACGGACCCGGCGGGGGTACGCCTCAGCGCAACCGGTACGCCTGGATGATCCGTTCGGTCACCGTGTTGCCGGCAGCGTCCTTGGCGGTGGCCCGCAGGGACGCGTAACCGGGCCCGGCGGGATGCCGGACGGTTGCCGTCCACCCGTGCCCACCGCTACGCACCTTGGCGGCCTGCCAGGTCTTGCCGCCGTCGTAGGAGACGTCCACGGTCAGCTTGGTCACCCGCGACCCGGCAGCACCGGGCTGACGCTGCACCTGCACCGGGATGACCAGACTCCGGCCGGCAGGAGCCGCGTTGTCCACGTTCAGCGGCGGCGTGAACCGGATGGCCGACACCGGCAGTCGACGGTAGTCATCGCCGCCGACGTGCCGGGAACGGAACGTCCACGCGCTGCTGACCTCGGTGCTCAGATCGGTGAAGCTCCGCTTCGCCGACACCTCCACCCGGTACGACGCGGCACCCGGTGGCACTGCGAACGCGCCGAAGCCGGTGTCCGACGACTCGCCGACCAGTGCCCCGTTTCGGTAGAGGGCGGTCCGGGCGGTGTCGACGACCGAAAACCCGGCGTGCCCCTCGGCGTCGCTGTGCAGGGGAACGTCCACCTGGATCTCGTCACCGATTCGGGTGACACCCTGGCCGGGCCAACGCGGGGCCGGGAAGGTCGGACCGTAGGGCGCGCCACCCCAACTCTCCCGGGTGTGTCGGCCGGGCCGGTACGTGCGCGGCTCGGTCATCAGCGCTGCCTTGAAGTCGGTCCACCATTCTTCGATGTCGCCCCAGAACGACAGCTCCGAGGACCAGCTCACATCTCGGGTGCTGTAGTGCTCGACCCGCTGCCCGGGCACCACGGTGGGCACTCCGGCCGCCCAACCACCCAGGCCCGGGCCGAACTGCGGGAAGACCACCCGATCCCCCTTCAGACCCAAATAGCCGCCCTTGAACTGCTGAGTGACGGTGGCCAACTCCGAGCTGCGGTAGGTCTTGTCGAAGCCGGTCGGCAACCGGCCGGGGAAGGTCTCGCTGAGCGCGTACAGGTAGGGGCTGTGCGCCACCTCCAGATCCGCCCACTGGCTGGCGATGTTTCCGACGAACCGTTTACCGGAGACGGTCCGACCGAGCTGCCCGGTCGCCAGGCCGGTGAAGTCGAAGCCGAGGAGGCCGAAGCCGTAGGCGCTGCCGTCCGTGCCGAGGAACGTCGCTCCGATGTCCACCAGTGCCGGCTTGGCCGATCGATCGGGGACGGCGCTACGCACCGGTCGGGCCTTTCGGGCGTCGACGGTCACCGCCGTGTCGGCGTCGACGACCAGCTCCGGTTGGGCGAACTGGGTGGCCCCGTCCTCGAAGAAGAGGATGCTGACGAGCCCGTAACGACCCTTCGGCAGCCGGACGTCGGCGGTGCCGTCCGGGTCGTACAGGTCGTAGGACAGGAGGGTGTCCAGGTTGACCAGCGCAGTCGCGTGGTCGGTGGCGGGTGCTCCCGTGGCGTCCAGGTGGCGCACCGTGACCTGGTAGCTCTCCACCTCCCGGTTGACCGCCACCGGCGTGACCGCGACGGTCTCCCCGGAGCTGGCCACGATCCGTCCGGTCCAGTAGCCGTCGGTACCGACCCGTGTGTCCGCGGTGACCGTGGTGCCGGCGGTGCCGCCGGCCGGCACGGTGACCTGGGCCGCCGCCAGGGTGAACAGACCGGCCGGTGCCGCCTGGCCGTCCGGCCCGGTCACCTCGAGGGTGAGGTCCAGGGTGATCGGGCTCGGCCCGTCGTTGCGCCAGTCGACCTCCCGGGTGACCGGGGTGTCGTCGTCGTGCGGCCAGGCCGGCTGCCCGAAGGCGACGCTGACCGGGTCACTGACCACCCGCTGGGTGATTGCCCGGGCCACGTCGACCCGGCCGGCGCCCTGCTGGAAGGAAGTCTGCTGCGGGTGCGGCTTCGCCGAGGCCATCAGGGTCGCCTTGAGCTGGTTCGCCGTCCAACCGGCGTGCTGCTGGGCGATCAGCGCCACCGCTCCGGTGACGTGCGGCGCGGCCATCGAGGTGCCGGAGAGGGTGACGTACTTCTCTCCCACCGGGTCTCCGAGCAGGGTGCCGTCCCCGCGGGCGGCCACGATCTCCACCCCCGGCGCGGTGATGTCCGGCTTCAGCCCACCGTCGCCCACCCGAGGACCACGGCTGGAGAAGTCGGCCAGGGCGTCGTCGCGGTCCACCGCGCCCACCGACAGCGCGGCCTCTGCCGTGCTCGGCGAGCTGACCGAACCGTCGGCTCCATAGTTGCCGGAGGAGATCACGAAGAGCGCGCCGGTCTGCGCGGTCAGCGACTCGACGGCCGCCTCCAGCGGGTCGACCTCGGGCGTGTCGGTGCCGCCCAGACTCATGTTGATCACATCGGCGTGCTGGTCGACGGCGGCCCACTGCATGCCGGCCAGGATCGCCGAGTCCGAGCAGCCCTGGTCCTCGCAGACCTTGCCGTTGAGCAGTGTGGCGTCCGGGGCGACGCCTCGGTACTTGCCACCTGAGGCAGCGCCACTGCCGGCGATGATCGAGGCGACGTGGGTGCCGTGGCCGACGGTGTCGCCGGCGTTGGTGGCCTCGCTGAAGTTGTGCGACTCGGCGACCCGGCCCGCCAGGTCGGGGTGGTCGGCGTCGATCCCGGTGTCCAGCACCGCGACGCGTACTCCTTGGCCGGTGAAGCCAGCCTGGTGCGCGGCTGGCGCGCCGATCTGCGGCACGCTGTGGTCCAGCGTGACGTGTCGCCGGCCGTCGAGCCAGATCCGATCGGCACCCCCCGCCGTGCCGACCCGGGCGCTCGCGCCGGTGAGCGCTGCCCAGACCGCCGCGACCTGCTTCTTGTCCGCCGTCGCGGCGACCCCGTCGATCGCGGGCAGCTGCGCGGTGACAGTCAGCCCGGTGGGCGCGGCCGCCCGCTGCCGAGCGCCCGCGTCGTTGGCGACAAGCACCGGCAGGTTGTCCCGCCGGGCGTCGTCGTAACCGGCGGCGATCAGCCCGGTCACATTGAACAGCCGCCGGTCGACCCGACCGGACCGGACCAGCGGCACCGCGTCCTGCGGCAGCACGGTGAGCTGACCGCGGTCACGGGTGGTGACGAAGCGCAGATGAGCCCGGCCCGGGCCGGGCCGGACGGCGGCGGACCCGGACGCGGTGACTGTCACCCGGTCGCCGGTGAGCAGGGTGACGGTCTTCGTCGTGGCACTGCTGGCCGCGGCACGCGGGGTGGCGTCGGGTGCGGTGCTGGTGGGTGGGCTGGCCACGGCGAACGCAGGAGTGCCCAGAACGAGGGCTGCTACCGCGGTGGCGGCTGTGGTCATTTTTCTGCGTCGATGCAACGGATCCTCCTCGGTGGAGCGTCGATACCGATGACGGGGTTCCATAGACCGAAGTCAGTATTACATACCCGGTATGCAGAAAAGGCGTCGAAAATATGACGGACCTGCCAACCCACGAGGGGTTGGCAGGCATCATCGACCGGATGACCTCCATGAAGGACCGAATGCTCGCCGGCGAGCCGTACCTCGCCGACGATCCCGAGATCATCGCCGACCTGGATCGCGCGGCCCTGCTGATGGAACGCTTCAACACCAGTGCCGCGAGCGATCCACAGGCACGACTCGAAGCGCTCCGCGACCTCCTCGGCGAGCTGGGCGAGGACACGTGGATCCGCCCGCCGTTCTACTGCGACTACGGCTTGCAGATCCGGATCGGGCCGCGCAGCTTCGTCAACTACAACGCGGTCTTCCTCGACGTCGCACCGATCCACATCGGCGCCGACGTCCAGATCGGACCGAACGTCCAGCTCCTGACCCCGACGCATCCGGTGGAGCCCGGTCCGCGCCGCGACAAGTGGGAGGCCGCCAAGCCGATCACCATCGGGGACAACGTGTGGCTCGGCGGCGGCGCCATCGTGCTCGCCGGCGTGACGATCGGTGCGAACACCGTGGTCGGTGCGGGCGCGGTGGTCACCCGGGACCTGCCGGCCAACGTGGTCGCCGTCGGCAACCCCGCCCGGGCGGTCCGGGAGTTGGACTGACGCTCGTCGCCCTCGACGGGCCGGTCAGGCCGCCGGCGGCTCGGGAAGGCGGACCACCAGGTCGGCCCGCTCGGCGGTGGGAGTGATCAGAGCCGCATTGGCCTCGTCACTGCCCAGCGCCCACTCGCGGGCCTGCTCCGGCGACCGCCCGAACGCCTCGTGCCGGGCGGTCAGCCGCCGGTGGCGAATCTCCGCGTCCAGGTCCAGAAACCACGACTCGTGCAGCAGCGGCAGGATCTCCCGCCACGGGTCGTCCGGCAGCAGCAGATAGTTGCCCTCGGTCACCACCAGTCGTACCGACGGCTGCACCTCGATCGCCCCGGCCACCGGCTCCTCCAGCTCCCGCCGGAACTCCGGCGCGTAGACCGAGGTCGGCTCCAGGCGGTGCAGCCGGCGCAGCATCGAGACGTAACCGTTGGCGTCGAAGGTGTCCGCCGCGCCCTTGCGTTCGGCGCGGCCCAGCCGGACCAGCTGCGACTGGGCCAGGTGGAAACCGTCCATCGGCACCAACCGGGCGGTCGGCCCGACCTCCGCGACGATCAACTCGGCCAGCGTGGACTTCCCGGCGCCCGGCGCGCCAGCGATGCCGAGCAGTTGTCGCGGCCCGGTCTCGGCCAGCACCATTGCCCGTTCCACCAGTTCGTCGACGGACAGCACCTGGGCCGGCGGCATCAGTCGAGGACCGGGTCGCTGATGGTGAACCGCGCCTGCACCGCCGCCTGCACGGTCTGCGGCTGCGGGTCCAGCTCAAGCTCCGGTGCCCCACCACCCGCACCGCCCACGGCGAACGCCGCGCGAGCGAACATCGGCCGGTCGGCCGGGCCGGCATCGGCCAACTCGATCAGTGCGGTGACCCGGGCGCCGAGCGCCTCCGCGTACTCCCGGGCCCGCAGCAGCGCGTCGCCGATCGCGGCGTGTCGGGCGTCGCGGTGCGCGGGGCTGTCCGGGCGGAGCTCCCACCAGGGCCCGGCCACCTCGACCTGGTCCTGGTCGGCCAACCTGAGCATCAGCTCGCCGAGGGCGGTGAAGTCGGTGACGGTGACGGTGGTGGTCACGCTGCCGTGCCAGGCGACCACCCGCTCGCCCGAACGTCGGGTCTCCGGCCGCACCCGCAGGTCGCCGGTCTCCCGCCGCGCCACCGTGGGCCCGGAGCCGTCGAGCAGCACCCGGACAGCGGCGGCCCGCTCGGCCAACCGGGTCAGCGTCGCCTCCCGGTCCCGGTCGCGCGCTGTCGCGGTGACCGCGAACCGGGCCAGCTCGGGCTGCACTTCCCGGTACGCCTCGCCACGCACCTGCACCACCGGACTGTCCGTCGCCATACCCTCAGACTAGTCAGCCACCGGCAGCCACGCGGTGTAGGAGACCGCCCCGGAGTCGACCTGACACCCGGTCAGGTGCCCGCCGACGTCCCCCAGCCCGCGCAACCAGGCCACCTCGGCGTCACGGTCGCCGGCGACCGCGAACTGTCGAGTCTGACCGGTGAACCGCCGGCCCGACAGGGCGGACCGGGCAGCCCTGGCCTCCGCGTACCGGGCGACCAGCGCTGCCGCGTCGTCGGACCGCAGGGCGGCGGCCAGCCCGTCCAGGAAGGCGCGGACCTCGGCCAGCTCGTGCAGGACCCGGTCACGGTTGCCGAGCAGCATGTTCGCGGTCCGCTCGGCCGGTGTGCCGGCGACCCGGGTGCCGTCGGAGAAACTGCCCGCAGCCAGCGTCAGCACCGCGTCGCGCAGCGGCGCCCGCTGCGTCGCCCCGGCCAACGCACCGGCCAGCAGGTGTGGCACGTGCGAGGCGAGCGCTGCCGCCGAGTCGTGTGTCGGCGCTGACATCGGCACGACGCGAGCGGCGAACAACTCCACCAGCAGCCCGGTCAGCCAGCGAAAGGCGTCCGTCGCGGTGCCCGGCGTCGGGCAGAGCACCCAGGCGGCACCGCTCAGCAGGGTCGGCGAGGCGGCGGTCAGGCCGGCGGACTCCGCGCCTGCCATCGGGTGCCCGGGAACGAACCGGTCGGTGAGCCCGAGTCGATCGGCCGCCTCGGCCACCTCGACCTTGGTGCTGCCCACGTCGGTGAGCACGCAGCCGGGCGCGGTCAGCTCGGCCACCCGGGCCAGGGTGTGCGGAAGAGTGGGCAACGGACCGCAGAGGAAGACCACGTCCCGACCGGCCACGGCCTGCTCGATCGTGGCCGGGGCAACCACTCCCCGGTGCTGGGCCCGCTCACGGGTCGCCGGGTCCGGATCCCATCCGACGACGTCCAGGCCGGCCTCGGCCAGGCGCAGCAGCACGGAGCCGCCGATCAGGCCGGTGCCGATCACGGCCGCGCGCACCCCGGCGTACCGCCCGGTCGTGCCGTCGGTCATCGCCGGGCGCCCGGGGTCAGGCCCGCAGCCGGCCGGCGACCGCCGCGACGTGCTCGTCGGACTCGGTCAGCGCAACCCGGACGTGCTGCCCGGCGGTGGGGCCGTAGAAGACGCCGGCGGCGACCAGGATGCCCCGCCGAGCCAGCCAGTCGACCGTCTCCCAGCAGTCCTCACCTCTGGTGAGCCACAGGTAGAGACCCGCCTCGGAGTGCTCGACGGTGAACCCGGCACCGGTGAACGCGGCCCGGAGCACCTCACGTCGGGCCCGGTAGCGCTCCCGCTGCTCCTCGGCGTGTCGCTCGTCGTCCAGCGCGGCCACCATCGCCGCCTGCACGGGCGCGGGCACGATCATGCCCGCGTGCTTGCGGACCTTGAGCAGCTCGGCGACGAGCGCCGGGTCACCGGCGACGAACCCGGCCCGGTAGCCGGCCAGGTTGGACCGCTTGGACAGCGAGTGCAGGGCGAGCACCCCGGCGTAACTGCCGCCGCTGACCTGTGGCGACAGCACGGAGACCGGCTCGGCCGACCAGCCCAACGGCAGGTAGCACTCGTCGCTGGCGACAACCGCGCCGCGTTCCCTGGCCCAGTCGACGACCTTCTTCAGGTGTGCCGCGGGCAGCACCCGGCCGGTCGGGTTGCCGGGCGAGTTGACCCAGACCAACCGGACCCGCGAGGTCGGCCCGACCGAGGTGAGCGAGTCAGTCCGGACGACGGTGGCGCCGGCCAGCCGGGCACCGTCCTCGTACGTGGGGTACGCGATCGACGGCACCACCACCACGTCACCCGGACCGATGCCGAGCAGGGTGGGCAGCCACGCGACCAGCTCCTTCGAGCCGATCGTCGGCAGCACTCCGAGACCGTCGACCCCTGCGCCGCAGGCCCGGGACACCCACGCCGCGATCGCGGCCCGCAAGGCCGGGGTGCCGGCGGTCAGCGGGTAGCCGGGAGCGTCGGACGCGTCAGCCAAGGCTCGGCGGATCACCTCGGGCACCGGGTCGACCGGCGTACCCATGGAGAGGTTGATCAGACCCTCCGGATGTGCCGCAGCCAGCGTGGCCGCGGCGTCCAGGGTGTCCCAGGTGAACTCGGGCAGCCGCGACGAGACCGGCGCGGACCGGTTCAGTGGCCCTCGCCGCGCGGCGGCTGCGCGGCGACGAAGGTGGCGTCCTTCTCCACCTTGCCGACCTTCGAGGCGCCACCGGGCGAGCCCAGGTCCTCGAAGAACTCGTAGTTGGCGCCGGTGTAGTCCTTCCACTGCTCCGGGACGTCATCCTCGTAGAAGATCGCCTCCACCGGGCAGACGGGCTCACAGGCACCACAGTCGACGCACTCGTCGGGGTGGATGTAGAGCATCCGATTGCCCTCGTAAATGCAGTCGACCGGGCACTCCTCGATGCATGCCTTGTCGAGCACATCCACGCACGGCTCGGCGATGATGTAGGTCACCGGTCTTCTCCTCCGCAAGACACGTCGCGATCTCCCGCGACGGTAAGAGCCTAGTATCTCGCCGGGGAGGGGGTCGATCGTGCTCCGACAGCAGGATGTGGGACACCGAATCGTGGTCCGGCGGATTGTGGGGATTCGCGAAGGCCGCCCGCTCTTTTCCGATGCCCTCGGCGAGCTGGTGGAGCTGAGCGAGACTCATCTCACCCTGGCCACGGCGAAGGGGCCGCTACGGGTTCCGGTGGCACAGGTCCACCGCGCCAAGCGGGTACCGCCGACCCGTCGGCCGACTGCGGCGGCGGTGGTGGCGCTGGAACGGGCCGCCGACGAGGCCTGGCCGGCGCCGACGCGGGGCCGGCTCGGTGACTGGCTGCTCCGGTCGGCGGACGGTTGGACCGGGCGGGCCAACTCGGCGCTGCCGATCGGCGACCCGGACCGCCCGCTGCCCGCCGCCGTGGACGCGGTCGAACGCTGGTACGCCGAGCAGGGCCAGCCCGCGATGATCAACACGCCGCTCCCGCTCGCCGCGCCGGTCGGTACCGAACTGGACGCCCGCGGCTGGACCGCCCGCCCGCCGACACTGGTGCAGACCGCACCCCTCCCCCTGCCAGCCAACGGTCGATCTGCCCCGCGACCCGGGGAGGATGAAAAGGCCGCCGTCACCGACACACCCGATGCCGCCGGTGGGTCGAGCAACGCCGCCGCCGAGGTGGGCGCCGGTACCGCCGCCGAGGTGGGCATCGACGCCGCCGAAGCGCCGCCTGGCGCGGTCGTCGAGCTGCGCACCGCGCCGAGTGAGCAATGGCTGGCCGTCGCCGCCGGACGCAAGGGTGGCCTACCGGAGGCCGCCCGGCACGTGCTCACCGCCGTGGACCAGGTCCGCTTCGCCCACGTGTACGTCGACGGCACGCTGGTGGCTGTCGGCCGGGGCACGGTGACCGGCCAGGGGCGCTGGTTGGGCCTCAGCCTGATCGAGGTGGTGCCAGCGGCCCGCCGGCAGGGGCTGGCCCGCCAGGTGATCCACGAACTGACCGCCTGGGGCGTCTCGGCCGGCGCGACACACGCGTTCCTCCAGGTCGAGCAGCACAACACGGCGGCGGTCACGCTCTACCAGCGGCTCGGCTTCACGACCCACCACACCTACCTGACCCGGGTCGCCCCGCACTGACCCGCGTCGCCCCACACTGACCCGTCGAGATCTTGGAGGGAAAACGCCCCTCCGGGGGCAGGTTCCTTCCAAGATCTCCACGGCCTGCCGCTGGGCGGCAGGACGGGCGGGTCAGCGGCGGACGACTCGGCGGGGCTTGGCGGCCTTGACCTCGGCGTACCGCTTGAGCTGCTGCGATCGGTAGTCACGTCCGAGCGCGGTGAGCACCAGATAGCCGACCAGCAACCCGGCGACGGTGGCGAGCAGGTAGAGCCAGATCTGGGCGAAGAACGTCGGCGCGCCGCCCGCGAACGGGTTGTGACCGATCAGCAGGGGCCCGACCAACACGGTCAGCACCATCGCCACCGGCACCACGAGGGCCATGTCGGCCGCCCAGTCCGCCAGCGGCCGACGACGACCCCAGCGGAAGGCGACCACGGCCAGGATCAGCCCGATCACCACGAACATCGCCAGCGACACCCGGTCGGCGACGATGTCGTCACCCTCGAAACCGAACCGGATGATCAGCCGGGCAGCCACGTTCACGGCGAACAGCGCCGCAACGAGCACCCCGATGTCACGCCACCGTCTGTCCATCGCCGGACCTCCCGCCGTACGCCCCGTCGCGGGGCCGCCATCTCTGGCAGGAATATCTACCACTCCTACCTGGGTGACGTCATCAGCCACCGAGGGTGGACGTCGGGGCGAGGATCTGCCGGAAGCCCATCACCGCGAAGGTCATCGCACCGGCCACGATCATCGCCAGGCCCACCCAGTTGTCACCGGCCAGCAGCAGGTCGCCCTCGCTGGTCCGGACGGCGGCCACCGCCATCAGCGCGAACCAGGGCACCGCCGGCAACGCCACCGCCCACCTGCGGCCGACCGCCTCGTACGCGAACCAGCTCAGCACGATGTTGGCGCCGACGGCGAGGAGTGCCGAGACGCCGATCAGGTACCCGCCGACGCGGACCGTGGCGAGCAGCAGCTCCAGCACCCCGGTCAGCACCCCTGCGACCACCACGACGATCGCACCGGCCACCCGCAGGCCGAGGTCCAGCACCCTCGGCGGTGGCCCCGCCGGGGGCGGGGTGGCCTGGTCGTCCACGACCGTCATCGACGCGGCGGGCGAGGTCACCGGAGACCGGCCGCCGCGACCGGAGACCGGTCCGGGGCGGTCTCCTCGGGCAGCCCGGCGAAGAGGTCGTCCTCCCAGCCGTACGGCCCGGTGCCCGGGCCCTTCTCGCCGACGGCGAGGGTGAAGTACTCCACACCCATGAACTCGCCACCGAAGTTACCGGCGATCGAGTAGAGCCAGGAGTTGGCCGGGATCTGGGTGGCGTGCGCCCGCATCGCGGCTTCCTTGGCGGTGTGCTGGTCGGTGCCGTCGACCCGGGCGGCGATCTCGGCGTCCGGGGTGCCGAAGGGCAGGTCGGCGATGTCGTCGATGCCACCGAACGGGTTGTCCGAGGATTCCGCGAACTGCGTCATCCCGGCCTCCAGCACGCTGAGCGGCATCGCCGTCCAGTAGACCTTGAGCGGGGCGCAGCCCTCGGCGGCGGCCAACTCGACGGCGCGCATCGCCACCCGGTGCGCCTGAATGTGGTCGGGGTGGCCGTAGAAGCCGTTCGGGTCGTACGTGACCAGCACCTGCGGGCGTACCTCCCGCATGATCTCGACCAGGTGCCCGGCGGCCTGGTCGAGGTCGGCCTGCCAGAAGGCGCGGGGGTGCTCGTTGGTCGCGAGCCCCATCATCCCCGAGTCGCGGTAGCGGCCGGCGCCGCCGAGGAACCGGTGGTCGCTGACGCCGAGGGCGGCGCACGCGGCGGCCAGCTCGGCGATCCGGTACCCGCCGAGCTGGTCGGCCTCGGCGGCGACGAGCTGGGCCAGTGCGGGCACGTGCACCTCGCCCTCCTCGCCGAGGGTGCAGGTCACCAGCGTGACGTGCGCGCCGTTCGCGGCGTAGTGAGCCATCGTCGAGCCGGTGCCGATCGACTCGTCGTCGGGGTGCGCGTGGACCAGCAGCAGGCGGCGGTCGGGCAGCATCGTCACGACGGTCACTCTAACCGGCGGTTCGTCCCAGCCGACGTCGACGCGTCCGCCCAGGTCGGCCACATCACCTCCGGTCCGGCTCTACGATTTGGGCTGTGGACTTTCCGGAGCTGGCCGCCCGCACCCGCCGGTTCAGCCACGGCGCGCCACGCGCTGTCTCCGTGGCCGAGGACGGATCCCGGGTGATCTTCCTGCGCTCCGCCGGCCCGGAAGACCCGGCGGACGCGCTCTGGCTGCTGGACGTGGCCACCGCCGAGGAGCGCCTGGTCGCCGATCCGGCAACCCTGCTGGGCGAGGACGGCGACCCACGGTCCCTGTCCCCGGGCGAGCGCGCGCTGCGCGAGCGACTGCGACTCAGCGCCGCCGGCATCGGCTCGTACGCGCTGGACGCCGCCGGCCGGGTCGCGGTGTTCGCGCTGGCCGGACGGTTGTTCCGGGCCGATCTGGTGCACGGCGACGTGGTGGAGGTGGCCGCCGTCGGCCCGGTGCTGGACCCGCGTCCGGATCCGAGCGGGCAGCGGCTGGCGTACGTGACCGACGCGGCCGAGGGCGTGCGTCGGGGTGAACTGCGGGTGATCGAGGCAGACGGCACCGACACCCTGCTGGCCGGCGAGGACGCCGGGGTGAGCTGGGGGTTGGCGGAACACATCGCGGCGGAGGAGTTCGGCAGGTACCGGGGCTACTGGTGGGCGCCGGACGGGCGCATGGTGCTCGCCGCCCGGGTCGACGAGTCCCGCCTCGAACGTTGGCACCTGCACGACCCGGCCGAACCGGCCAGCCCGCCGACCGCCGTCGCGTACCCCCGGGCTGGTGGGCCGAACGCGGAGGTCAGCCTGCACCTGCTGGATCTGGACGACGGCTGGGTAGACGTGCACTGGGACCGGGAGACCTACCCGTACCTGACCGGGGTCAGCTGGGGTGAGGGCAGCCCGTTGATCACCGTGCTGCGCCGCTCGCAGCAGCACGGGCTGGTCCTGGCGGTGGACCCCCGCACCGGCGAGACGCAGGTGCACGCGGAGCTGGCCGACCCGCGCTGGGTCGAGCCGATCGCCGGCACCCCGGGGCACCTGCCGGACGGCCGGGTGCTGGTCGGCGGGGAGTTGGCCCATGACGGGTACGACGCCCGGTGCCTGTTCGCCGACGGCACCCTGCTCACCCCACCGTCGCTGTACGTCCGGCGGGTGGTGGGTCGGCTGCCGGCCGCCAGCGGCCCGGCCGATCTGCTGGTCGAGGCGAGCGACGGCGAGCCGAGCGAACGGCACCTGTTCCGGGTCCGCACCACCATCGGCGGTGGGGTGGACGCGCGCCGACTCACCACCGACTCCGGCTGGTACACCGCCGCGGTGGGTGGGGACGTGCTGGCGGTCGGTGTCGCGTCACTGGACCACGCCGGGGTGCGCTGGACGGTGCGTCGCGGCAACCAGGAGCTGGCCGAACTGCGGTCGTTCGCCGCCAACCCGCCGTACTCTCCGCTGCCGCTGCTGGAACGGGTGACCGACCGGCGGCTGCCGGCGGCGGTGCTCTACCCGGACAACCACGTGACGGGTCGACGGTTGCCGGTGCTGCTGGACATCTACGGCGGGCCGGGGCACCAGGAGGTCGTGGCGGCGCGAGCCGCGTGGTTGGAGCGGCAGTGGTGGGCCGACGCCGGGTTCGCGGTGGTCACCATCGACAACCGGGGTACGCCGGGAGTGGCCCCGTCGTTCGAGAAGGCGATCCACCGCCGGGTCGCCGACGTGATCCTCACCGACCAGATCGACGCGCTGACCGCACTCGCCGACAAGCACCCGGATCTGGACCTCGGACGGGTGGGGGTGCGCGGCTGGTCGTTCGGTGGGTGGCTGGCCGGGTTGGCGGTGCTGCGTCACCCGGAGCTGTTCAAGTGCGGCATCGCCGGCGCGCCGGTGACCGACTGGGCGCTGTACGACACCGCGTACACCGAGCGTTATCTGGGGTTGCCGGAGGACGGCATGGACATCTACGCGCACCATTCGCTCGTCGAGTTGGCCGCCGAGCCGGTCACCAGCCCGGACCAGGCCCGCCCGTTGCTGCTGGTGCACGGCCTGGCCGACGACAACGTGGTGGCCGCGCACACGCTCCGGCTCTCGGCGGCCCTGCTGAGCACCGGCCGCCCGCACGCCGTGCTGCCGTTGACCGGTGCCAGCCACATGGCCGCGAACGGCACCGCCGAGCGACTGCTCCCGCTGGAGCTGGACTTCCTCCGTACCCACCTGCGGTAAGCCGCATTCGACAAGTGAGTGGGCGCACCGGCGTCACTCGGCTGGCCCGGACGGCGCACCGGCGTCCGAGCGGAGACAATGCAGCGGTGTCGGATTCCACGAAGCCGCTCGGCTACCGCCTCATCACCGGGCCCGATGATGCTGAATTCTGCGCCCGCGTCAGCGCCCTTCTCGATCAGGGCTATCAGCTGCACGGGTCGCCGGCGCTGACCTTCGACGGCGACCGCGTCATCGCCGCTCAGGCGTTGGTGCTGTCGCACGATCGACGAGTTCTGGACCGAGGGGTGGACGGCTGACCGGCGTGCCGAGGCACACCGGTCAGCCTGCTCAACCCGAAGCTGGCGATTGACACCAGGCGGTCGAACTCTCGGGCTGATCACGTGTTGCTGGGCGCGGACAGCTGTCAGCCCTTGGGGCTGGGGCCGAAACGGTTCGGTCCGGGCGTGCTGTCCATTACGAAGAACACGATCAGGACGATGGCGCCCACGAGCGGCACCAGGCCGATCAGCAGCCACCACCCCGTGCGGTCGGTGTCGTGCAGGCGTCGCACCGCGACCGCCAGCCCCGGCAGCAGCAGCGCCAGGGAGGCGATAAGACCAATGAAGCCGGTCGACGAGCCCTCAAAGGTCAGTCCCAGCGCGCTGTCCAGGATGGCGGCGACAATGCTGACAAGGAGGGTGAACAGGGCGAACCACCAGTACTCAGACCGGCGGGCCCGACCCGAGAAGCCGACGTACTGATTGAAGACCGATTTGATTGCGGCACCGAAGGACATGACTATCTCCCGTTATTTGAGAGGTTCTCAAGGTCAACGACAAGGCAGCCAAGCAGATCGATGGCACGGGGTCAACGGCCGAGCAGCCGATGCACGGTAGCCGCAACGCCTACACTCCACGCTTGTCCGGTGTCGGGGCGGCGACGCGCAGGTCACTGAGGATGACGGCCAGTCGGTCAGCAAGAGCCGGATCCGCGAGCGCGAGTTCCCCTATCAGCGCGTCCGTAGCGGCGGAGAGAGCGCGGGTCAGTTCTGCCTCGTTGAGCGCACAGACCAGGGCCGCGTGCAGTGGCGCGGTCACCTCCGGCGGAAGCAGGTGGGCACCTTTCGCATAGCTGGCGGGATGACCGAGGCGCACGCAGGCCAAGGCGAGAACCTGACCGCGTAGGGCGCTGATCCACTGCTCGGCCTGCCACCAACGGCGCCGTTGGATGCAGATCCAGGCGTGCAATGCATGATGCCACCCCAACCCGACCAGAGACCGCCGTGCGGGAGGCGGGTCTTCCTCGGCCGCTGCGGGCGACCCGAAGACCGTACGCCAGCTCGGACCATGTGGCCCGAACTCCGCAGCCGGGGCGAACCCGATGTCCACTTCAAGCATGTCGGGAAGCAGGAACACCCGGTACACCGCAGAGCCGGACGGCAGGTCCCAGTGATGAACGGCGGCGAAGTCACGGTAGAGAAGCTCGGTCCATCGGTGCATCGTCGAATCCAGTGGACCGTCGACACCGAACACCAGGTCGATGTCCGACCATCGGTCGCCGCCGTCGACGGCGTGGGATCCGGTGAGGGCCGCCCCGACGACGGCGGGGTCACCTTCGGCTAATCCGAGCAACCGCTCCCGGATCGAGTCACGCTCGCCGACGGAGAACACCGCGCCACCCTATCGCCCTGGTTTCGGTGGCACATGCGCCTAGCCGCTGCCGGTGCCCGACCGGCGGGCGCGCAACGAGGTGCAGGCGTCAGGAGACCGACGGCGGCCAGCGGTCCGTACGCCACTCGTTCCACGTCGCGAATCCCGCCGGTGGGTCGTCGATGGGTTCGCTGCCGTCGAGCTCGCCTGGCGTCGGGATGTCGATGCTGGCAGCCCACTCGGCGAGTTCCTCGTCGGACATGGGCCACGTCGTGTGTGGCGCTTCGGCCTGGCGCTGATCGAGTCGTCTGCGCTGCTCGGCAGGGGTGAGCTCGAAGTAGCGCAGCTCCACCGTCGCGCCGAGGTCTGCTGCTGCCTGTCGTAGGGCGGAGCGCTCGTCCCGACTCCAGAGGCCATAGTCGATCACGACATTGGTGCCGAGTTCGAGGGCGCGCAGCCCGATCTCGATGAGCCGTCCTTCGATCACGTCCTGAGCCGCCAGCGGATTCTCGTGCCCGTAGAGAGCCTTCACCCACTCGTCCTTCGTCAGACGAAGCGCCTTGCACTCGATCTCGATGCGCCGAGCAGCAGTGGTCTTCCCGGTGCACGGGAGCCCCACCGTCAGGAACAGCGTCGTCATCACCCACCTCCGATCGAACGACCCATCGTTGCTGACGCCCACTCATGCTGCCGAACCCGTTGCGGTCAGCGCGTCCGGCTCTCCCAGACCGGCTGCCAGGGCTCGTCGTTGTGCACGATGACGTCACCACCGTCGCGCGGCACCATGCTCAGAGCAGGCCGAGGCCGACGGCGAGCTGCGTGATCGTCGGTGGGGCGTCCGGGTCACGGGCGGCCTGGCCGACCACGTCCCGGGCGGCTGGCCGGTCGCGGATCTCGGCGGGCGCGATGCGCTCGGCCCGTAACAGGACCCGGGCCGCGTTGGCGGGGTCGTCCGTCTGGAGGTAGGCGCGCGCCGCGTCGATCAGGTGCGCGGCTCGGTGCTCGACCGGCAGCCACCGCCACCCGTCCCGCCGAGTCGCCTCCTCGTGCCGGTCGACCGCCTGCGGCCCGTCGCCCAGCTCCACTGCGGCGGCGACCCGCGCCAGCTCGACGGCCGTCGGCCCGAACGCCGTCCGGTAATGGTCGTGTCCGTCGCCCACCCGAGCGGCCAGCCCCGCGGCCTCGTCCAGCAGGTCACCGACCACCCGGTCATCACCCGCCCTGGCCGCGATCAGGGCGGCCTGCACGAGCAGCGCTCCCCGCAGCGACATCTCTTCCGACGTGCCAGGGGCGATCTGGGAGGCGGCAATGAGCATCACCGGCCCTGCCCGCGCCGATGCCCGCAGCACCTGACCAAGCTGCACCGCCGCGCAGCCCAGCAGCACCCGGTCACCGGCGGCGGCGGACATCGCCCGGTCAGCGGCCAACCAGGCGAGGCTCCCCTCGTCCAACTTGACCAGCAGCGCCGCCGCGACCCGATACGCCTCCACCACCGCCACCCGCCCGACCTCCGGGTCCAGCACGTGGGCGCGGTGAACCTCGGTCACCACAGTGGGCAGCAGCTCGGCCAGACGCGGGTACCGGGCGTGCTGGTAGGTCATCCACGCATGCCGCACCTCCCGAGCCAACCGACCGGGCGACACCACCTCACGGTCCGCCGGGCGACCAGAAGCCATTGGGTACGCCGAGAGCGCCGCCCGAATCCGCGCCACGCCGTCACGACGCTCGGCCACCCCGGCCGGCTGAACATCACGACCGAGCAAGGCTGCGGGATCGACTCTCAGTACCGCCGCGATCTCGCGGATGGTCGACACCCGTTCCAGCGAACGGACGCCGCGCTCGACCTTGTCCACCCAGCTCTTCGACTTCCCCAACCGATCCGCGAACGACTGTTGCGACAACCTCCGCCGCACGCGCAGGTAGGCGACCCGCCGACCGATCGGCACCGGATCACGACTCACCACGCCACCGCCGATCCGGCACCGCCCGAGTCGTCTCCTCGGCCGGTATCCGCTCCGCCTCGGCCTGCGCGAGCAACCGGCGTTTGGCTGCCTCCCGTTCGCTGGCTTCGGCCTGCTCGCCCGCATTGGGCGTACCGGTGTCGTCCTTGCCACTCATTCCCACCTCCGCTGGCAGGGGCAGGTGCTCTGGCTTTGGCGACCTGTTCGTACTGATCCTGCCCTCGCTCACAGCATCGGGTGAACGGGAGGTGACAGAAAGCTAGCGGGTGTCCGCTGGTCGCGCGTGCTGTCCGCTATCGAGTCACGGCCGGTACGCCTCGTACACCTCGCGGAACGCCGCCGCTTCCGCTGTCCCGGTGTGCTCGACCTTCCGGAGCACTTCCCGCGCCCGCCACCAGTTCGAGGAAACCACTCGCCCCGACCGGACCGCGTCGGCGGCGACGGCGCTCGCCTCATCCGGCTGGTCGGCGGCCAACAATGCCATCGCAAGATCCAGACGGGCGGAAGCAGAGCGCCGTGGCCGCGCACCACCATCGCCGCGCGGGTCCAATTCCGCCAAAGCGATCCGGGCCATCTGCTCGGCGGCCGGGTCGCCCGCCCACGACAGCGTGGTCGCCGTGTACGCCAACGCCTTCGTCGGGTCATACCGGTAGTGGTGCTCGGCGCGCTCCGGCACCGGCAAGTTCGCTGTCAGCCGCTCCAGACGATCCAGCGCGTCACGCGTCCGCCGCACGTCAGCCAAGCGCGCCCACACCCGCGCCTCCTGGGCCGTCGCCTGGATGTACGCCGAACCACCCCGAGGGGCGACCCGCTGCGCCTGCCGCGAAAGCTCCAGGGCTCGCCGGCAGTCACCCTGGGTGAGCCAGTCCCACGCCTGAGTTTCCAGACACCACGCCTGGATCTCTGGATGCTCAGCATGCTCGGCAAGAGCCATGGCCGTACGCAGATGAGCACCTGCGGCGGGCTGTTGCAGCAGATCGATGTGCACCGTCGCCCGCAGCACCGTCAGCCAACCACCGGCAATGACGAGCCGTCGGCGCTGCGCCAACGTCCCGCGACCGTCGAGCAGCCGCCCCACGTAGGCCAATTGGCGACGCACCAGCGGCAGCAGATCAACCGGTCGCATGAGCGCGTACGCGCTTGCCAGGTCGTCCACACCCGCCTCGATCCGAACAAGCGTCTCGGCGCCGACATCGCTGACCCGCACCCGAGCAAGCAACTCCCCGGCCTCGGTGTCGTGGTCGACAGGCTCGTCCACCAGGCGGACGAGTGTCCCGTCGGCTCGCAGCACCTCGTCTAGGTGCCTAGCCGTTTCGGGTGTGGGGGCCTTCGCACCGGTCTCCAGATCGTGCAGGTGGCTCTTGCCCCGATGAGCGAGCTGACCCAGCGCTCGCAGCGAGAGCCCACGTTCGGCCCGGAGCGCACGCAGTGCGATACCGAAACGCGGATCGACATGCGACATGACGACGCCCCCAATCGACAAGCGGGCAGCTCAGACCGGATCGACGGACCACTGTTACGGACAGTACATCGAGCAACACGGCGTCATGCTGATGGAAGCTCCCGTTGCCGCCGTCGCAAGGACAGCCGTCATAGGTTCTCACCACTTACAGACCGCCGTGACACCTCAGGCTGCACCCTGGGCGACATTGGAGTGACCCACCGCTATCGTGGCTGATATGAACGCCCCGAACAGCGCTCTGCGCGCGGTCCACACGGGGATGCGCATGAGACAGGGCCACTTCGCGCGTGCGCTCCAGGCCGCCGGCCGCCGCGTCGGCGAGCCCAACGACGCCAACAAGAGACTCGTCCAGCGCTGGGAGTCCGGCGCGATCGCCGCACCGCGGCCTGTGTACGCCCGCGCCCTGGAGGTCGTCACCGACCTGCCGGTCTCACTGCTCGGCTTCGCCGCGATACCCGATGGCCATGCCGTCGATGACCAACACGGTGGCCACGATCTGACCTCGCCCATGTCCAGCCTGGCCACGCCAACGCCCAAGCCACTCGCGGTCCACGGGTCGTACGAGGGCGTGTGGCTCAGCCGCTACCAATACCATTCCAGCGGCCGGGGAGAATCATTCGCCGGGCAGCACTTCGTGGTCCTACTCCAGCACGGGGACCGACTGACCGTGCGCAGCCTGCCCGGCTCGGCGACGTCGTCGCTATCAATGGATCTCACCGTGGACGGTGTCGTGGTCACCGGCACCTGGGTGGAGCAGACCGACCCGGCCGGCTACTACCGGGGAGCCCGGTACCACGGCGCGATCCAGCTACTGGTGGAGCCGACCGGCCGACGGATGGCCGGGAAATGGGTCGGGTTCGGCAAGGACATGGACGTCAACACCGGCCCCTGGGAACTGACCTTCCGAGATGCTTCCACCTCTAAGGCGACGCTCGACCAGTACAACACGCCGCCCGAATAGAACTCTCCGCAAGTCCAAAGACAGCTGCGCGGACACTGCGGTCGTTGATCAGGAGGGGATCGCGATCGGAGAGGGGTTGAGCCTGGCGAATCCTTCTTGCCGCTGATAAGGGAAGTACGGGTACGGTGCGGTGCGGGTGCTGACCGTGTCGAGCCGGGCTATTTGTTCGGGTGTGAGTGACCAGCCGACAGCTTCGATGTTCTGCCGCAGTTGCTCCTCGTTGCGGGCGCCGATGATGACGGTGGCTACGGTGGGTCGTTGCAGCAGCCAGTTGACCGCGATCTGCGGCACTGCCCGGCCGGTCTCGCGGGACAGTTCTTCCAGGACGTCCACGACGCGGAAGAGATGCTCGTCGTCGACCGGCGGGCCGTAGGCGGCGGTGGCGTGTAGCCGGCTCGCGGGCGGTGGCGGGGTATCGCGGCGGATCTTGCCGGTGAGTCGCCCCCAGCCGAGCGGGCTCCACACGACGGCTCCGATGCCTTGGTCGAGGCCCAGGGGCAGCAGTTCCCATTCGTAGTCTCGACTGATCAGGGAGTAGTAGACCTGGTGTGCCACGTACCGGCGACGGTGGTCCCGGTCGGCGGCGGCGAGGGACTTCATGAGGTGCCAGCCGGAAAAGTTGGATGCGCCGAGGCAGCGGATCTTTCCGTCCCGCACCAGGTCGTCCAGTGTCGCTACGACCTCTTCGACGGGCGTTGCGGCGTCGAAGGCATGTGGCTGGAACAGGTCGATGTAGTCGGTGCCGAGTCGGCGCAGCGCTGCATCGACCGATCGGATGAGCCGGGCCCGTGATGTTCCCGCATCGTTCGGTCCGTCGCCGGTCGGCAGGCCGCTCTTGGTTGAGATCAGGACGGCGTCGCGTCGCCCTTTGATCGCCTGTCCCAGTACCTCCTCGGACGCGCCGTCGGAGTACACGTCCGCGGTGTCGAACATGTTTATCCCGGCGTCCAGGCAGATGTCCACGAGGCGCCTTGCCTCGCGCGCGCCCGTGTTGCCCCAGGCGCCGAACAGCGGTCCGGAACCGCCGAAGGTGCCGGCGCCGAAGCTCAGGGCGGGCACGGTGAGGCCGGATGCCCCCAGTCGTCGGTACTCCACGATGACACCCTCCCGTTAACGGCACCCGAGTTCCTTTAAGCTGTTGAGTACGATAACAGCCATCCGAAGTTAAGGGAACTGGAGACCCGTTATGACCGTCGGTGCGATCCGGCCCGGTGGACGGACCGCCCGGGTACGCGCTGCCGTGCTCCGGGCCGCCGCTGACGCGCTCGTCGAGCACGGCTTCGACCGTCTCGACCTCGCCGATGTGGCGCGCCGTGCCGAGGTAGGCAAGACGACGGTCTACCGCCGCTGGGGTACGGTCGCCGGCCTCGTCGCCGACCTGCTAGCGGACATGGCGGAACAGTCGTCGCCGCGGGCCGACACCGGCTCGCTGATCGAGGACCTGCGCGCTAATGCCCGGCTCGTGCAGCGCACCCTGGTCGATCCGCGCCAGGGGGCACTGTTCCGGGCGGTCATCGTCGCCGCGACCTGCGACTCCCGTGCCGCCGAGGCGCTGCATCGCTTCTATGCCGCCCGCATCGCCGAGTGGACTCCTTGCGTCGAGCAGGCCGTGCAGCGGGCGGAACTGCCGGCGGGTACGGATGCGGCCGAAGTCATTCGCGCCGTCTCGGCACCGCTCTACTACCGCTTGCTCATGAGCGGAGATCCCCTCGACGAGGCTGCGGCGAGCCGGGCTGCCGAAGGGGCAGCGGCAGCCGCCCGCGCCGGCGTTTACACGCCCGCCAACGGTCGCAACTGACAACGCATCACATCCTCATTTGCCGCGATCCGCTGACAAGGCGAGCGCGTCGCTACGGCTACCGGCGAGCTGCGCTCGGCAGCAGCGAGGACCGACGACCTTCGACGGCAGCGCCTGTAGCACAAGTGCCACCCTGGGGCGTATGTATGAAGTTGGACTGCGGGAGATGCGGCAGAACGCCAGCGACCTGGTGCGCAGGGCGCAGGCCGGTGAACGCGTGACGGCCACCGTCGCCGGCAGACCGGCTGCCGTACTCGGCCCGGTCAGTCCTCGAAGCTGGCGCGAATGGGACGACCTGGCCGCCGTGTTCGATCACCCCACCGAACCAGGGTGGGCAGACGATCGGGACCTCCTCGACGACACCGTCACCGATCCGTGGGTTGAGCGGTGAGCCGCGGCATCCTCGACACCAGCGTCCTCATCGCTACCGACGTAACCCCGATTCCGGGCGAACTGGCCATCAGCGTCGCACGCGATTGGCTGCACGCGTCGTCGAGATCGGCCGCCAGCCACGAGCCAGAGTGATGGACCTGCCCATCGCCGCGACCGCTCACGCGCATGACGCCGCCATCTACACCCGCAACGCAGACGATCTCGCAGGCCTCGAAGACCTCATCACGATCCGCACGATCTGACCTTCGAACAAGATGGCCAGATCACGCGATTGACCCACCTGGCTTGCGCCAGCGACCCGTCCAGCAGGAACAGCAGGGGTCCCCTCCCGACGACTCTGTCGGGAGGGGACCCCTGCTGGTCTGCGGTGTGACTACGGCTTGACGTGCGCGTTCACGAACGACGGGTAGCCGAAGACGCTGGAGATGAAGATCCCGCCGGCCTTGGACCCGTGCACGTTGTAGGCCACGTCGACGTAGAGCGGCACCACCGGCGCGTACTCCTTCATGATCCGCTCGTCGAGCTTGGCCCACTCCGGGCCCTGCTCGGCCGGGGCGAGCGCCAGGATGCGGTCCATCTCGGCGTTGATCGCCGGGTCGTTGAAGTAGGACTGGTTGCTGTTGCCCTCGGCCTTGATGGTGCGACCGTCGTAGAGCACCGGCAGGATCGACGCCCCGCTGGGCCAGTCGGCCGCCCAGTTACCGATGTACAGGTCCCAGGGGTTGTCCTTCTTCTTGATCTCGTCGAGCTTCGCGTCGTCGGAGATGTTCCGCAGCGTGATCTTGAATCCGGCCCGCTCCAGGTTCGCCTTGAGCTGGGCACCCTGCTGCTGCTCGGTGGAGTTGTCGGCGACGCCGAGGACCAGCTCCGGAGTCTTCCCGCCGAGCAGTTCCTTGGCCTTGTCGACGTTGCCGTTGGCACCCGCCGGGTACGCCTCGTACGCCTTGTAGCCGATGGTGGCCGGCGGCATCAGCGTGGTCAGCGGCGCGGCGACGTTCTGGCCGCCGAGCACCTTGATCATGCCCTCGCGGTCGATCGCGTAGTTGAGCGCCTGCCGGACCTTGAGATCGGTGACCCGCTGGTTGTTGATGACCAACTGGTTGGCGCTCGGGGTCGGGGAGAGGATGCTGCGCGACTTGAGCGTGGCGTCCCCGGCCACCTTGGCGACCAGCGAGGCGGGCACGGTGTTGAAGGCGAGGGCGCTCTGGTCGGCGCCGTTGTCGGCGATCACCCGGTTGTTCGCGGCGTCCGCGGTCGGCCCGAAGGTCCAGACGAACTGGTCCGGGTACTGGTGCCGGACCGGGTCGGTGTTCGGGTCCCAGTTGGGGTTGCGGTCCAGGGTGATCTGCACGCCTACCTGGTTCTTGGCGACCTTGTACGGACCGGACGAGAACGGCTGCTTGTCCAGGTCGACACCGGTGTCCTTGTCGGCGGGCAGCGGCGCGGTGGTCGGCAGCGAGACCGCGAACGGCAGGTCACAGCGGGGCTTGGCGAACTCGAAGCGCAGCGTCTTGGCGTCCGGCGTGCTCAGGCCGGGCGGCAGCGACGTCTTGTTCTTCTTGAAGTCCCACTTGGTGTCGAACTGCGCGGTGTCGGCCAGCCACTCCTGGATGTAGGTCGGGCCGCCGGACAGGTCCGGGTCGAAGGACCGGGCGATGCCGTACGCGATCTCCTTGGAGGTGATCGGCCGGCCGTCCTCGAACTTCACCCCGTCCTTGACCGTGAACTCCCAGACCTTGCAGTCGTTGTTGACGTTCTTGCCCGGCGTCTCGGCCAGGTCGCCCACCAGGACCAGGCCGCCCTTGCCGTCGTCCTTCCAGGTGGTCAGGTAGCGGGCGAAGAGCGGGCTGGCCATCAGACCGGCGAACGAGTACGTCCGCTGCGGGTCGAGGTGGGAGATCGGCGACTCCCGGATGATGGTGAAGGTGCCACCCTTGGCGGCGCCGCTCACCTCGGCCGCCGGCCCCTGCGAGTCCTTGGGGTCGGTCGCGATGACCCCGGTCTGCTTCCGGTCGGTGTCCACAGTGGTGCCCTCGCCCGTGTTCTTCGAGCACGCACCCAATGCCACAACCAGAGCGATCGCGCCGCCCGCGGCAGCCACCACGCGTGGTCGCATGAAGTACCTCCTTCACCCATGTGCCGTGCGGTTTCGTCGGGGCGAGAACCGCCGACGTCCCGAGGATCGTAAGGAAGAAAACCTACGAGTTGTGTAACAGTTGTCGATAAATTTCGCCAGCAGCCGCGCGCTGGACAGGACCGAGTCAGCGCAGCCGCACCCGCGGATCGATGGCTGCGTAGAGCAGGTCCACCAGCACGTTCGCCAGCACCACGAAGACGGCCGCGATCAGCACGGTGGCCATGATCGTGGGCAGGTCACCCGCGCGGACCGCGTCCACCGCCGTACGCCCCAACCCCTGGATGCCGAACGTCGTCTCGGTGATCACCGTGCCGCCCAGCGCCCCGCCCACGTCCAACCCCGCGATGGTCACCACCGGGGTGATCGCCGCGCGCAGCGCGTGTCGCCCGTACACCTTGGGTTTGGCCAGGCCCTTGGCCCGCGCGGTCCGGACGAAGTCCTCCGACAGCGTCTCCAACATCTGCGCCCGGGACAACCTGGCGTAGATGGCCGAGAAGAGGAAGGCCAACGCCACCCAGGCCAGCACCAGCCCACTGGCCCACTTCGCCGGGTTGTCGAAGAGCGAGGTGTAGCTGGGCACCGGCAGCCACCGCAGGTTGTAGACGAACACCAGCAGCAGCACCGCGCCCACGAAGTAGAGCTGCAACGAGGCGCCAGTCAACGAGAAGCCAATCGCGGCTCGGTCCAGCCAGGTGCCCCGCCGCAGCGCGGACACCATGCCCAGCCCCACCCCCAGCAGCAACCAGAGAATGGCCGCCGGGATCACGATGCTCAGCGTCACCGGCAGCACCCGGGCGATGGTGTCCGAGACGGCCTCGTTGGTGACGTACGACCAGCCCAGGCAGGGCGCGTCGCACCGGCCACCCTGGGCGCTACCCAGGTCCCGACCGGTGACGATGCCCTTCATGTAACCGGCGTACTGGCTGATCAGCGGGTCGTTCAGGCCCAGGTCGTCGCGGACCCGCTCCAGCCGCTCCGGGTTGCAGTTCTTGGAGCAGATGCTGCTCACCGGGTCGCGCGGCAGGGCGAAGAACATCAGGAAGGTCAGCACGCTCACCGCGAGCAGGGTCAGCACGGCGGAGAACATGCGCTTGAGCAGGAATCGCGTCATGGCGAACCCCCTACCGGGACGACTTCGGGTCGAGCGCGTCCCGCAACGCGTCGCCGAAGAGGTTGAAGGCGAACACCAGCGCGAAGATCGTGATGCCCGGGAAGAACACGTACGCCGGGTCGGTCTGGAGGTAGTCCAGACTGTCGTAGATCATCCGGCCGAAGCTCGGCGTCTCGTCGCTGAGGCCGACGCCGATGAACGAGAGCGCCGCCTCGCTGGTGATGAACTGCGGCACCGCCAGGGAGAACGACACCAGGATCGGCGCCCAGATGTTCGGCAGTAGTTGCCGGAAGAGCATGTGCCCCAACCCGGCGCCACTGGCCTTGGCCGCCTCCACGAACTCCCGCTCGCGCAGCGCGATCACCTGCCCACGCACCAGCCGGGCCGTGCTGGTCCAGCCGAAGATGGCGAAGACGGCGATCAGCACGCCCACCCCGAACGCCGCCGACACCTGCCCCCGCTCACCGTAGAAGCGCAGCGTGATGGTGGGGGTGAGCGCCAACGCGATGATCAGGAACGGCATGGCCAGGGTCAGGTCGGTGATCCAGTTGACCACCGCGTCGAGCCACCCGCCGAGGTAACCGGCGAGCGCACCCAGCACCACCCCGATCGCCGCGGTGATCAGGGCCGCCGCGATCGCGATGAAGAGCGACGTCCGCAGCCCGTAGATCAACCGGATGAAGATGTCCCGGCCCAGCCCCGGCTCCAGACCGAACCAGTGCTCGCCGGTGACCCCGCCGGCGTACCCGAGCGGCATGCCGTTGCCGTCCAACAGGTTCTGGAACTGATCGCGCGGGCCGACCCCGTAGACCATCTCGATCAGCGGGGCGGACAACGCCAACACCATGAAGAAGACCAGGAGTACGCCGCTGAGCACTGCCGTACGGTCGCGGCGCAGCCGCATCCAGGCGAGCTGACCGGGCGAGCGGCCGACAACGCCCTTCGCGGCGGGCCCGCCCGCATCCGTGCCGGACTCGATCTCGGCCAGCGCCACACCCTCCACCGGGGACAGGCTCACGACGACACCTCCTCGACGTTCGCGTCGGCCCCGCGGCCCGCTTCGGCGGCGGCCACGTCCGCGCCGGCGTCGCCCGGCTCGGGGCTCGTGCTGGCCGCTTCCCCTTCGGGGCTGGTGCTGGCTGTTTCCCCTTCGGGGCTGCTGCTGGCTCCCTCCCCTTCGGGGAAGTGACACGCGGTTGCCTGCCGGCCGCCGTCGCGCGGGACCAGCGCCGGCTCCTCGGTGGCACAGATGTCCTGCGCCTTCCAGCAGCGGGTACGGAACCGGCAGCCCGACGGAGGGTCGAGCGGGGTGGGCACGTCACCGGTCAGCCGGATCCGGCCCGCCGGGCCGAGCTGGGTGACGTCCGGGATCGCCGAGAGCAACGCCCGGGTGTACGGGTGCTGCGGGCGCTCGTAGATGTCCTCCCGGTCGCCGATCTCCACGATCCGGCCCAGGTACATCACCGCGACCCGCTGGCAGAAGTGCCGGACCACAGCCAGGTCGTGCGCGATGAACACGAACGCCAGGTCGAGCTCCCGTTGCAGGTCACGCAACAGGTTGACGACCTGCGCCTGGATCGAGACATCCAGCGCGGACACCGGCTCGTCCGCGACGATCAGCTTGGGCCGCAGGGCCAACGCGCGGGCGATGCCGATGCGCTGGCGCTGACCGCCGGAGAACTCGTGCGGGTACCTGTTGTAGTGCTCCGGGTTCAACCCGACCAGCTCCAGCAACTCCTGCACCCGGGCCTTGATCCCACCCGGCGGCTTGATCCCGTTGACCTGCAACGGCATCGCCACGATCCGGCCGACGGTGTGCCGGGGGTTCAGCGACGCGTACGGGTCCTGGAAGATGATCTGGAGTTCCTGGCGCAGCGGACGCAACTCCCGCCGGCCGGCGTGCGTGATGTCCTGCCCGGCGAACTCGATGCTGCCGCTCGTCGGCTCCAGCAGCCGCACCAGCATCCGACCGGTGGTGGTCTTACCGCAGCCCGACTCCCCCACCAGGCCGAGCGTCTCGCCGGGCCGCACGTCGAAGTCGAGCCCGTCCACCGCCCGCACCAGGCCGGTGGAACGCAGCCCCACGCGTACCGGGAAGTGCTTGGTCAGCCCGCGTACCCGCAGCAGCGGTTCGTCGGTCATCGGGCCACCCCCACGGATGCGACGTCCTCGGCGTAGAACGCGGCGCGCTCCTCCGCGCTCAGATGACAGGCGACGAGGTGACCGTCGACCCCGGCCGCGCGCAGCTCGGGCACCACCTTGCGGGAGCGACTGCCGGCGCGGTCCGCGTACCGGCAGCGTGGGTGGAACGCGCAGCCGGACGGCAGGTTGATCAGGCTCGGCGGGTTGCCGGGGATCGGCAGCAGGTCCGCGTCCGCGTCGCCGTGCAACGACGGCACGCTGGAGAGCAACCCCCAGGTGTACGGATGCTGCGGCGAGCGGAGCACCTGCTCGACGCTGCCCCGCTCGACGGCGCGACCGCCGTACATGACCAGCACGTCGTCCGCGACCTGGCCGACCACGCCGAGGTCGTGGGTGATCAGGATGATCGCGGAATGGAACTCGGCCTGGAGGTCGGCGAGCAGGTCCAGGATCTGTGCCTGCACGGTGACGTCCAGCGCGGTGGTCGGCTCGTCGGCGATCAGCAGCGCTGGATCGTTGACCAGCGACATCGCGATCATCGCCCGTTGCCGCATGCCGCCGGAGAACTCGTGCGGGTACTGGTCGAAGCGGCGCGCCGGCTGCGGGATGCCGACCCGGTCCAACATGTCGACCGCCCGCTGGCGGGCCTCGCGCCGGTTGGCCTTCGGGTGGTGCACCCGGTACGCCTCGGCGATCTGTCGACCCACCGTGTAGTAGGGGTGCAGCGCCGACAGCGGATCCTGGAAGATCATCGCCATGTCCCGGCCGCGCAGCCGGCGTACCTCCTCGTCGGGCAGGCCCACCACCTGCCGCCCGCCGACGGAGATCTCGCCGGTGATGGTGGCCCTTCTGGGGTCGTGCAGGCCGAGGATGGCCAGCGAGGTGACGCTCTTGCCGGAGCCGGACTCGCCGACGATGCCGAGGGTGCGGCCCCGCTCGACGGCGAACGACACCCCGTCGACCGCGCGCACCACGCCGTCCTCGGTGTCGAACCGGACTCGCAGGTCACGTACCCGCAGGTAGGCGTCCTCGTTGCCGCGCTGCGTCGGCACGGCGGGATGGTCGTCCGGCTTCCCGGACGGCGCCGGATCCGAGCTGTCCACGGCAACCTCCCTCAGTGACGAAGAGAACTTACAACAAAGTCCCGAGGGTGAAAATAAGCTACAAAGCCGGCACGTGTCAGCGGGCCCGAGCGTAACGAGTCCGCATCGGCCCCGCACCCCCGCCACCTCGCCATCCACACCCGTTCATGCCGCGATCGCACGTTGGGTGCGCTGCCCCCGCGCCCCGCGCAACTTCCCCGATGTTGCTGCCTCCGACACGGAGGAGACAGCAACATCCCCGATACTGCGCGGATCTCGAGTTATCTGCACCATCCCCCGATGCGCCTTGCCTTCGACAGCAGGGACTGCCGCGACTCAGGGGCGATCAGGTGAGGTGCAGATAGTCGGCGCCGCGGCCCCGCCACTTCACCGACCGCGCGGTGTGACGATGACCTGGGCGCCAACGGGCCGCAATCAATCTTGTGCTCGCACGTCGGGTGCGATCTCAGCGATCCGGAACGAGTTGCACTGGGTGGGTGATTCCTGTCGGCATTCTTGGCCGCGCGCTGCCATGGACTGAGTCGGACTACCTCGCTCTCGGCGAGACGGCACAGCGCATCGAACTCCTCGACGGCGGCCTACTCATCGGCCCGTCTCCGTCCGTCCGACACCAGGTGATCGTCGGTGGCCTGCTAGTCGCTCTGGAACGAGGTTGCGCCACTACGAATCGCACCGTGCTCCCGGTGATCAACCTGCGGCTGAACGCCGTGCGGATCCTCAACCCTGACCTCGTGGTGGCCACGGAGCTGGATTTCGAGGCGTCCTGCGTACCGGCAAGACGCGGTCCTCCTGGTCGGTGAGGTCGCCGCGCCACACACCGCCGTCATCGACCGGGTGTTGAAGCCGCACCTGTACGCGGCGGCCGGGATCGAGTGGTATCTGCTCGTTGACCAGGAGACCCTGACCGTGCGTCTCCACCAACGGCAGGGCGGCCACTACGTGGAGAGGGCAACGACCAAGCGCGGTGAGGTTCTGGAACTGACCGAGCCGGTGCGGGCCACGATTCGACCGGAGGATCTCGTCCCCTGACGGGTGGCGGTCCGCTGGCCTAGGGTCGGTCCATGACCGAGTTCGACGCGGCCACGGCCGCCGTCCAGGCCGCCCTCGACGCGGGAGCGCGGTACGCCGACGCCCGGGTGATGCACCGCCGCTACGAGTCGATGACCGCGCGCAACGGCGACGTGGAGGAGCTGACCCAGGACGAGAGCATCGGCCTCGGTGTCCGGGCACTCGTGGGTGCGAGTTGGGGCTTCCACGCCGTACCCGATCTCTCCGACGCCGCCGCCCGCGACGCCGGCCGGCGCGCGACCCGTACCGCCATGGCGAGTGCGCGGGTGCCGGGCCCGCCGGTCGACCTGGTGCCGGTCGAGGCGGTCACCGCGAGCTGGGCCTCCGGCTGCCAGATCGACCCGCTCGGGGTGCCCCTGTCCGACAAGGGTGACCTGCTGGTCGACGCCACCCGCACGATGGTCGAGCACGGCGCGGACCTGGCCGAGGGCCTGTACCAGATCTGGGACACCGCGAAGTGGTTCGTCTCCAGCGAGGGCCACCGGATCGACCAGCGGATCCGCGAGTGCGGGGGCGGCATCTCCGCCACCGCCATCGGTGACGGCGAGACGCAGCGCCGGTCCTGGCCGAGCTACCGGGGGCAGTACGGCACCACCGGGTGGGAGCTGGTCGAGTCGCTCGACCTGGCCGCGCACGCCGCGCAGATCGCCGACGAGTCCCGAGCTCTGCTCACCGCGCCGCCCTGCCCGGCCGGCGAGACGGATCTGATCCTCGGCGGCGAACAGTTGGCCCTGCAGATCCACGAGTCGGTCGGGCACGCCATCGAGCTGGACCGGATCCTCGGCTGGGAGGCGGCGTTCGCCGGCACGTCCTGGCTGGACCTGGCCCAGCTCGGCTCGCTGCGCTACGGCTCCGAGCTGATGAACATCACCATCGACCCGACCATCCCCGGCGCGCTGGGCAGCTTCGGCTTCGACGACGAGGGCTCCCCGGCGGTCAAGCGGGACGCGGTCCGCGACGGTCGCTGGGTCGGTGTGCTCGCCGGTCGGGACTCCGCCGCCATGGCCAGCCTCGACTACGGCGGCAGCGTACGGGCCGACGGGTGGGCCCGACTGCCGATGGTGCGGATGACGAACGTCGGCCTGGAACCCGGCCCGCACACCCTGGAGGAGATCATCGCGGCCACCGACGACGGCGTGCTGATGGACCTCAACCGGTCCTGGTCGATCGACGACAAGCGGCTCAACTTCCAGTTCGGCTGCGAGGTCGGCTGGGAGATCAAGAAGGGGCGGCGGGGGCGGATGCTGCGCAATCCCACGTACACGGGGATCGGCCCGCTCTTCTGGCGCTCGATGGACATGCTCTCCAACGAGACGATCTCCTGGGGGACGCCGAACTGCGGCAAGGGCCAGCCCGGCCAGGTCGGCCACACCGGCCACCCGGCGGCGCCGGCCAGATTCAAGAACGTCCGGGTGGGGGTGTCCGCGTGAGCGCGAGGAGTGAGCCGGTCCTGCGAGCCCCGCAGCCGCGAACGAAAGGTGGCTCCGCGTGAGTGGGCAGACGGAGGCGGAGCTGGCCGGGCAGGTCGTCGAGCTGGTTCGCCGCCTCGGTGGTCCGGCCGCGCAGGCCGACGCGGTGGTGACACGGGCGGACCTGGCGCTGACCCGGTTCGCCAACTCGGCCATCCATCAGAACGTCGCGGAGTCGACGGTCGGGGTCCGGCTACGGCTGCACGTGGACGGTCGGACCGCCGCCGGCAGCGGCAGTGTGGTCACCGCCGACGGGCTGCGAGCGCTGGTGGAGCGCACCCTGGCGGCGGCGCGCCTCTGCCCACCCGACCCGGGCTGGCCGGGGCTGTCCGCGCCGACGCCCACGCCGGACGCGCCGCCGGTGGACGAGGCGACCGCGTACGCCGACCCGGATCAGCGGGCCGACCGGGTGGGCGCGTTCGTGGCCGCCGCCGGGGGCCTGAGCACAGCCGGCTACTGCCGCACCGCGCATCGCTCGTCGGGGTTCGCCAACTCGGCCGGGCACACCGCGTACGGTCGCTCGGCGGAGGCGGCGATGGACGGCATCGCCCGCCGCGACGGCGCGGACGGGGTGGCCCGGCGCTGCGCGGACCGGCTCTCCGACGTCGACGGTGCCGAGTTGGGGGCGCACGCCGCGGCGAAGGCGCAGGCCGCGGCCGATCCGGTCGAGTTGCCGCCGGGGCACTACGAGGTGGTGTTCGAGCCGGCCGCGGTGGCGGACCTCCTGCAGAACCTGTCCTTCTACGGCTTCAACGGCAAGCGGTACGCCGAACGGCAGTCGTTCGCCGAGCCGGGGGTTGCCCAGTTCGACCGGGCGGTGACCCTGGTGGACGACCCGCTGGGCGCGTCGGGCCTGCCGTTCGACGCGGAGGGCACCGCACGTCGGGCGTTGACACTGGTCGAGGCGGGCACCACCCGGGCGGTGGCGCATGACCGGCGGACCGCGGCCGAGGCGGGTACGCAGTCCACCGGGCACGCGGTCGCGGGTGGCGCCACCTGGGGTCCGATGGCCCGCACCATGCGGCTGTCCGGCGCGGCCGCGGGGCCGGCCAGTGCGAACGGCCGGAGCACCACCGGCGCGGCGGCCGGGGCGGTCGTCGACGCGGACACCGCCGCGCTGGTCAGCGGCGTACGACGAGGGCTGCTGGTCAGCGATCTGTGGTACACGCGGGTGCTCGATCCGAAGAGCCTCGTCGTCACCGGGTTGACCCGTAACGGCGTCTGGCTCATCGAGGACGGCACTGTCGTGCGGGCGGTGCGCGACCTGCGGTTCACCGAGTCGTACCCGCGAGCGCTCGGGCCGGGGGCGGTGCTCGGGCTGGGTGCGCAGCCGGTGCGGCAACCGGATCGGGTGGACGGTGCATGGTGGGCGGCGCCGTCGCTGCGGCTGGCGTCCTGGCACTTCACCGGAGGTGCCTCCGGCTGACGTTCGACGGCGCGGCGCAGACGGCGCGGCACAGACGGCGCGTCGAGGGCCTTTTCCGCAGGCCAGACACACGGGACGGTCCCTTGCGCGGACGGCTCGCAGAGATCGGCGTAACGTGTGTCACTTAGCTGCGTCGGTCGATCCGGCGTGGTCGTTGTGTGCGCAGGACGTGGCAGCGGGTGCGGTTCTCCGGTCCGCGTGCCGACCGGTGAACGATCAGCCCGCCCGTACGGGCCCGTCGAGGAGACGACTCGAATGACTTCAACGGCAACGAGGCCGCGGGGAGCGCGGGCGCGCGCCGCCATCGCGGCGAAGACGTTGCGTACCGACCGCTGGTGGTTCGCCCCGCTGATCACCGTGATCGGGCTCAGCGCCTGGGTCGCGTACGCGACGGTCCGGGTCTTCCAGCACGACAACTACTGGGTCAACGACTACCACTACCTGACCCCGTTCTACTCCCCGTGTGTGACCGACCGGTGTGTTGAGGCAGCCTCGCACTTCGGGCGGTTCCTGCCCGGCTGGTGGATCATCCCGGACGCCGCGCTGACCCTGCCGTTCCTGCTGCTGTTCCGGCTCACCTGCTACTACTACCGCAAGGCGTACTACCGGTCGTTCTGGCTGTCGCCGCCGGCCTGCGCCGTGCCGGACGGCCACAAGGAGTACGGCGGTGAGACCCGTTTCCCGCTGCTCGGTCAGAACCTGCACCGTTACTTCTTCTACGCCGCCGCGATCATCTCGCTGATCAACACCTGGGACGCGATCCTCGCCTTCCACTCCCCCAAGGGCTTCGGCTTCGGGCTGGGCAACATCATCCTGGTGCTCAACGTGGTGATGCTCTGGGCGTACACGATCTCCTGCCACTCCTGCCGGCACATCATCGGCGGCCGGCTGAAGCACTTCTCCAAGCACCCGGTGCGGTACAAGGCCTGGACGTTCGTCTCGGCGTTGAACGTCCGGCACATGCAGCTCGCCTGGATCACCCTCGGCACCCTGGCGCTGGCGGACTTCTACATCATGGCGCTCGCTGCCGGCTGGTTCTCCGACCTGCGGTTCATCAACTAAAGGGCCCCTGACATGACCACTACCACTCGCATCGAACGACACCACTACGACGTCGTCGTCATCGGGGCCGGCGGCGCCGGTCTGCGTGCCGCCATCGAGGCCCGGCTCGCCGGCAAGAAGACCGCGATCATCTCCAAGTCGCTGTTCGGCAAGGCGCACACGGTGATGGCCGAGGGCGGCGCCGCCGCGGCGATGGGCAACGTGAACAGCCGGGACAACTGGCAGGTGCACTTCCGCGACACCATGCGCGGCGGCAAGTTCCTCAACAACTTCCGGATGGCCGAGCTGCACGCGAAGGAGTCGCCGCAGCGGATCTGGGAGCTGGAGACGTACGGTGCGCTCTTCGACCGCACCAAGGACGGCAAGATCTCGCAGCGCAACTTCGGTGGCCACGAGTACCCGCGCCTGGCGCACGTGGGCGACCGGACCGGCCTGGAGCTGATCCGCACCCTCCAGCAGAAGATCGTCTCGCTTCAGCAGGACGACCACCGGGAGTTCGGCTCGTACGACGCCCGGATCAAGGTGTTCTCCGAGACCACCATCACCGAGCTGCTGCTCGACGGTGACCGGGTCGCCGGCGCGTTCGGCTACTACCGCGAGTCGGGCGAGTTCATCCTCTTCGAGGCGCCGGCCGTGGTGCTGGCGACCGGCGGCGTCGGGCGCTCCTACAAGGTCACCTCGAACTCCTGGGAGTACACCGGGGACGGGCACGCGTTGGCGCTGCGCGCCGGGGCGACGCTGATCAACATGGAGTTCCTCCAGTTCCACCCGACCGGCATGGTCTGGCCGCCCTCGGTGAAGGGCATCCTGGTCACCGAGTCGGTCCGTGGTGACGGCGGCGTCCTGAAGAACTCCGAAGGCAAGCGGTTCATGTTCGACTACGTCCCCGACGTCTTCCGCAAGCAGTACGCGGAGACCGAGGAGGAGGCGGACCGCTGGTACACCGACCCGGACAACAACAGGCGTCCACCGGAGCTGCTGCCCCGCGACGAGGTGGCCCGCGCGATCAACAGCGAGGTCAAGGCCGGCCGGGGCTCCCCCGCCGGTGGTGTCTTCCTGGACATCGCGAGCCGGCGTTCGGCTGACGAGATCCGTCGACGACTGCCGTCGATGTACCACCAGTTCAAGGAGCTGGCCGACGTCGACATCACCTCCGAGGCGATGGAGGTCGGGCCGACCTGCCACTACGTGATGGGCGGCGTCGAGGTCGACCCGGACTCGGGTGCGGCCTTCGGCCACGTACGCGGGCTGTTCGCCGCCGGTGAGGTTTCCGGTGGCATGCACGGCTCGAACCGGCTGGGCGGCAACTCCCTGTCCGACCTGCTGGTCTTCGGCAAGCGGGCGGGCGGGCACGCCGCCAGCTACGCCGACGGGCTGACCGCCCGGCCGCAGGTGGCCGTGGACGCCGTCGAGGCCGCCGTGGAGACCGCACTCGCCCCACTCCAGCGCGACACCGGCGAGAGCCCGTACACCCTTCAGCAGGACCTTCAGGCGGTCATGGGGGACCTCGTCGGCATCATCCGGCGCGAGGGCGAGCTGGCCGATGCGTTGGTGCGCCTGGCCGAGCTGCGCGAGCGGGTCGCCAAGGTGAGCGCGGCCGGTGGCCGGCGCTACAACCCGGGCTGGCACCTGGCCCTGGACCTGCGCAACATGCTGGTGGTCTCGGAGTGCACCGCGAAGGCGGCGCTGGAGCGGCAGGAGTCGCGCGGCGGGCACACCCGGGAGGACTACCCGGCGATGGAGCCGAAGTGGCGGCAGGTCAACCTGGTCTGCTCGCTGGACGGCGACAGCGTACGGCTGACCCGTAAGCCGCTGCCGAAGATGCGGCCGGAGCTGATCGGCCTCTTCGACCGCGCGGAGCTTTCCAAGTACCTCACCGACGAGGAGCTGGCCGACTTCGACGCCCTCGTCGCCGACGCTGGAGAGGCGGACAACCGATGAGCGCGAAGCGTCAGTTCCGGATCTGGCGGGGCGACGAGACCGGCGGGGACCTGCAGGACTACATGGTGGAGGTGAACGAGGGCGAGGTCGTCCTCGACGTCATCCACCGTCTGCAGGCCACCGACGCGCCCGACCTGGCCTGCCGGTGGAACTGCAAGGCCGGCAAGTGCGGCTCCTGCTCCATGGAGATCAACGGCAAGCCGCGGCTGGGCTGCATGACCCGGATGTCGACCTTCGGCGACGACGAGACCGTCACGGTCACCCCGCTGCGTACCTTCCCGGTCATCCGGGACCTGGTCACCGACGTCTCGTTCAACTACGAGAAGGCACGGGAGACGCCGGCGTTCGCCCCGCCGGCCGACGTCGCACCTGGTGACTACCGGATGCAGCAGGTCGACGTCGAGCGCTCGCAGGAGTTCCGTAAGTGCATCGAGTGCTTCCTGTGCCAGACGGTCTGCCACGTGATCCGCGATCACGACGAGAACAAGCAGGCGTTCTCCGGCCCGCGGTACTTCATCCGGGCGGCCGAGCTGGACATGCACCCGCTGGACACCCGGACCGACCGCAAGGAGTACGCGCAGGCCGAACAGGGCCTCGGATTCTGCAACATCACCAAGTGCTGCACCGAGGTCTGCCCCGAGCACATCAAGATCACTGACAACGGGATCATCCCCATGAAGGAACGGGTCGTCGACCGCAGGTACGATCCCCTTGTGTGGCTTGGTAGCAAGATCTTCCGTCGGGGCGAGACGCCCCAGACCAGCGTGACCACCGCCCGTCAGGGCTCGGCGACGCCGGGTTCAGCCCGCGGTGGGGTGCACTCGCACGCGGGTGGCTCCCACGATTCGCAGGCTGAGGCGCAGGCGCAGAGCGGCGTCAACTGGCACCGGGAGGTGCCCCACCCGACCGCTCCGGCGGTGGACGACCGGGGCAAGCTGCCACTGACCGAGCTCACGTTCGACCGGGCCGCCGCGCCGTCGCCGTTCGGTGACGACGTGACCTTCCCGCTGCCTCCGGAGCACCTCAACTTCGCGCACCCGGACCAGGACAACAAGCACTAAAACCTCAACGACACAACGGGGGCCGCGGCAGTAGCCGCGGCC
>NZ_JBDPLX010000018.1:0-152581 GCF_039871815.1 Micromonospora sp. B9E7
CACCCAGCCCCCCACCCAGCCCCCCACCCAGCTGTAGATCTTGGAAGCAATCTGCCCCTGGAGGGGTCCATTCCTTCCAAGATCCCGTCGGGGGTTGTTGTTCTTACCGATCGGCTGGTCGCTCGCGGCGGGCTTGAGCGGGTCATCGCGGCAGCTGTGGCCGGGGGAGTGCGCTGGGTGGTGCTGCGGGAGAAGGACCTGTCCCGTGCCGAACGCGCCGCAATCGCCGCCGACCTGCGCGCGATCCTCGCCGACGTCGACGGCACCCTCGTCGTGGCCGGCCCCGATTCGCTCGGCGGCGACGCGGTCCATCTGCCGGCCGCCGGCCCGTACCCACCGCCGCCCCACACCCTGGTCGGCCGCTCCTGCCACGACCAGAGCGAGCTGGACCGCCTGACCACCGAGCACTACGCCACCATCTCCCCGGTCTGGCCCACGAGGACAAAACCGGGTTACGGCCCACCCCTGGGCCCGGACGGCCTGCGAAAGCTGGTCGAGGCCACCCCCGTGCCCCTGCTGGCCCTAGGCGGAGTGGAAACCCCAGACCAGGTAACGGCCTGCGTCGAGGCGGGAGCCGCAGGGGTGGCGGTGCTGGGCGCACTCATGCGAGCAGCAGACCCCACCGAAACAGCGGCGAGTCTGACCAGAGCCTTCAAAGAGGCGGTCACCCCCAAACTCGTAGAACCCGGCGCGGAGTCAGCCAGGTCCCCACGACGAGGGCTGCGGCCGACCGTGCCCACGCAGGGATCAAGCCTGACCGCCCGGAGTGGGCACGGTCGGCCGCAGCCCTCAACCGCAACCAGCAAAGGCCCGCAGCCCCAAACCGCAACCAAGGAAAGAAAATGACCCCGCGAACACTGCTGACCATCGCCGGTTCGGACTCCGGCGGCGGCGCAGGCATCCAGGCCGACCTCAAGGTCTTCGCGGCGCTGGGCACGTACGGCACCAGCGTCCTCACGGCGGTCACCGCGCAGAACACCCGGGGTGTCGACGCCGTCCTGCCGATGCCTCCGCGCACGGTCACCGAGCAGTTGGACAGCGTGCTCGCCGACTTCACCGTCGCCGCGGTCAAGACCGGGATGCTCGGCACTCCGGCGGTTGCCGACGTGGTGGCCGAGGCCGCACGGGTCGGTCGGCTGCCGAACCTCGTTGTCGACCCGGTGCTGGTCGCCACCAGTGGTCACCGGCTCGGTGTGGTGGACGCGGTGGAGCGGCTGCTGCCGTACGCCAGGGTGGCGACGCCGAACTGCGCGGAGGCCGCAGCCATCACCGGGCGCCCGGTCGACGACGTGGCCGCGATGGTCGTGGCCGCCGAGGCGCTCGCGGCCGGCGGACCGGAGTACGTGGTGGTCACCGGCGGCGACCTGGGCGGTGGCGAAGCGGTGGACGTGCTGCACGGGGACGGCGTCACCACTCTGCTGCGCGCCCCACGGGTGGACACGCGGCACACCCACGGCACCGGGTGCTCGTTCTCGGCGGCGATCGCGGTGCGGCTCGCACTCGGCGATCCGGTGCCGGCGGCGGTGGGATCGGCCAAGGAGTACGTGCTCCGCGCGCTGACCGGCGCGCGGAGTTGGGAGCTGGGCGCGGGGCGCGGGCCGCTGAACCACTTCGGCTGGTCCGCTTGATCACCAGGGAGGCTGTCATGCAGGCACGAGGCAAGGTGTACGTCGAGGGTTCACGACCGGACGTCCGGGTTCCGTTCGCGGAGGTGGAGTTGACCGGGGATCACCCGCCGGTGCGGCTCTACGACACGTCCGGGCCGGGGTCGGACCCGTCGGTGGGGTTGCCCGCATTGCGAGGCCCCTGGATCGCCGAGCGTGGTGACGTGGCACCGGTGCGGGGGGCGGGTACCCCGCTGGCCGGGATGGACGGTCGCCGGCCCACGCAGCTCGCGTACGCGCGGGCGGGTGTGGTGACGCCGGAGATGGAGTTCGTGGCGATCCGGGAGAACGTCGAGCCGGAACTCGTGCGAGCCGAGATCGCCGCCGGCCGGGCGGTGCTGCCACTCAACGTGAACCACCCGGAGTGTGAACCGGCGATCATCGGTAAGGCGTTCCTGGTCAAGGTGAACGCCAACATCGGCACCTCGGCGGTCAGCTCGTCGGTGGCGGAGGAGGTGGAGAAGCTCACCTGGGCCACCCGGTGGGGTGCGGACACCGTGATGGACCTGTCCACGGGAAAGCGGATCCACGAGACCCGCGAGGCGATCGTGCGGAACTCGCCGGTGCCGATCGGGACGGTGCCGATCTACCAGGCGTTGGAGAAGGTCGGCGGCGACCCGGTGAAGCTGAGCTGGGAGGTCTTCCGGGACACCGTGATCGAGCAGGCCGAGCAGGGCGTGGACTACATGACGGTGCACGCCGGGGTGCTGCTGCCGTACGTGCCGCTGGCCGTGGACCGGGTCACCGGGATCGTCTCCCGAGGCGGCTCGATCATGGCGGCCTGGTGCCTGGCGCACCACGAGGAGAACTTCCTCTACACCAACTTCGCGGAGCTGTGTGCGCTGCTCGCGAAGTACGACGTGACGTTCTCCCTCGGTGACGGGCTGCGCCCCGGCTCGATCGCGGACGCCAACGACGAGGCGCAGTTCGCCGAGCTGCGCACCCTCGGGGAGCTGACGAAGATCGCCTGGGAGTACGACGTCCAGGTGATGATCGAGGGCCCGGGCCACGTGCCGATGCACAAGATCAAGGAGAACGTGGACCTGCAGCAGGAGTGGTGCCACGAGGCGCCCTTCTACACGCTCGGGCCGCTGACCACCGACATCGCGCCGGCCTACGACCACATCACCTCGGCGATCGGCGCCGCGATGATCGGCATGTTCGGCACCGCGATGCTCTGCTACGTGACCCCGAAGGAGCACCTCGGCCTGCCGGACCGGGACGACGTGAAGGCGGGCGTGATCGCGTACAAGATCGCGGCGCACGCGGCGGACCTGGCCAAGGGGCACCCGGGGGCCCAGGAGTGGGACGACGCGCTCTCCAAGGCGCGGTTCGAGTTCCGCTGGGAGGACCAGTTCAACCTCTCGCTGGACCCGGAGACCGCGCGGTCGTACCACGACGCGACCCTGCCCGCCGAGCCCGCGAAGACCGCGCACTTCTGCTCGATGTGCGGCCCGAAGTTCTGCTCCATGAAGATCACCCAGGAGCTGAAGGAGTACGCGGCCCGCGGCATGAAGGACAAGTCGGAAGAGTTCGTCTCCGGAGGTGGGAAGGTCTACCTGCCGCTGGCCTGACGGTGCGGCAGGCGGCTCGGCTCGGCTCGCCCGGTCGACCCGCCGCAGGATGATCGACTCGGGTTCACTGGTGTCGCGGTGTCCAAGCGGGTGGGATAGCCCGACTTCAGTGAACCCGAGTGGATCAAGCGGGACTCACTCGCGGTGGTGCCGGCCGGTGGAGCGCAGCGAACGGCGAGCGTTTCCCTGCTCCGGCTCGTTGTCCGACACCGGCTTGCTCAGCCCTGCGACCCAGTCGACGAACTCCTCGTCCTGAGCCGGCAGCGGTTCCGTCTCGCCCGCCGGTTCCTGACCTTCCTCGGCCCGGGACCGGTTACGGCGGAAGAGGCCACCGAGCCGTCCGCGCCGGGAGGGCTGTTCCGCGACCTTGCCCGGTGTCGGCGTGGCGTCGACGCTCGCCGGGTCGTCGGTGTCGGAGGCCGTACCGGCGGTGACCGGCACGACCGGGAAATCCGAGGCGCTCGGGTTCTCGGGCGGAGTTGACGTTTCGCTGCTCGTGGTCGGACCGGTCGGTGTCGTGCGGATCGTCGAAGGGTCCGGTGAGTCGGTCGGTCCGGTGCGCCGGGTCGTGTCGAAGGCGTTCCAGGTGCTGGCCCGGCTCAGATCCGGCAGCGGCGCCCGGTGGCGGGGCCGCTGCGTCGGCCCCGATGGCTTGTCCGGCTCGGTCGGCGCATCCGAAGCCGTCGACTCCTGTCCAGGAGTCTGTGGCGGCACCGTCCATGCGGAGGTGACCGGCCAGGGCGATCGCGCGGGTGTCCACCGGTCCGTGTCGGAGTTGCCGGTGGTCGTGATCCCGAACAACCCAGCGGCGGAACCGTCCTCGGTGGCCGTCCGAGCCTCGTCGGCGTCGCCGGCCCGGTCGGCTGCGGACGCACCTGCCGGGTCGGCTGGTGGCGTGGCGGAACTGGCGGTTGCGGTAGCCGGTGGCGCGGTGGTGCTGGTGGCCGGGGCGGTGGAACCGGTGGCTGCGTCGGCGGGTGGCGCGGTGGAGTCGGTGGTTGCGTCGGCCGGGGTACGCGGCGGGCCCGCCTTCGGGTCGGCCACCTCCGACGTCGGGCTGGTCGCGGCGGCGCGCGGCGGCTTGACTGCTGCCGCCTTCGGGTCGGCTGTTGCCGTCCTGGCAGTGGCTGCTTCGCTCTTCACGCCGGTGACCGGAGTGCGCGGCGGGTCGACCGCCTCGGCCGCCGGGCCGGTCACGGCGGCCGGTGCTCCTGTCGTACCGGTTGCGGTGGTCGGGACCGCTGCCGTCGCGCGGGCCGGGGAGGCCTTGGCTGCCTGGTCGGACCCGGCGTCCTGGCTCTCGTTGCTGACCACCGGAGTGTCGGTTGGCGTGCCGGAACCGGTGCTGTCTGCGGACCTGCCGGGATGGGTGCCTCGCTTCGTGCGCCCGGCGGCCGTATCGTCGCTGCTCTTCGACTCGGTTGGCGACGTCTCGCCGGGAGCGTCAGAGGTGGCATCCGAACCGACCTTCGGCTTACGGGTACGGCGCGGCTTGAGCGCCGCCGCCGCATCGCCCGCACCCGTGCTGGCCGCGCCGGCGCTGACCGCACCCGTGCTGGCCGCGCCGGTCGTGCCGATGCCGGTCTTGTCCGTGCTGGCCTTGCCCGTGCTGGTCGCATCCGTGCCGGTCTTGCCCGTGCTGGTCGCGCCCGCGCTGGCCGTGCTGGTCGCGTCTGTGCTGGCCGCACCCGTGCTGGTTGTGCTCGCACGGATGCCGCGGTCGTCGGTCGCTGGACCGTTCGTGCGCGTTGTCGCGCTGTCGGTCGGCTCGTCGCCGGTAGGGCCGACCGCCGGGGCGGCGGCACCCGCACGGCCGGCCGTGCCGCTGGTCGAGGCAGGGTTGGTCGGGCTGCCGCTGGTCGGGCTGCTGACATCGGTGGTGGCCGAGCGTTCGCTGTCGGCCGAGGAGGTGCTGTCCTCCGGGCTCAGCCTGCGGGTCCGCGTGTCGGCGGTGAACTCGCCGGTCGGATCGGTCAGCCAGGATGCGGGTTTGGCCGGCGCGTCAGGGGTTGCCGCGGCGGCGGCGGGGGGCGGGCCGTGTTGACCGCCCGTGGTGGTCGCTGGCCAGTCCCAGTGGGCCGGGACGGTGCGTACACCGTCGGAGCCGTCGGCGGCCCACGGACCTGGGACGAGGGCGGCCGGCTTGGTGTCGGCGGGCGTCTTCGCGTCGGTGCGCTCGGCGGTGGCCGACTCGTTCGGCGAATCCGTCGACGCCGTGCCCGGCAGCTCCGTGCCCGGCAGCTCCGGACCCGGGGGTAGCGGGCGCAGGATGTCGGAGGGCTCGATGGCCTGCGTGTCACCGGTACGAGCGCCGCCGGGCCAAGGCAGCAGCGCGGCGGCCGCCGCGCCGAGCGCGCCGGCGAGGATCGCGATCAACGAGCCGTAGTAGGGGGTGGCCTGGTAGCGGTCCACCGTGTCACCCGGACCGGCGGTCAGGTACGCGAATGCCACGAGCACCGGACCGGCCACCCCGGTGGCTCCGCTGACCAGTGGTGCCTGACCTCGCCAGCGGGCCAGCCCGGCGGTCGCCGCGCCGGCCAGCAGTGCCACGATGGGCAGCAGGAGCAGCGCCAGCCGTTGCGCGGCGGAATCGTCCAGCCAACTCGGCTCCAGGACGCCGAGCCGTACCGTCGGCAGCGGGCCGGCCGTACCGAGCGACGGCAGGACCGAGATCATCGCCAGCAGCCAGACCGCGCCGGCCACGGCCGCCATGTTCCAGCCCAGCTCGGGCCGGAGCAGGACAGCGATCGCCGCGCCCGCTCCGATCACCGCTCCAAGTACGGCGCAGATGCCCACCGCCCACACCGGGTCGACCGAGATCAACTCGGCGGCGCGGGCGGGCTGCATGCAGAGCGGAGCGATGACGGTGGCACCTAGTGCCGCCGCGCCACCGATCGCCAACTGGCGGCCGGTGCTGGGCGCCGGTGCGTCGCGGCGGGCGAGGCGTCCGGTCAGGACGGCGCCGGCGACGGCGGCGTTCGCGGCGAACCAACCGACCCAGACGAGCTGGGTCGGCCACTGGTTGACGGTCGTACCGGTGAAGGCGCCGGTCAGCCGGACGATGCCGAAACCGTACGCGACGCCGAGCTGGCCGGCTCCGGCCAGCACGCTCACCCCGAGCGCCGTGAGCAGCAGTCTGCCCCAGGTCCGAAAGGCCATGTCGGGCACGTTACGCACCTGGTACACCGGATCGCCACCGGCGCGCCGCGCGGCGCGCCGGACCGCGCTCGGCGGGTCTACTTGAGTTCGACCAGCCGGGCCAGGTATGTCGTGTCTCCGACATTGGTGAGCATATGGATCGCGCCCGGGTCCCGGTAGACCACTCCGCCGGTGGGCTCGTCGGCGTCGATCCGGGTGCCGTCGATGGTCTGTACGACGTTCTTCGCGCCCTCGATCGCCACCACCAGGTACGGGTGGTCGTGCCGGTGCAGCGGTTGCCGCTCGCCGGGCTCGAGGCGGATGTGCCAGACCCGGACCCGGTCGTTCTCGAACACGATCTCCTGGCCCACCGGCCCGAGTTCGGTTCCGTCGATCACGTCGGTCATCGTTCTCCGTCCAGCTGGGGAAGCACCTCGGCGGCGATCAGTTCGAGGTGGTCGAGGTCGTCGAAGTCGATCAGACGGAGGTGCACCCGGGTGGTGCCGATCGCGGCGAACTCGCCGATCCGCTGCGCGAGCTGCGCGGGTGAGCCGACCACCGGGTCCTCCGGCGGCAGTGCGCTCTTCACGTGCAGGGGCGCGGCCCGCCGCCGGGCCTCCTCGTCGGTCCGGCCGATGGCCACGACGATGCCGGCGGAGAGCACCAGCGGTGCGCGCCCGGACTCCCTGCGCCCGGTGCGCTCGCACGCCTCCCGTACCCGGTCGTACGCCTCGGCGGTGTCCGCCACGGACTTGAACGGCATGTTGAACTCGTCGGCGTACCGGGCGGCCAGCTCCGGGGTGCGCTTGGGACCGCGACCCCCCACGATGATCGGCGGCCCGGGCACCTGTACCGGCTTGGGCAGGGCGGGCGCGTCCACCAACCGGTAGTGGTCGCCGGTGAAGCTGTAGGTCTCCCCGGACGGGGTCCCCCACAGCCCGGTGATCACCTCAAGCTGCTCGGCCAGCCGGTCGAAGCGTTCGCCGACCGGCGGGAACGGGATGCCGTACGAGGTGTGCTCACGCTCGTACCAGCCGGCCCCGATGCCCAGGTCGACGCGCCCGCCGCTCATCTGGTCGACCTGCGCGACCAGCACCGCGAGCGGGCCGGGCAGGCGGAAGGTGGCCGACGTCACCAGGGTGCCGAGCCGGATCCGTTCGGTCTCCCGGGCCAGCGCGGCGAGGGTCAGCCAGGCGTCCGTCGGGCCGGGCAGGCCCGGGTCGGCGCCCATCGACTGGTAGTGGTCGGCGCGGAGGAATCCCTCGTAGCCGCAGGCCTCGACCAGCCGCGCGAACCGGAGTTGGGTGTCGTAGGTGGCGCCCCGGTTGGGTTCGGTGAAGACCGACACCCGCATGTTCATCGTCCTTCCGCGCCGGCCGCCGCCGGCTCGTCGCGTTCCATCAACAGCTCGTGGAGGTCGGCGCTGACGCGCGCGACGTCGGCCAGGTGGGCGTTGCGGCCCAGGGTGCGGGGCCGGGGGATGTCGACGTCGAGCACCTTGCGGATCCGGCCGGGGCGGGGGCTCAGCACGACCACCCGGTCGGCGAGCAGCACCGCCTCGTCGATCGAGTGGGTGACGAAGACGATGGTCGGCTTGTTCTCCATGTGCACCCGCTGGAGCTCGCCGGACAGTTCCTCGCGGGTGAGCGCGTCGAGCGCGGAGAACGGCTCGTCCATCAGCATCACCCGGGGCTCGCCGATCAACGACCGGCACAGCGAGACCCGCTGCTGCATGCCGCCGGAGAGTTCGTGCGGCAGGCGCTTCTCGAAGCCGGCAAGACCGGCCACGTCGAGCAGCTGCCGGGCGCGCTCGCGGTGCTTGGCGCGGCTCCAGCCGAAGATCTCCACGGGCAGCAGGACGTTGTCCAGCACGGTGCGCCAGGGCAGCAGCGCCGGCTTCTGGAACAGCATGGCGATGTCCTGGCGCGGGCGGGCGATCGGCGTGCCGGCCACGGTGATCTCGCCAGCGGTCAGCGGGAGCAGCCCGGCGATCAGCCGCAGCAGCGTGGACTTTCCGCAACCGGAGCGGCCGAGCACCGCGACGAACTCACCCTCGGCGACGTCGAGGTCGATGCCGCGCAGCGCCTCCACCCGGCCGGACCGGCCTTCGAAGGTACGGGACACTCCGGACAGTCGGATCATCTCCGGCGGCCTCCGCTGAGTGGACGGTCAGGAATCCGACAAAGGCTAGCCGGCCCATCGTTGTATCGCACCGTCCGGGGTGGTCGTCAGGTTGTTTCCGTTCCGCAACCCGATGCACCTGGCGTCGCAAAGGTGGGTTTCTCGTACGCTGTGCCCGCGAAGAGTCCCCCCACGACGGCGGCGCCGGCTTCCGCCCCTCCCGCCGGCCCGTCACGACAACCCCTCCGGTGGCCTGTCGGCCCCGGTCGGAAAGGACATGGTGCTTTGATGAGAAGGCTGACCCGTACGGTCGCTACGGCCGCGCTGGCCACCGCCCTCGCCTTTGTCTCCGCCTGCAGCAGCGGGTCGGATTCGGCCGACGACGCCAAGGGCGGCGACAGCAAGAGCCTGGAGAAGGTGACCTACCTCACCTCCTTCGGCAACTTCGGCCGTGACTCCTACGCCTACGTGGCGAAGGAGAAGGGCTACTTCAAGGAAGCCGGCTTCGAGGTTGAGATCAAGCCCGGTCAGGGCACCGGTGGCGTGATCCAGACCGTCGTCGGTGGCCAGGCCGACTTCGGCCCGATCGACCTCACCGGCGGTCTGCTCCAGGTCGGCAACGGCCAGGCGAAGGACTTCACCGTGGTGGCCGCGATCCAGCAGCGCACCATGGCCGGCATCGCCACGGTCGAGGGCAAGAACATCGCCTCGCCGAAGGACCTGGAGGGCAAGAAGCTCGCCGACACCCCCGGGTCCGTGGTCCGCAACCTCTTCCCGACGTACGCCCGGCTCGCCGGCGTGGACGTCAACAAGGTGACCTGGGTCAACGGTGAGGCGCAGGCCCTGATCGGCACGCTGGCCTCCGGCCAGGTGGACGGCATCGGCCAGTTCGTCGTCGGTCAGCCGACCATCGAGGCGGTGGCCAAGAAGAAGGCCGTCATGCTGCCGTACAGCAACGTGATGCAGGACCTCTACGGCAACGTGCTGATCACCTCCTCGAAGATCGCCAAGGAGAAGCCCGAGATGGTGAAGCGGTTCACCGCGGCGCTGCTCAAGGGCCTGGAGTACAGCCTGGCCAACTCCAAGGAGGCCGGCGAGATCCTGAAGAAGAACGTCGACGCCGCCAACCCGGTCGCCGCAGCCGCCGAGCTGGAGCTGATGGCCGCGTACGTCCGCTCCGGCAACACCGGCACCGCGATCGGCACCCTGGACAGCGGTCGGGTCGCCAAGAGCATCGCCATCCTGCAGGGCGCCGGCGCGCTGAAGCAGAACATCACCCCCGAGCAGATCATCGACTTCAGCCTCGCGCCGAAGGCCTGATCGTCCGGTCGTCACCAGGGGGTACGTTCCGCCGATCCCGGTGGGGCGTACCCCCGTCGCTCGTCGGCCCCCACGGGGGCCGTGGGATTTCGAGGAGGACAAGATGACCGACGTCCGGTCAGCGGACCCGGCGGTGGCGGCAACCCCGTCCCCGGGTGCCGGCCCCGAGACGGGGCGCGCGGGTCGAGGTGCCGGTCTCCGGGCCGGGGCCGGGGCGACGCTGCCCGCGGTCGGCCTCCTGGTCGCTCTGGCGGCGTGGTGGCTGATCGCCCGGCTGGAGCTGATCCATCCCGCGGCGCTGCCGCCGCCCGGCGACGTGCTCACCGCGTTCGTCGACAAGCCCGCCCAGATGCTGGAACACACCTGGGACACCCTGCTGGAGATCGTGTACGGCTTCGCCCTCTCGGCGGCCGCCGGTGTCCTGATCGGACTCTCCCTGGCCAGCTCCCGCACGGTCGAGCGGATGTTCACCCCGCTGCTGGTCGCGGTGAACGCGGTGCCGAAGATCACGCTGGGCCCGCTGCTGGTGGTGGCGCTCGGCTGGGGCCAGAAGCCGATCCTGACCATGGTGTTCCTGCTCTGCTTCTTCCCGATCGTGCTCTCGACCGCGACCGGCCTCACCACCACGCCTGCGGACCTGGCCGAACTGGTGCGTTCCTGGAACGCGTCCCGCTGGCAGGCGTTCCGTAAGGTGCGCTTCCCGGCCGCGCTGCCGCAGATCTTCGTCGGGCTCAAGGTGGCCATGCCGTTGGCCGCGATCGGCGCCGTGATCGGTGAGTTCCAGGCCGGCGAGACCGGCCTCGGCTACGTCATCACGCAGTACGCCGGCGTCGGCGACACCGCCACCGCCTGGGCGGCGATCATGCTGGTGGCGCTGGTGAGCATCCTGCTCTACTCGGCGCTGCTGCTCATCGAGCGGATGGCTCTGCCCTGGGTCCGCGAGACCACCAGCAGCCACTGACCCACCAAGAGCAAAATCAACGACCGGCACCAAGACACAATTCAAGATCAACACCAAGAACGCGAAGGGCCGGCCTCCCACTCAGGAGGCCGGCCCGTTTCATCGACGTTGCTGGCGCAAAGGGTGTGGCCGACCGTGCCCGGCGGAGGGATCAAGCCTGACCGCCCGGAGCCGGGCACGGTCGGCCACACCCCCACCCGGCACCCGATGAAGCGCCGGAACCACAAGGCCCAGCGTTTACCCCGCCAACCGCCACCTGCCGTTGCGGGCGACCAGCGTGGTGAGCGCCTGCGGCATCAGGCCGCTGTGGTTGTCCGGCGTCATTCGGATCGGCCCGGACAGGCCATCCATCTGTGACGTCTCGAGCACGTCCCGAAGGCCGTCGCGGTTCACCTTGCCGACTTCACCGCCGGCCCGCAGTTCCGCGTCGGCGATCAGCTGGATGGCGTCCGCGGCGAAGGACGACGACCCGTTGTAGCCGCCGAAGCGTGCCGTGTAGTCCTGGAACCACTGCCGCCGCGCGGCCTTGGCCGGCGTGGTCGCGATCACGTCGTCGATCACCATCGTCTGGGTGAAGATCAGCGTCGCACGCTCGGTGGCCTTGGCCGCCGCGCCGAGGAAGAGGTCACCGGCCGCGCCCGCGTCGAAGAAGAGCGACCCACGGAAGGTGGTCTGCTGCGCGCTGGTGGCGGCCAGCATCGCCTGCTCCGGCGGGGTCCAGAAGACGAGCGCGTCCGGCTTGGCCGTCGTGAGCAGCTGGACCTGCTGGTTCACGTCGGTGTCAGTGATCTTGGCCTTCTGCTCGCGAAGCGTGATGTTGGCCTTGTCCAACTCGCTCTTGAGCGCGGCCATGCCCTCCCGGCCGTAGTCGTCGTCGCTGACGAGCGCCCCCACCTTGCGGACGTTGTTGCGGCGCAGTTCGGTGGTCAGTGCGGCGGCGCTGTCGGCGGCGTTGGGGCCCAGCTTGAACACGTACCGCCGGTCGGCGACCGGGCTGGTGATCGCGCCGGAAGCGGCGAGCGCAATGGTGGGAATCCGCTTCTCGTTGATGGTCCCGACCGCGCCGACCGCGCATTCGTTGCAACCACCCATGATGATGGCGCTGACCCGGGAATCGCTGCTGAAGTCCGCGATGTTGCGAAGAGACTCGGCGGAGTCGGAACGGTTGTCCTTCACCTTAAGTTCGATCTTCCGGCCGTCGAGCGCGCCGGAGGCGTTCAACTGATCGCGCTTGAGTTCGAGGGCTCGCTGGTATGTCCGGCCAACCGGGGCCGCAGCGCCGGACAGTTCGAGGTCGGCGGCAATCACGATCGGACTCGTGTCTTTCTCCGCTTCACCAAACTGGCAGCCGGTGAGCGTGGTGGCCACTACGGCCGATGCGAGCGCCGCGATGGTCGCGGAGCGGATGGGGCTCAACTCAGTCCTCCAGGTGCGGGCGCGGGCGCTGCCCGGTCACCGCCGTTAATCCGTCCTCAGTGGAGGGCGGGATCTCCTCTGCCGTACGGTGTGCGCGAAGCCTGCAAAACCTTGCCAATGGCCGGCGCTGTGGTCAAGCGCGGACTGCGGCAGCGGTTTCGGGACGGTCATCCCACATGCTGGGGTAACGCAATGTTTGCAAAACCTCACTTTGCACACACGCGTGACCACTCTGGAGTTACATGCCCTGTTCAGGGGCTTGCGGAAATGAAGGTATCAGTTGACCGGATCACGGGATGCGCTCCGTCCGACCGTTTCCTACCTCACTGCGGCTTCCCAAACCCGATCTTCTCTGATGAAATCGCGGCCGTGCCGCGCGTGGTCCCCTCCGCTTACGGCATGGCTCGGCGGGTCAGGCGGGGAAGAAACGACGGAGGCGATGTCGTGAGCACCGGACCGACGACCCTGCCCACGCTTGGCGACAGCGCTCGGCGTCCGAGCCGACGGTTGCCCAGACTGCGGGACGCCCGGATCCGGTCCAAGTTGGCGCTGATCCTGGTCGTCCCGGTGGCGGCGGTGATCGCGCTGGCCACGGTCCGGCTGATCTCCGTTGGAGAGGGCGCCTTCGACGCCACCCGGGCCCGCTCGTTGACGGCGCTCGCGATCGACGTCAGCGCCCTCACGCAGGACCTGCAGAGCGAGCGGATGGCCGCGGCGGCCTACCTGGCCACGCCGCAACAGCCGGCCGACGCGTACAACCTGCGGGTTCGGCAGACGCAGCAGCAGGTGGACGAGTACCGCGCCGAGCGGGGCCGGATCGGCGAGGTGCCGGCGGCCCTGCGCGAGCGACTGGCCGTCATCGACGAGCACCTGGCCACTCTGGACGGCACCCGCCAGGAGGTGTTGGACCGCCGGCAGATGGCGGTCGCCGAGGCGGTGCTCCGTTACGGCGTCATCCTCACCGACCTGATCGCCTACGGCGACGGCCTGGCCCAGCTGCCCGGCTCCGAGAGCCTGGCGGACAGCCGCCGCGCGGTCGCCGCCTTCGCCCGTGCCAAGGCCTCCGTCGCCGAGGAGGAGGCGGTCGCCTTCACCGCGCTGACGGCGGGCCAGCTCGACTCCGAGCAGTTCTCCTCCTTCGTGGCGACGCTGACCAGTCAGCAGGAGGCCCTGGTCGCCTTCTCCCTGGCCGCCGACCCGGTGCAGCGCGCACTCGTCGACAGCACCGTCTCGGGTGACGCCGTCGGCCTGGCCGACCGGGTGGCCACCGACATCACCCGCTCGGTCGGGCAGCGCCCGCTGGTCACCGCGCAGGACGCCACCGCCGCCATCGGCGCCGTGAACGATCTGATGCGCTGGGCCGAGATCCAACTCCAGGACCGGCTGCTCCAGCAGGCCGACGCGGCGCGCTCGGACGTCATCCGACAGGCCGTGGTCGAATCGGTCCTGGTGCTGCTGACCCTGATCATCGCCGTGTCGCTGGCCGTGGTGCTGGCCCGCTCGCTCAACCACTCGCTGCGCCGGCTGCGTGAGGGCGCCCTCTCGGTGGCGAACCACGACCTGCCGGACGCCGTGCAGCGGTTGCAGACCATGGGCAGTGTGGGCGACGGCGGGGTGGACGAGATCGTCCGCCAGGTCCGGGACCCCATCCAGCTCAACAGCCGCGACGAGGTCGGTCAGGTGGCGGTGGCGTTCAACGTCGTCCACCGCGAGGCGGTACGGGTCGCGGCCGAGCAGGCCGCGCTGCGTACCAGCGTCTCGGCGATGTTCCTCAACCTGGCCCGTCGTAGTCAGACCCTGGTCGACCGGATGATCGGCGAGCTGGACGCGATCGAGCGTGGCGAGGAGGACCCGAAGCGGCTCGCGCAGCTGTTCGAGCTGGACCACCTGGCCACCCGAATGCGCCGCAACGACGAGAACCTGCTGGTCCTGGCCGGTGCCGACTCCGGCGTACCGCGTCGCGACGACGCGCTGGTGGTCGACGTGCTGCGCGCCGCCCAGTCCGAGGTGGAGTTGTACAACCGCATCGAGTTCGGGACGGTCGACACCGACATCTCGGTGGCCGCGCACGCGGTCAACGACGTGGTACGCCTCGTCGCCGAGCTGCTCGACAACGCCACCCGGTTCTCGCCGCCGAACACGACAGTGGTCGCCGACGGTCGTCGGATCCGCGACTACGTCCTGATCCAGATCGAGGACCGTGGGCTCGGCCTCACCGACGAGCAGCTCGACTCGCTCAACCGGCGGCTGGCCGCCCCGCCGAGCGTCGACGTCGCCGCGTTCCGGCTGATGGGTCTGGCCGTGGTCAGTCGGCTCGCCTCCCGCTACGGCATCCGGGTGGAGCTGCGCCGCAACGTGGAGGGCGGCACCGTCGCCCAGGTGACGCTGCCCGCCGCCACGGTGGTGCTACCCAGCAACCGGGGCCGCGACCAGGCGCTCACCCGGCCGCGTCAGCCGATGGCCGTGGAGCAGACGCCGCTCACGCCGGCCGGTCACGCCGAGCAGTTCGCCGGCGCCACGACCTCGGCGGCGACGCTGCCGGACCAGTGGCGGACCAACGCGCCGGCACCCACGCAGTGGCAGTCCCCGCTGGACTCGCGGGACACCACTCCGGCGGTGCAGGCGGGTGGCTACGCCGGCACGCGCTCGACGGTGCCGCCGGCACCAGCAGCCCCGGCACCCGTCGCACCGCTCCCGCCGGCGCGGTCCGCGTACGGCAACGGGCTGGGCGCCTCGACGGGCAGTCCGACCGTGGCCTACCCGACCATCGACCCGCTGCCCCGGCGTGGCGCGAACTCGGACGCCGAGGACGGGCACGGCGCCTCCCCGGGTCTGCCGGTCGGGCCGGTCGCCGGCCCCGGCGCGGTGGCACCGCCCCCCGCCCCCTCGGTGCCCCCCGCACCGGTGAGCACCCGTCCGGACTTCCCCGCCGAAGCACCGATCTTCCGGGAGATGGAGGCGGTCTGGTTCCGGTCGCACGGCGACGACGCCACCGCGATCTTCACCCGGCCCAACTTCGACGAGCCGCCGGCGACCATGCCAACTCCGGTCGACGCCGGCCCGCGTACGCGCGGTGGCGCCCAGCCGAGTGCCGCTCCCGCGCCCGCCGCCGCGCCGGCCCGGCCGAAACTGCCGACCCGTACCCCGGGCAGCTCCAGCAGCGACGGTGCCAGCACGCCGGGCACCAGGGGGCTCGGCGGCAACGCGGCCGGGAGCGGGCTCGGCGCACCGCCCTCGGCGCCACCGTCGTACAACCCGCCTCCGGCTGCCCGGCCGGCCGCGCCCAGCGCGCCCAGCGCGCCCTCGGCGGACGCCGGGGCGTGGCGGACGGCTGCCGACGAGGGCTGGTCCCGGGCCAGTCGGGCAGCCGAGCCGGCTCCCGCCGGGACCACCCGCTCCGGCTTGCCCAAGCGGGTGCCACAGGCACAGCTCGTGCCGGGCGGCATCGAACCGAAGAGCGGCCGGGACCGCAGCCGGCGGACCCCTGATGAAGTACGCGGTCTGCTGTCGGCCTACCACCGTGGTGTGCAACGCGGTCGGACGGCCGGAACGGACCTGAACAGCACCTCGACCAAGGAGAGCCGATGAACAGGCCAGCTGCCATGCAGGACATGGGTTGGCTGCTCACCAACTTCGCCGACAGCGTGGCGGGCATCGCCCACGTGGTGGCGGTGTCCGCCGACGGGCTGCTGCTCGCGTCCTCCCGGGATCTTCCCGGGGACCGGGCTGACCAGCTCGCCGCGATCACCTCTGGCGTGGTGAGCCTGACCGAGGGCGCGGCCCGGATGTTCAGCGCGGGCGGGGTGTTGCAGACAGTCATCGAGATGGACAGCGGGTACCTCTTCCTGATGTCGATCAGCGACGGCTCGTCGATGGCCGTGCTGGCCGCCCGCAGCTGCGACGTGGGCCAGGTGGGCTACGAGATGGCACTGCTGGTCGAGCGGGTGGGTGCGGCGCTGGTGCCGCTGCCACGGGACGCGGTGCGTTCCTAGCACCGGAAGGCGGCGCGCGATCCGTGCGTCGCGACAGCGACCGGAGCCGGCTTCCGCCGACTCCACGGGGGACGAGGAGGTGATCGGGGATGGACCAACGGCGCGTTGACCCACGCGGGGCGCTGGTGCGTCCGTACGCGGTCACCCGCGGTCGTACCGAGCCCCGGCAGGACATCGCCCTCGAGGCCGTCCTCACCGCGTCTCTCACCCAGGTCGCCGAGTCCCGCTTCGCCGGGCATGACAAGCACCGCATCGCCACGGTCTGCGAGGGCCGAGCACAGTCGCTGGCGGAGATCGCCGCGTACACCCGGATGCCGCTGGGCGTCGCCCGGGTGTTGGTCGCCGACATGGTGGCCGAGAGCCTGCTGACGTTACACACTGCTGCTCCCGCCGAGGGGTTCGAGGAGCGGATGGAACTGCTTGGAAGGGTGCTAAGTGGACTTCGCAGGCTATGACCCCGCTGGGGGGCGGCCGGGCCGGGGAATCGTCTCCGCGAAGATCGTCGTCGCGGGCGGCTTCGGCGTTGGTAAGACGACACTGGTCGGGGCGATCTCCGAGATCACACCGCTGACCACCGAGGCGTTGATGACCGCGGCGGGCGTCGGCATCGACGACCCGTCCAAGGTGCCGGGCAAGGAGACCACCACGGTCGCCATGGACTTCGGCCGTATCACCATGGCCCAGGACCTGATCCTGTACCTCTTCGGTACACCCGGTCAGACCCGGTTCTGGTTCATGTGGGACGAGATCATCCGAGGTGCGGTGGGTGCCGCCGTGCTGGTGGACACGCGCCGGATCACCGACGCGTTCGCCCCGCTCGACTACTTCGAGAACCGCAACCTGCCGTACGTGGTGGCCCTGAACCGGTTCGACGGCGCTCCCCAGTACGAGCCGGAGGAGGTTCGCGAGGCGCTCGCCATCTCGCCGCAGGTGCCGCTGGTGATGACCGACGCCCGGCACCGGGAATCGGTCAAGCAGGTGCTGGTGACGGTTGTCGAGCACGCCATGCTCCGCCTTGAGGCCGAGCACGGGCGGGGCTTCGCCACGCCGGTCGGCTGATCTGTCGTGTCCCGGCCGGCCGGTGTCCACCGGCTGGCCGTGACGCGTCAGTCCACCCGAAGGCGATAGCCGCGCTTCACGACGGTCTGCACCACCCGGGGCGCGTGCAGGCCGGCCCGCAGGCGGGCGACCGCCATCTCCACCGCGTGCTCGTCCGCGCCTCGGGGCAGCGTCCGCAGCAGCGCCGTGCGGGACAGCACCCGGCCGGGGGACTGGGCCAGGGCCCGTAACACCGCCATCGGTGCGGGGGCAAGTGGCCGCAACTCGCCGTCGATCACGGCGGCATGCCCGCGCAGCGTGAGCAGGTGCCCGCCGGCCTTGAACGTCACGGTCCTGCGGGGCAGCTCGTCGACGATGGTCCGTACCAGCGCCCCCAGCCGGGCCCGTCCCGGCGCGCTCACCGGCACCCCGCGTCGGAGCAGCGGCTCGGCGGTCACCGCGCCGACGCAGCTGGCGAGCACGTCGCTGCGCAACGCGGAGAGCAGCGCGTCGGTGCGGTCCCCGGCTGCCCGCAGCAGCGCCTCGGCCGCCGGTGCCGAGGTGAAGGTCACCGCGTCCACCAGCCGGCCGGCGATCAGGTCGATCAACCGGTGCAGCGGTGCCGGATCGGTAGGCGGGGCCCAGCGGTAGACCGGTACCTCGATCACCGTCGCGCCGGCCGCCTCCAGCGCGAGCGTGCAGTCGGGCTGCCGCTCACCGTGGAGCTGCATGGCGATCACCTGCCCGGCCACGCCCCGCCGGCGCAGGTGGTCGACCACCTCGTCGCAGCTCTCCGAGGCCGGCGACCACTGGTCGTGCAGCCCGGCCGCACGGATCGCGCCGCGTGCCTTCGGGCCGCGCGCCACCACGTACGAGCTGGCCAGCACAGAGCGCAGCGGCTCGCCCAAGCCCCAGCCCTCGGCCGCCTCCAGCCACCCCCGCATGCCGATGCCGGTGTTGGCCATCAGGATGTCCGGCGGTTGGTCGAGGCAGGCGCGGGTCGCCTCGCGCAGCTCGGTGTCGTCGGAGAGCGGCACGATCCGCAACGCCGGCGCGAGCACCACCCGGGCGCCCCGCCGTTCGAGCAACGCGGCCAACTCGTCGCGCCGCCGGTCAGCGGTCACCCCGATGGTGAAGCCCGCCAGTTCCTCGCGCATCAACCCTCCTGTCGCAGCCGCACCTCGACCAGCCCGTCGCGGCACCGCGCGTCGTGCCGGGCCACGACCACCCCGGGCAGGTCGAGGCACTGCCCGCTGCGTAGGTCGTACACCTGCTTGTGCAGCGGCGAGGCGACCGTCGGCACTCCGCCACGGCTGCCGACGATGCCCCGGGACAGCACGTACGCCCCGGAGACCGGATCGCGGTTGTCGATCGCGAACAGCCCGTCGGCGGTTCGGAAGAGGGCGATCTGCACCCCTTCGACCAGGGCGGCGACGCCTCGGTCCGGTTCCAACCGGTCGAGGAGGCAGACGGTGGTCCAGGTGGCTGTGAGGGTCTGGGTCATCGCCGTACCTCCGGTAGGCCGAGGGTGACCGGTTGCCGACGGCTGGTCGGCTCGGATCCGGTCGGGGGATGGTCGCGTACGGGTACCGGCTGGCCGCGTTCCCGGGTGAAGGTGATCGACGGGTCGGGCACGTCGGGGGCGTTGACGAAGGAGGTGTAGCGGCGCAGCCGGGCCGGGTCGTCGAGCACGTCGCGCCACTCGTCGGAGTACGACGACACGTGCTGGGCCATCGCCGCGTCCAGCTCTGCGCAGAGCCCGAGTGAGTCGTCCACGATCACCGAGCGCAGGTGGTCCAGGCCGCCGTCCATCGCCTCGATCCAGCCGGCGGTGCGTTGGAGCCGGTCGGCGGTGCGGATGTAGTAGATCAGGAATCTGTCGATCAGCGAGATCAGCGTTTCCGTGGACAGGTCGGTGGCGAACAGGTCGGCGTGCCGGGGTCGGAAGCCGCCGTTGCCACCGACGTAGAGATTCCAGCCGGTCTCGGTGGCGATGATGCCGAAGTCCTTGCTGCGCGCCTCCGCGCACTCGCGCGCACAGCCGGAGACCGCCGACTTGATCTTGTGGGGAGCGCGCAGCCCGCGGTACCGCAGTTCCAGGGCGACGGCCAACCCCACCGAGTCCTGTACGCCGTACCGGCACCAGGTCTCGCCCACGCAGGACTTCACAGTCCGCAGTGCCTTGCCGTAGGCGTGGCCGGACTCGAAGCCGGCGTCCACCAGCCGCCGCCAGATCTGCGGCAACTGCTCCACCCGCGCCCCGAACAGGTCGATGCGCTGCCCGCCGGTGATCTTCGTGTAGAGCTGGAAGTCCCGGGCGACCTCACCGATGACGATGAGCTTCTCCGGGGTGATCTCGCCGCCCGGGATGCGGGGCACCACCGAGTAGCTGCCGTCGCGTTGCAGATTGGCGAGGAAGTGGTCGTTGGTGTCCTGCAACGACGCCTGCTCACCGTCGAGCACGTGCCCGCTGCCCAGCGACGCGAGGATAGATGCCACCACCGGCTTGCAGATGTCGCAGCCGCGCCCCCGACCGTGCTCGGCGACCAACCGGGAGAAGGTACGGATGCCGCGTACACGGACGATCTCGAACAGCTCCCGCCGGCTGACGTCGAAGTGCTCGCAGAGCGCGCTGGACTGCGCCACCCCGGCCGCGTCCAGGAGCTGCTTCAGCATCGGCACGCAGGAACCGCAGCTGGTGCCGGCCCGGGTGCACGCCTTCAACGCCGGCACGTCCGCGCAGCCGTCGGCGATGGCGGCGTCCACGTCGTCCCGGGTCACCGCGTTGCAGGAGCAGACCTGCGCGGTGGCGGGCAGCGCCCCGGCGTCCGCCCCACCGCCGTCCGGGGCGAGCAGCGCCAGCGGCGCGGCCGGCAACGGGCCGCCCACGCTGGCCCGCAACGTCGGGTACGCGCTGGCATCACCGACGAGCACTCCGCCGAGCAGGGTGTGCGCGTCGTCGGAGAGGACCAGCTTCGCGTAGACCCGGGTGGCCGGGTCGGTGAAGGTGACGTCCAGGCAGCCGGGGGTCACGCCGTGGGCGTCGCCGAACGAGGCCACGTCGACCCCGAGCAGCTTGAGCTTCGTGGCGGTGTCCGCGCCCGGGAAGGTCGCCGCACCGCCGACCAGCCGGTCGGCCACCACCTCGGCCGTCGCGTACCCCGGCGCGACCAGGCCGTGACAGGTGCCGTCGACCGCCGCGCACTCACCGATCGCCCAGATCCGCTCGTCGGCGCTGCGGCAGGTCTCGTCGACCAGCACCCCGCCGCGCGGACCCAGTGGCAGGTCGGCGTCCCGGGCCAACTGGTCCCGGGGTCGGATGCCGGCTGCCACCACCACCAGCTCGGCGTCGATTGCGCCGCCGTCAGACAGCTCCAGTGCGGCCACCGCGCCGTCCGGGCCGGGTCGGATCGCGCTGGTCGCGACACCGAGATGGGTCCGTACGCCCAACTCGTCGACATAGCGCCGCAGCATCGCGCCGCCAGCCTGGTCCACCTGCACCGGCATCAGCCGGGGCGCGAACTCGACCACGTCGGTGCTCAGGCCGAGCAGCCGCAACGCGTTCGCCGCCTCCAGCCCGAGCAGCCCGCCACCGATCACCGCGCCGACCCGCCGGCCCTCCGCGTACGACCGGATCGCCGCCAGGTCGTCCAACGTCCGGTAGACGAAGACACCGGGCAGCTCCGCGCCGGGCACCGGCGGCACGAACGCGTACGACCCGGTGGCCAGCACCAGGGCGTCGTAGGGGTACTCGCCGACGTCGGTGGTCACCACCTGCCGGGCCCGGTCGATGGCGGTGGCCGGTTCGCCCAGACACAGCCGCACCCCGTCGTGCGGTGTGTGCAGGTTGAGTTCGCTCTCACTCACCCCGTCGAAGTAGGCCGAGAGCCGCACCCGGTCGTACGCGGGGCGTCGCTCCTCGGCCAGCACGGTCACCTGCCAGCGACCCTCCGGGTCACGGGCGCGCAGCGCGTCGACGAAGCGCTGACCGACCATTCCGTTGCCGATGACGACCAGATTGCCGCCGTTCATCGCGTCACCTCCACCGATTCCGCCTGGCTCAGCCAGTCGACGATGCCGCCCACCGCGTCTCGGCACCCGCCGCAGCCGGTGCCGGCCCGGGTCGCCGCCACCACCGCGTCGACCGTCCGGGCTCCGGAGCGCCAACTGCGTACGAGTGCGCCCTTACTCACCGTGTTGCACTGGCAGACCGTGGCCGCGTCCGGCATCAGTGCCGGGGACGCGGCCGGGGTCGCGCCGGCGGTGCCGAGTGCCCGGCCCAACAGGAGTGCCCGCCGGTCGGCCGGCACCGGCTGGCCACGGTCGAAGAGCTGGATCACCGTCCCGACGGCCGGGTTGTCGCCGAGCAGGATCGCGCCGATCAGCCGCTCGTCGTGGATCCGCAACCGGGCGTACGTGCCCCGGGCCGGGTCGGTGAAGGTCAGCTCCTCGCCCGGCCCGCCGCTGACCGGGTCACCCATCGACGCGAGGTCGATTCCGGCGGCCTTGAGCCGGGTCACCACCGGCTGGGGCCGGTACCGCGCCAACGGGTCCGTTCCGGTCAGCACGTCGGCGAGCACCCGCGCCTGGGCCCAGGCGGGTGCGACCAGCCCGCTGAGCACGCCGTCGTGCTCGGCGCAGTCGCCGATTGCCGAGATGGACCGGTCGTCGGTGCGGAGCCGGTCGTCCACCACCACCCCGCGTCGGACGGTCAGCCCGGCGGCCTGCGCCAGGGCGGTGTCCGGGCGTACCCCGCAGGAGAGCACCAGCAGGTCGGCGCGCAACGTCCGGCCGTCGGCCAGGTCGAGGCGGACGCCGGTGGCGTCGGCGGCCACGCCGGTCGCCGGCACCGCGAGCTGCACGGTGACGCCGAATCCGGCGAGCGTGCCGGCGAGCACCGCACCGGCCGTCGGGTCGAGTTGTCGTTCCATCAGGTGCTCCCTCGGGTGCACCACGGTGGTGGCCAACCCCCGGCTGGCCAGGCCCCGGGCGGCCTCCAGGCCGAGCAGACCGCCACCCAGCACCAGGGCGCTGCGCGCGCCGTCCGCCGCGGCGAGGATGCGCCGGCAGTCGTCCAGCGTCCGGAAGGGAACCACCCGCTCGGGCAGGTCCGTCGGGTCGAGGCCGGGCAGTGGTGGCACCACCGCCCGTGCGCCCGTGGCCAGCACCAGGTGGTCGTATCCGATGCGTTCGCCGTCGTCGGTGTGGACCTCCCGCGCGGACCGGTCGATGGCGGTCACCGGTACGCCGGTGCGCAGGTCGATGCCGTGCCCGGCGGCCTCGGTCAACTCCACGTCCGGCTCGTCGATGCGCCCGGCCAGCAGTGTGGAGAGCAGGATCCGGTTGTACGCGCGGTGCGGCTCCGCCCCGAGCACGGTGACCTTCCGGTCTCCTTCCCGGGCGTGCAGTTCCCCCGCGAGGCGGGCGCCCGCCATCCCGTTGCCGACGATCACCACCCGGGCGGTCATGCCTTCTCCACCCGGACCGCGCAGATCTTGAACTCGGGCATTCCGGAGATCGGGTCGACCGCGTCGTTGGTCACCGAGTTGGCCCGTCCCGCCCCCGGGTAGTGGAACGGGGCGAACACCGTGTCCGGTCGGATCCCGACGCTGAGTCGGGCCGGAGCGCACAACTCACCCCGGCGCGAGGTGACCCGCACCGGGTCGCCGTCGTCGATGCCCAGCCGGGCGGCCAGATCGGGGTGCAACTCGACGAACGCCTCCGGGGCGGCGCGGCGCAGCGCGGGCACCCGGCGGGTCTGGGTACCCGACTGGTACTGCGTCAGAACCCGGCCGGTGGTGAAGTGCAGCGGGTACGTCGCGCAGACCTCCTCGGCGGCCGGCCGGTGGTCGACGGGGTGGAACCGGGCCCGGCCGTCCGGGGTCGCGAACCGGTCGGCGAAGAGCCGTGGCGTGTCCGGCCCGTCCTCGGTGCGGCAGGGCCAGTAGACGCCGTCGTCGGCGTCGATCCGGGCCCAGCTGATGCCGGCGTAGTCGGCGGCCCCACCGGCGGAGGCGCGGCGCAGCTCGGCGAAGACGGTGGCCGGGTCGGCCGGGAACCGCGCCGCCGCCACGGCTTCCGGTCGCGCGCCGGTCGGTGCGGTGTCGGCCGGTTCGGCGGCGGTCGCTTCGGCGGCGGCCAGTCTCGTCGCGAGGTCGGAGATGATGGCCAGGTCGGTCCGGACGTCCGGCGGGGGCGGGCGCAGGGCGCGACGACGCAGCACCCGACCCTCCAGGTTGGTCATGGTGCCGTCCTCCTCGGCCCACTGTGCGGTGGGCAGCACCACGTCGGCCAGCGCCGCCGTCTCGGAGAGCAGCAGGTCTGCGACGACCAGCAGGTCGAGGTCGCGCAACCGCCGCTCGATCCGGGTCGCCCGGGGCGCGGAGACCACCGGGTTCGAACCGAACACCAGCAACGCCCGGGGGCCGTCCGGAGTGCCGAGCGAGTCGAGCAGTCGGTAGGCCGGCACACCCGGCCCCGGCAGTTCGTCGGCTGTCACTCCCCAGACCTCGGCGACGTGTTCCCGGGCCGCCGGATCGTCGATCTTCCGGTAGCCGGGGAGCTGGTCGGCCTTCTGCCCGTGCTCCCGCCCGCCCTGGCCGTTGCCCTGCCCGGTGAGGCAGCCGTACCCCGAACCGTCCCGGCCGGGCAGGCCGAGGGCGAGAGCCAGATTGACGTACGCGGTGACCGTGTCGACGCCCTTCGCGTGCTGCTCGGCGCCGCGCGCGGTCAGGATGATCACGCGACCGCCGCTGCCCAACGCCCGGGCGGTCGCCTCCAGGTCGGCCACCGGCACCCCGGAGAGCTGTTCCGCACGGGCCGGCCACCAGGCGGCGACAGCCCGGCGGACGGCCTCGAAGCCGCTGGTGCGGTCGGCCACGTACGTGCGGTCGACCCACCCCTCGGTGAGCGCGATGTGCAGCAGCGCGTTGGCCACCGCGAGATCGGTGCCGGGCAGCGGTTGCAGGTGCAGGTCGGCCTGACGGGCGGTCGCGGTGACCCGGGGGTCGACGACGATCAACTGTCCGCCGTTGCGGCGCTGCTCGGTGAGCCAGCGCACCAGCGGTGGCATGGTCTCCGCCGGGTTGGCCCCGACCAGCAGAAGCGTGTCGGCCCGGCCCAGGTCGGCTAGCGGGAACGGCAGCCCCCGGTCGATGCCGAAGGCCCGCATCCCGGCGGCCGCCGCCGAGGACATGCAGAACCGTCCGTTGTAGTCGATGTGCCGGGTGCGCAGCCCGATCCGGGCGAACTTGCCCAACGCGTACGCCTTCTCGTTGGTCAGGCCACCGCCACCGAAGACGGCGACCGCGTCCGGGCCGGCGTCGTCCTGGACCGCGCGGATGCCGGTGACGATCCGGTCGAGCGCAGCGTCCCAGCTCGCCGGGCGCAGCTCGCCGGTGGCCGGGTCGCGCAGTAGTGGGGTGGTCAGCCGCTCGGGGTGGTCGAGCAGCTCGGCGGCGGTCCAACCCTTCTGGCAGAGCCCGCCCCGGTTGGTGGGGAACTGGCGGGGGTGGACCGACACCCCGGTCTGGTCCTCGCGCAGCGTCATGCCGCACTGCAGGGCGCAGTACGGGCAGTGCGTCGCAACCTCCCGGGGCGCCAGCCCCGGTCGAGTTGCCGACCATGCACCGTCTGTCATGTCGGCAAAGCGTGCCGCTGAGCGGTTTCCGGTCCGGGTCCCTTCTGTTTCGGTCCTGTCAAGTGGGGCTCACACCGCACCGGGGCAGCTGGCGCGTTGGATGGTGCGAGTCGGAGCCTGTGGAGCTGAGTCGTTTACGACATCGACGGTTGATTCGTTTGCGACATCAGCTCCAGAGCGGCAGCGCACGTCACCCCGCGGGAGGTCAGCGCACGTCGTAGCGGTGTGGTCGTCGGGTCAGTGACAACCAGCCGAGGAACCGGGCGTGGAGTGCCCGCGGGTCAGGGTGAACGCCCAGGGAGTACAGGTCGTGAACCGCGTCCTGCATACAACCTGCCTGGCATCGTTGGCGTGCGGGACTCGAAGGACCCGGCAGGGCCGGCGTTGGTCTTCGGGTCAACGGCCTGGCGGGCGTTCGTGGGTATGGCGAAGGCATACGACCCGGCCTGACCAGCATCACACCGAGGCCCCCGGTTCGCCGGGTGCCTTCGTGTGTCCGGGATCAATCCCCGCCAGGAAACGCAGGCGCGGCCGGACTGACCACACCGACGGTTCCGGCTCCGTTGCGGCGGAATTCGCGGTGACTTCGCGTGCGGTGGGAGGTGCGAGCCGGAGCCTTTGGAGCTGAATCGCTGATGACATCAGCATCGTTCATTGGCTTATAATGTGGGAAAGTTGTCTCACTAATTGGGAGAGCGCGATGAGTGTGGCGGACGTGTTCGACGCGGTGGCCGGCACCTACGACGAGGCGCGCAGGCGGCTCGTGCCCTGCTTCGACGCCTTCTACGGCACGGCCGTCGAGGTTGCCGCGCCCCCGCTTCGCGCCACGCTCGCCGCCGGTCGTGCGCCGGAGGTGTTGGACCTGGGCGCCGGCACCGGCCTGCTCTCGCTGCTGCTGGCCGCCGCGGTGCCCGGTGTCCGGCTGACCCTGGTCGACGGGGCGCCGGCGATGCTCGCCCGCGCCACCGAGCAGTTGGACGCCCGGTCGGTGCCGCACCGGACGGTCCGGGCCGACCTGGCCGATCCGCTGCCCGCCGGCCGGTACGACGCGGTGGTCAGCGCGCTGGCGATCCACCACCTGGACGACGAGGGCAAACGGGCGCTGTACCGGAGGGCTGCCGGCGCACTCGCCCCGGGCGGGGTGTTCGTCAACGCCGAGCAGGTCGCCGGCCCGACTCCGGAGTTGGACCGTCGCTACGACGAGGTGTGGATGCAGCGGATCACCGAGCTGGGCGCGTCCGGTGAGGAGATCGCCGCATCCCGGGAGCGGATGCGGCACGACCGGCCGGCGACCGTTGTCGACCAGTGCCGGTGGCTCGCCGAGGCGGGCCTGGTCGACGTCGACTGCTACTTCAAGGAGTGGCGCTTCGCGGTGTTCGGTGGTCGCGTCGCGTGAAGACCACCGGTTTGTGCGTTTCGACGTCGGGGGTGAGCCGATGGACGCGCGGATGACTGCCGGTCATACCGATGGGTAGTCTCAGCGGCATGACTGCCAAGGTGACTCTCTCGTTCACCGACGAGACGATCGAGGAGGCCCGGCGGTTCGCCAAGCGCGAGGGTCTGTCGCTCTCCGCATGGATGGACCAGGCCGCCCGCGAGAAAGCACTGCGCGAGGTCTTCACCGCGCACGCCGCCGCCGTGGGCCGAGCCGGCCTGGACCTGGAGTCCGCCGCTCTCGCCGACGCCCGCGAGGTGGGCATGGTCAACGACCTGCTCTCCGGCGGACGGCCGCGTGCTGCGTAGGGGAGAGGTCTGGCGCATCGAGGGCGCCCGGGAACGCCTCGGGCTCGTGGTCAGCTCGGATGTCTACAACTCCACCGACGTACCCATCGTGATCGTGGTCGAGGTGGTCGAGGAGTCGCTGCTGCGCGACTCGCCGCTCGCCGTGTCGATGGGCCGGTACGTGGTGATGCCCGACCGCATCTCCTCGCCGATGAAGAAGTGGTTCACCGACTGCGTGGACGTCGCCGACACCGACACCATGCTCCGGGTCGGCCGCGCGCTGCGCATCCTCCAGCAACTCTGATCGGCACCTCACCACCGCCGCCGGCCCGTGGTGCGATCCCCGTTTCCGGGCCGACCCGCGAAGGGCACTGTCAGGAAACCGGGCGTTCCTAGCGTTCCTCCTCGTCACACCGACGAGGAGGAGCCGCCGTGAGCACGCTCACCAGCACCGCAGTCACCGCCGGGCCGCCGGCCACCACCGGCCGTGCGCGCCGGCTCGACGACTGGCGCCCCGAGGACCCCGACTTCTGGCGGGCGACGGGCGCGCCGATCGCCCGGCGCAACCTCTGGGTCTCGATCTTCGCCGAACACGTCGGCTTCTCGGTGTGGAGCCTCTGGTCGGTCACCGTGCTCTTCCTCGGCCCGGCGTACGGCATCGACCCGGCCGGGAAGTTCCTGCTCACCGCCGTGCCCGCCGCACTGGGCGCGGTGCTGCGGCTGCCGTACACGCTGGCGGTGGCCCGCTTCGGCGGGCGGCGCTGGACGATCATCAGCGCACTCCTGCTGCTGGTGCCCACGGTGCCGATGACGGTGCTGCTGGAACCCGGGGTGTCCTACTCCACCCTGATGGTGCTCGCCTGCCTGACCGGCGTCGGCGGGGGCAACTTCGCCTCCTCGATGGCGAACATCAACCTGTTCTACCCGGAGCGGCTCAAGGGCCGGGCCCTCGGGCTCAACGCGGGCGGCGGCAACCTGGGCGTACCCGCGGTGCAACTGGTCGGGCTGGCGGTCCTCGCCACCGCCGGTGCCGCGTACCCCCGGCTGGTTCCGGCGGTCTACCTGCCGCTGATCGTGCTGGCGGCGCTGGCGGCGACCCGCTGGCTGGACACCGTGCCCGGGGCGCGCAACGAGCCCGGCGCGCTGCGCGAGGCGGCCCGCGACCCGCACACCTGGGTCATGTCACTGCTCTACATCGGCACCTTCGGCTCGTTCATCGGCTTCGGTTTCGCCTTCGGTCAGGTGCTCCAGCTCCAGTTCGCCGAGCGGTTTCCCACCCCCGTCGACGCCGCCTGGCTGACCTTCCTCGGCCCACTGGTCGGCTCGCTGATCCGTCCGCTGGGCGGGCACCTGGCCGACCGGCTGGGCGGTGCCCGGGTGACCTTCTGGAACTTCGTCGCGATGGCGGCCGGCGCGGGCACGGTCCTGTACGCGGCCCGAGAACGCTCGTTCGGGCTCTACCTGGCCGGGTTCATCGCCCTCTTCGTCTTCTCCGGCATCGGCAACGGCTCCACGTACAAGATGATCCCGGCGATCTTCCAGGCCCGGGCGGCGGACGCGGTGGGCACCGGTCGCCGCGATCCGGAGGCGGCCGCACGGTGGGCGCGGCGGATGACCGGTGCGTTGATCGGTATCGCGGGTGCCGTCGGCGCGTTCGGCGGGGTGCTGGTCAACATCTCGTTCCGTCAGTCGTTCCTCGGCTCCGGCAACGCCGACGCCGCCTATCTGGCCTTCATCGGCTGGTACGCGTTGTGCTTCGTGGTCACCTGGGTGGTGTACCTGCGGCCTCGGGCCGATCGGCTCGCCAGCGTGTGAGCTGGGCCACGTACGGCGTGTCGGCGCGGCGGACCGTACCCCCGTTTTGACCTGCGGACGGGGCGCCGGGTATCGTTGCCTGCTGTTGTGCGACATCCAGAGGCGTGCCCCATCAGGTACGCTTGGTCGTTCGTGCGCGCTGGTCCGGCCTGCAAGATCTGGTCACCTCGGCGCGCGACCCCAGACCGACGACGAGACAAGGTAGACCTGTGCGTACGTACAGCCCGAAGCCGGGTGAGATCGAGCGTCAGTGGCACGTCATCGACGCCTCTGATGTCGTGCTGGGCCGCCTGGCCACCCACGCCGCCACGTTGCTGCGTGGTAAGCACAAGCCGACTTTCGCGCCGCACGTCGACACGGGCGACTTCGTCGTCATCGTGAACGCGGGCAAGGTTGCGCTGACCGGCAACAAGCGCCACACCAAGGTTGCTTACCGCCACTCCGGTTACCCGGGTGGTCTGAAGCAGGTCGGCTACGACGAGCTGCTGACCAAGCGCCCCGAGCGGGCCATCGAGCTCGCGGTGAAGGGGATGCTCCCGCACAACAAGCTCGGCCGTCAGCTGATCAAGAAGCTGAAGGTCTACGCCGGTGCCGAGCACCCGCACCTCGCGCAGCAGCCGGTGCCGTTCGAGATCAAGCAGATCGCGCAGTGAGCGCGGGCGAAGGAATCAGCATGACCGACATCACCGAGACCGAGGTCGCCCCCGAGGTCACCGAGGCACCGGCGCCCGTCGCCCGCGCGCCGCGTGGTGACCGCCCGATCCAGACCGTGGGTCGGCGCAAGGAGGCCATCGTCCGGGTCCGTATCGTCCCGGGCACCGGCAAGATCACCTGCAACGGTCGCGACCTCGAGGCCTACTTCCCGAGCAAGGTGCACCAGCAGCTCATCAAGGACCCGCTGGTCACCGCCGAGAAGCCCGAGGCGTTCGACGTCATCGCCAACCTGCGTGGCGGCGGCACCACCGGCCAGGCAGGTGCGCTGCGGCTGGCCATCGCGCGTGCGCTGATCGTCAACGAGCCGGACGACCGCCCGGCCCTGAAGAAGGCCGGCTTCCTCACCCGGGACGCCCGGGTCAAGGAGAGCAAGAAGTACGGCCTCAAGAAGGCCCGTAAGGCTCCCCAGTACTCGAAGCGCTGATCTTTCCCAGCGCGTTGTACTTCTGACGGACGGCCGGTCCGCCTCCCCGCTCGGGGAGGTGGGTCGGCCGTTCCGCTTTCTCCTCACTGGTCGTGCTCATTCGGAGGTTGGCGGGTATGGGTCGGTTGTTCGGCACGGACGGCGTACGCGGGCGGGCAAACGCGGATCTCACCCCCGAGTTGGCGCTGGCGCTCGCCGTGGCCGCCGCGCACACACTCGCCGAGACAGACCGCAGCCACCCGCCGCTCGCCGTCGTCGGTCGGGACACCCGGGCCAGCGGCGAGATGCTGGAGGCCGCCGTGGTGGCGGGTCTGACCAGCGCCGGTGCCAACGTGGTGCGGGTCGGCGTGCTGCCCACCCCCGCGGTGGCGTTCCTCACCGCGGAAGCCAAGGCCGACCTCGGCGTCGTGCTCTCCGCGTCGCACAACCCGATGCCGGACAACGGCATCAAGCTCTTCGCCGCCGGCGGTCACAAGCTGCCCGACGAGATCGAGATGCAGATCGAGGCCGCCGTCGAGGCCAACGCCACCACCGCCTGGGACCGGCCGACCGGTGCCGGCATCGGCCGAGTGCACGACCTGCTCGACGGCGCGGACCACTACGTCCAACACCTGGTCGGCGCGGTGCCGCACCGGTTGGACGGGATCAAGGTCGTGGTCGACTGCGCCAACGGTGCCGCCGCCGAGGTCGCCCCGGTCGCCTACCGGGAAGCCGGCGCCGAGGTCATCGCGATCCACGCCGAGCCGAACGGGCTGAACATCAACGACGAGTGCGGCTCCAACCACATCGAGGCGCTGCGCGAGGCCGTGGTCGAGCACGGCGCCCACCTGGGCATCGCCCACGACGGTGACGCCGACCGCATCGTGGCGGTCAGCGCCGACGGCGACGAGGTCGACGGCGACCAGGTGATGGCGATCCTCGCGCTGGCCATGCGGGACGCCGGCACGTTGACCCAGGACACCCTGGTCGCCACCGTGATGAGCAACCTCGGCCTGCGGCTGGCCATGTCCGCGCAGGGCATCCGGCTGATCGAGACCAAGGTCGGCGACCGGTACGTGCTGGAGGAGCTGCGCGCCTCCGGCCTGGCGCTCGGCGGTGAGCAGAGCGGTCACATCGTGATGCCCGCACACGCCACCACCGGCGACGGTGTGCTCACCGGCCTGCACCTGATGGCTCGGATGGCGGCCACCGGCAAGTCCCTCGCCGAGCTGGCCTCGGTGGTCACCAAGCTGCCCCAGGTGCTGATCAACGTGCCGGTGGGCGACCGGACCGTGGGCGCCAACGCGCCGGCCGTCCGCGCCGAGGCCGAGCGGGCCGAGGCGGAGTTGGGTGAGACCGGTCGGGTGCTGCTGCGCCCGTCGGGCACCGAGCCCCTGGTCCGGGTGATGGTCGAGGCCGCCACCGAGGAGACCGCCCGCGCGGTCGCCGAACGGATCGCCGAGCAGGTCCGTACCGCCAGCCCCGCCACGTCGTAGGTCGGTTGGAGGCTGTGGAGCTGAATCGGTTACGACATCAGCTCCACAGCTTCCGGCCGGTCCGTCGGATCAGCGGCGCAGAGCGCGCAGCCGGGTGACCGCCTCGGTCAGCACCTCGGGGCGCTTGCAGAAGGCGAAGCGGACCAGTCGCCGACCGGCGTCGGTGTCGTCGTAGAAAACCTGGGTCGGCACCGCCACCACACCGCAGCGCTCCGGCAACGAGCGGCAGAACTCCACCCCGTCCCGGCCGCCGAGGGCGGTGATGTCGGCGGTGACGAAGTACGTCCCCTCCGAGTCGAGCACCTCGAACCCGGCGTCGGTCAGACCGCCGACGAGCTGGTCACGCCGCTGCTGGAGACTGTCCCGGAAGTCGGTGTAGTAGTCGTCCGGCAGGGCCAGCGCCACGGCCACCGCCGGTTGCAGTGGCGCGGCGTTGACATAGGTGAGGAACTGCTTCACCCGGATCACCGCCGAGACCAGCGCCGACGGGCCGCTCGCCCAGCCGACCTTCCACCCCGTGCAGGAGAACGTCTTGCCGGCCGACGAGATGCGCAGCGTCCGCTCCCGCATCCCGGACAGGCTGGCCAGCGACACGTGCGGGCTCGCCGCGTCGGTGAAGACCAGGTGCTCGTACACCTCGTCGGTGACCGCGTACGCGCCGAACTCTTGGCACAACTCGGCGACCAGGGCCAACTCGGCCGGGGTGAAGACCTTGCCGGTCGGGTTGTGCGGTGAGTTGAGCAGCACCAACCGGGTGCGCGGGCCGAACGCCGCGCGCAGCGCCTCCGGGTCGAAGGCGTACCGGCCGTCGGCCGTGGGGCGCAGGGTCACCGGCCGCCGGACCGCACCGGCCAGTGCGATCGACGCGGCGTACGAGTCGTAGTACGGCTCGAAGCACACCACCTCGTCGCCCGGCTCGCAGAGCGCGAGGATGCTCGCCGCCACCGCCTCGGTCGCGCCCGCGGTGATGACGATCTCGCCGTCCGGGTCGTACTCCAGGTCCCGGAATCGTCGCTGGTGAGCGGCGACCGCCGCGCGCAGGGCGGGGATCCCCGGGCCGGGCGGGTACTGGTTCTGCCCGCCGCGCAGCGCCTCGGCGGCGGCGGCCAGCATCTCCGGCGGGCCGTCGGTGTCGGGGAAGCCCTGGCCGAGGTTGACCGCGCCGGTGCGCACGGCGAGGGCGGACATCTCGGCGAAGATCGTGGTGCCGAACGGCCGCATCCGGGCCACCAGCGGGTCGACATCGGTGCTCGTCACCTGCGCCAGCCTACGGCCACACCCGGGTCGAGCCCCAGCTTCACTTCGGTGCGCAGGAGATGCCGTAATACCCCTGTTCCTTGATGACCACCGGCTTGCCGACGCCGCTGATCGTGACGGTGCAGTCGATTGGCGTGGCGTTGTTGATGTCGGGCCCGGTGGCCTTCACCATCACCCTGGTCTGGCCGTTGGTCCGAATGGTGGTGCGCCACGGCAGTGTCGCGCCGTCGACATGCATGAGATCGCTCTCGGCGTCGTAGTACGCGATGTCCGCCGTACCCGAGCCGGTCACCTCGTAGACCACGGTCACCGGGGCCGGCCCCGACGTCGGCCGAGTGATCGGCTGCTTGCTCGGGGTCGGGGTCGGGGGCGCGGGGCTGGGTCGCTCCGGAATGGGCGCACGTGTGGTGGGTGCGGTCCAACCGTCGTCGGGGACGACCCACGGCTCCTCGGCGACCGGCTCCGAGCCGGGTCTGTCCAACAGGAAGCCACCCGCGCAGAGGCAGCCGCAGACGAGCACGACCAGCACCACGAAGACCGCGACGACGATCCCGACGATCCGGCCGCTGTTCGTGGTCTGGCCGGCGCTGGAATGCGGGTGGCCGGGGTATGCGTACGGCGGCGGGTAGCCGTACGGCGGCCATCCGGCTGACGGCTGCCATCCGGCCGGTGGTGGCTCCCCGGGAGGCGGGGACCAGCCGGTGGGTGGGGGCCAGCCTGCGTGCGGCGGCCATCCGGCGTGCGGGGGCGAACCGGCGTGGGTCGGGTCGGAGGCGTCAGGCGGCTGCGGCGTCCACGGGGACGCTGGTGAGCCGGGCGTCCACGGGGATGCTGGTGAGCCGGGCGTCCACGGGGATGTTGGTGAGCCGGGCGTCCACTGGGTCGTGGGCGGTTGCGGGGTCCACTCGGTCGTGGGCGGGGACGGCGTCCACGGTGCGGGCGTCCAGGGGGCCGGTGGCGCCCACGGTTGGCCCGGGGCGAGCGGATCGGGTGCCGGGAGCGGGCCCGAGGGCGGCGCCGCCGTCGGGTCCGACGGCGGCGGGCTGGGGGCCGGATCCGACGGGGAGGAGGGGGACGGATCGGGCGGCGGCGCGTCGGACATGGCTGCTCCGGACGGGATCGGGTATGGGACGAACGGGCCGAGGGCAGGCGCGCCGAACCCGCCGAGAGACTGTCGTACCCGAAGGCGTGCCGCAACCCCGTCCGTCCTGGGCCGGATCCGGCAGGGCTGTGACGCTCGTCCCGTTGCGACCCGCCAACCACCGATCGCTCAGATTCCGTGATTGATAACCCGACTTTCGAGCACCCATCATGAGTGAAACTGGGTTAGGCTGCGGGCCATGTGTGGAATCGTGGGATACGCGGGCGCGCGCCCCGCACTGGGCATCGTGCTCGACGGGCTGCGGCGGCTGGAATACCGCGGCTACGACTCGGCAGGCGTCGCGATCGTCTGCGACGACCAGCTGCTGACCGAGAAGAAGGCCGGCAAGCTGGCCAACCTGGAGAAGGTGTTGTCCGAGCGGGCCGCCGACGACCCGACCTCCTGCGCGGCCAGCCCGATCGGCATCGGTGACGGCACCACCGGCATCGGGCACACCCGGTGGGCCACCCACGGCGGCCCGACCGACCGCAACGCACACCCGCACGTCGCCCCCGACGGGCGGGTCGCGGTGATCCACAACGGCATCATCGAGAACTTCGCCAAGCTGCGTGCCGAACTGGAGGCCGACGGCGTCCAGTTCACCAGCGACACCGACACCGAGTGCGCCGCACACCTGCTCGCCGCCGCGCTGGCCGACCTGCGCGCCGCCGGCCAGCCGGACAGCCCGCAGCTGCTCGCCGCCGGCATGCGGGTGGTCTGCCAGCGACTGGAGGGCGCGTTCACCCTGCTCGCGGTGGACGCCGCCGTGCCCGGTGCCGTCGTCGGCGCCCGGCGCAACTCGCCGCTGGTGGTCGGCCGTGGCGACGGGGAGAACTACCTGGCCAGCGACGTGGCCGCGTTCATCGAGCACACCCGGGAAGCGGTCGAGCTGGGCCAGGACCAGATCGTCCTGATCACCGGTGACAGCATCGAGATCACCGACTTCGACGGCCAGCCCGCCGCCGGCAAGGACTTCCACATCGACTGGGACTCCTCGGCCGCGGAGAAGGGCGGCTACGACTGGTTCATGCTCAAGGAGATCGAGGAGCAGCCGCAGGCCATCGCCGACACGCTGCTCGGCCGGCTCACCGAGACCGGTGAGATCGCCCTCGACGAGGTCCGCCTCAGCGACCAGGATCTTCGCGACGTCGACAAGATCTTCATCGTGGCCTGCGGCACGGCGTACCACGCCGGGATGGTCGCCAAGTACGCCATCGAGCACTGGACCCGCATCCCGTGCGAGGTGGAGCTGGCCAGCGAGTTCCGCTACCGCGACCCGGTGCTCGACCGGTCCACGCTGATCGTGGTCATCTCGCAGTCCGGCGAGACGATGGACACCCTGATGGCGCTGCGCCACGCCAAGGAGCAGAAGGCCCGGGTGCTGGCGATCTGCAACACCAACGGCTCGACCATCCCGCGTGAGTCGGACGCCGTGCTCTACACCCACGGCGGGCCGGAGATCGCCGTCGCCTCCACCAAGGCGTTCCTCACCCAGGTCGTCGCCTGCTACCTGATCGGCCTGCACCTCGCCCAGGTGCGCGGCATCAAGTTCGCCGACGAGGTGGGCGCGGTCGTCGCCCAGTTGCAGGAGATCCCGGGCAAGCTGCGCGAGTTGCTCGACCGGATCGAACCCGTCCGTGAGCTGGCCAGGGAGCTGAAGTCCGAGCCGACCGTGTTGTTCATCGGCCGGCACGTCGGCTACCCGGTGGCCCTGGAGGGTGCGCTGAAGCTCAAGGAGCTGGCGTACATGCACGCCGAGGGCTTCGCGGCCGGTGAGTTGAAGCACGGCCCGATCGCCCTGATCGACAAGGGCACGCCGGTGATCTGCGTGGTGCCGTCGCCGGTCGGCCGGGGAATGCTGCACGACAAGGTCGTCTCCAACATCCAGGAGGTCCGGGCCCGTGGTGCGCGGACCATCGTGATCGCCGAGGAGGGCGACGAGGCCGTCGTTCGGTACGCCGACCACCTGATCTACGTGCCGCGCACCCCGACCCTGCTGGCCCCGCTCGTCACCACGGTGCCGTTGCAGGTGCTCGCCGCCGAGATCGCCGCCGCCCGTGGGCACGACGTGGACCAGCCCCGCAACCTGGCCAAGTCGGTCACCGTCGAGTAGCCGCTCAGCGACCCAACACGACCCGGGCCATCCCGTCCAGCGCGGGATTGCCCGGGTCCCAGTAACCGGCGTGGCCGCCCCGCCCGCTGTCGAAGACCCGGCCGCCGAACCCCGGATCCGACGGGTCGTGACCGAACCACAGCTCATGCCCGGTCCGGTCGGGCCAGCCGAGCACGGCGGCCAGCGGCGCCGCACCCAGCAGGGCGCGGTGGCCCAGCTCGTCCGTTGACCGGGCCGCGCGGATCACGTCGTCCGGGGCGCTGCTCGCCCAGACCTCCCCGGGCGGCACCCCCAACTCGGCGGCGTGCGACGCGCCGACCCCGGGCGAGCCGACGAAGACCAGCGCGTCGGCGGCCAGCCCGTGCTCCCGGGCGGCCACACCCACCACCAGCGATCCGTAACTGTGCCCGAGCACGGTCTGCCGGGCCGGTGGCCCCTCGTGGGTGGCCCGCAGCCCCTCCTGGAAGCGGTGCAGCGCCGGGCCGGCGTCGCGTGCCTGGCCCGCCGAGGCGGCCTCGGTCAGGAAATCCGGAGCGTCGTAGCCCAACCAGAGCACCGCCGCGCTGCGTTCACCCGGACCGAGCGCGGCGCACCTGTCCAGCACCCGCGCCGCCCTGCCCAGCTCGCCGGGGGCGTCGTCCAGGCCGGCGGTCATCCCCGGCACGTAGGTCAGCACCCGCTCGGCCCGGTCCGGATCGCCGAGCGCCATCACCACCCGGCCCTCACCGGCCGGATCCAGCCCGAGCAGGTACGCCCGGGGCTCCCCGCCGGCCGCCAGTCGTCCGGTCAGCGCGTCCAGGCCGGCCAACCGCCCGGCCACCCCGCGTAGCCGGACCGACGCGAGTGGCCCGGGCGGCACCCGGGACAGCAGTGCTCGCCGCTCGGACAGCAGTTCCTCCCGCCACACTCCGAGTTGCAGCCGGTTGGCCTGGTCGCGGGCGGCCACCGGCACGCCGTCCCACCGGCCGACCAGTGCCGGCTCGTGCCCGACCAGCCACCTCCGCTGCGCCGGTGTCAAGCCTGACCACCAGGCGTGGACGAGTGTCGGCGCGGCATCGAGGGCCGGTCGGCCCGGCGGTGGCGGGGACATCCAGCCGGTGCCGGCGGCCCGGGCCAGCTCGTCCAACCGGTCGGCAGCGACCCGGTCGGCGGCCCCCGCCCCGTCCAGCGCGTCCCGTAGGGCAGCCGCCACCCGGGCCGCAGCCAGGCCATCCCGCTCGGTGGACCGTGCTCGGGCGGGATCGACGTGCACCCCGCCCGAGCGGTCCACGACCAGGCCGGCCGCCTCCGCCTGGGTGACCGCATCGGCGAGCTGCGCCTTCGCCACCGTCAGCCTCCCGGCCAGCTCGGCCAGCACCTGATCGACCTCGATCAGTGCGGGCACGACCGACGTCAGCTCGCCCCGCAGATCGACGAGCCGGACGTCCGCCGCCGTGGCTGCGCCACCGGACCAACCGCCCCGCAACCGCCCGCCGGCCGCCCGCAGCTCACCGGCGCGACGCTCGACCGGCTCGGTCAACCCGACCCAGGCCACCCCGGCGGCCCGCCACCCGCTCGGATCGGCTGACCACAGTTGCCGGTAGCCGACGCTGCTCACCGGGGCAGGGCGGCGAACCGGTCGGCGGCCCGGTCGTCCACCGTCTGGTACGCCTCGGCTGCCGCTCGGACCCCGTCAGCGGAAGCCGCGACCCGGGAACCCAGCCGGCAGAGCCAGGCGTGCGTGGCCGCCTCCAGCCCGGCCAGGGCCCCGCCGGCTCGCCACTCGGGCGCCGCCACCAGCAACCCGGGTGCCCCGGCCAGGCCCAGCGCCAGCCGGTGCGCCTCACCGTCGAGCGTGACGGCGACCGCTCGCAGCTCCTCCGGCCGGACGGCGAACGACTCATCGGTCATGACCTCACCCCGTGGACGATCGGCTTCGACGCGCTGACGCTAGGCGGGTGCCGGTGTAGCTCGGATGCCCTGTGGACAGCCGGCGCTGAGCCGTACCCCGGCCTGTCCACAGGCATTGCCCAGCGCGGGCCCGACGGCTAATCTGCGGCCCCGACCGCCGGTAGGGTGATGTGGTGATCGTCGCTGTCGGCATCGACGTGGTCCTGGTCGACCGGTTCGCCCGAGCGCTGGCACGGACGCCGCTGCTCGCCGACCGGCTCTTCACCGCGGCCGAGCGGCACACCCGCGCCGGCTCCCCACGCTCGTCGGAGTCGCTCGCCGTCCGCTTTGCCGCCAAGGAGGCGGTGGCCAAGGCCCTCGGTGCTCCGGCCGGGCTGAGCTGGCACGACTGCGAGATCGTGTCCGACCCGGACGGTCGCCCCCGGCTCGCCGTCTCCGGCACTGTCGCGGCGGCAGCCGAGGCGCGTGGAGTCAACCACTGGCATCTCTCGTTGTCGCACGACGGGGGGATCGCGTCGGCGATGGTGGTCGCGGAACGGTGACGTCGGCTGGGCGAGCCGATCCGGCCCGCCCGCGAACGGGATGGGACACGGTGGCATGAGATCGGTGTGGCGGGTGGCCGACGTACGGGCGGCCGAGGCAGGGCTGATGGGCACACTGCCGGACGGGACGCTGATGCAGCGGGCCGCCGCCGGGCTGGCCCGGCGGGCCGCTCTGCTGCTCGACGAGCGCGGCGGGGTCTACGGGGCCCGGGTGCTGCTGCTGGTCGGGTCCGGTGACAACGGCGGCGACGCCCTGTACGCGGGGGAGCGGTTGGCCCGCCGGGGTGTGCACGTGTCCGCCCTGCTGCTCACCCCCGGGCGCGCGCACGCCGCCGGGCTGGCCGCGCTGCGAGCGGCCGGCGGTCGCCTGGTGCCGCAGCCGAACGGCCCGGTCGACCTGGTCCTCGACGGGATCGTCGGCATCGGTGGTACGGGTGGCCTGCGGGCGAGCGCGGACGAGGTGGTCCAACGTCTCGGCGAGTTGCGGGGGCGCGACGGTGAGCGCGCCACAGTCGTGGCGGTGGACGTGCCGAGCGGGGTCGCGGTGGACACCGGCCACGTGCCGCTGTCCGCGTCCGGCCGACCGACGGCGGTCCGCGCCGACGTGACGGTGGCGTTCGGCGCGCTGAAGCCCGCACTGGTGGTCGGGCCGGCCGCCGCCCTGGCCGGGCAGGTGGAGTTGGTCGACATCGGCCTGCGGCCGTGGCTGCGAGGCACCCCCGCGCTACGGGTCACCGAGTGGTCCGACCTGGTCGACTGGTGGCCGGAGCTGGGACCGGCGTCGGAGAAGTACAGCCGGGGCGTGGTGGGGGTGGCAACCGGCTCGGAGACCTACCCGGGCGCTGCGGTGCTCTCCGTCGGTGGCGCTCTGGCCGGGCCGACCGGCCTGGTCCGCTACGCCGGCGGTGCCCGGGGCGAGGTGCTGCACCAGCACCCCTCGGTCATCGCCAGCGGGCGGGTCGCCGACGCGGGCCGGGTGCAGGCCTGGGTGTGCGGCTCCGGCCTGGGCACCGGAGAGGACGCGGCGGCCGAGCTGCGCGCCGTGCTGGCCTCGCCGGTGCCGGTGGTGCTCGACGCCGACGCGCTGACCCTGCTGGTGGACGGCTCGCTCGCCGACCGGCTACGCGGGCGGGACGCGCCGATCGTGGTCACCCCGCACGACCGGGAGTTCACCCGCCTGTGCGGGGAGGAGCCCGGCGCCGACCGGGTCGGCTCCGCGCTGCGGCTGGCCGCCTGGATGAACGCGGTGGTGCTGCTCAAGGGGGACCGCACGGTGATCGGCACGCCGGACGGTCGGGCGTACGTCAACCCGACCGGCACGCCGGCGCTGGCCACCGGTGGCACCGGTGACGTGTTGGCCGGGCTGCTCGGCTCGCTGCTGGCAGCCGGGGTGCCCGCCGACCGGGCTGCGGCCTCGGCCGCGTACCTGCACGGGCTCGCTGGCCGGGAGGCGGCCCGGGGCGGACCGGTGACCGCGCCCGACGTGGTCACCGCACTCCGCCCGGTTGTCGCCCGGCTGGGCTGATCGTGCCGTCCCGGCCGGGTCGGCACCTGGGGACGTGCGTCGCCGCCCCCGGTGATCACGGCGGAAAGTAGGCTGGGCGCATGTGGCAGGCCGAGGTACGCGTCGATCTTGACGCCATCCGCGAGAACGTGAGCAGACTCCGCTCCGGCACCACCGCCGAGCTGATGGCGGTGGTGAAGGCCGACGGGTACGGCCACGGCATGCTCCCGGCCGCCCGCGCGGCACTCGACGCCGGTGCCGACTGGCTCGGCGTCTGCACCCTCGACGAGGCGCTCACCCTGCGGCGGGCCGGAGTGACGGTGCCGGTCCTGGCCTGGCTGCTCGCGCCGGGGCTGCCGCTGCACGAGGGGGTCAGCGCCGGGGTGGACCTGGGCGCGGCGAGCCTGCCGCAACTGGACGAGATGATCGAGGCGAGTCAGCTCGCCGGGCGTCCCGCCCGCCTGCACCTGAAGATCGACACCGGGCTGTCCCGGGGCGGCGCGACCGTCGCCGACTGGCCGGCACTGCTGAACGCCGCCGCGAAGGCGCAGGCCGACGGCCTGGTCGAGGTGGTCGGTGTGTGGAGCCACTTCGTGTACGCGGACCTGCCCGGTCACCCCACCACCGATCGTCAGTTGGCCGTCTTCCACGAGGGGCTGGCCATGGTCGAGCGGGCCGGGCTGCGACCGCGCTGGCGGCACCTCGCCAACTCGGCGGCCACCCTGACCCGCCCGGACACCCACTTCGACCTGGTCCGCCCCGGTCTGGCCATCTACGGTCTCTCCCCGGTGGCCGGCGAGACGTACGGGCTGCGGCCGGCGATGACTGCACGAGCCCGGGTCATGCTCACCAAACGGGTGCCCGCCGGGACCGGTGTCTCCTACGGGCACACCTACACGACGGAGGCCGACGCGAACCTGGCCGTGGTCCCGCTCGGGTACGCCGACGGGGTTCCCCGGCACGCGTCCAACACCGGGCCGGTGCAACTCGCCGGAGGGCGACGGACCATCTCGGGACGGGTCTGCATGGACCAGTTCGTGATCGACTGTGGCGACGACCCGGTGGCCGACGGCGACGTGGCGACCCTGTTCGGCAGCGGAGTCGACGGCGAGCCGACAGCCGACGACTGGGCCGAGGCGGTCGGCACGATCAACTACGAGATCGTCACCCGCTTCGGCGGCACCCGGGTGCCCCGGGTCTACGACGGCGAACGGCCATGAGCTACCGCATCCCGCGTCCGCGTACCGCGGCGGGTCGGGTCGCCGGTATCGTCGGCGCCGCGGTGGGGGTGGCCGCGGCGGGCCTGGCGGCCGGCGTCGCGACCGAACGCACCCTGGTCCGCCGCTTCAAGGCCGACCCGACCGACCGCTACGCGCACGAGACGTTCGGCGAGCAGCGGTACGACGAGGCGTTCCGTCTGGAGCTGCCGGACGGCACGGACATCCACGTCGAGGTGGTCGAGCCGACCCGGCCGGTGCCGGGCCGCCCGACGGTGGTGTTGGTGCACGGCTTCTGCCTGGACATGGGGACGTTCCACTTCCAGCGCCAGATGCTCGCCGAGCGCGGTGACTACCGGGTCGTGGCGTACGACCAGCCCGGTCACGGTCGGTCCGGCCGGTTGGAGACCGGGGAGTACGACCTCGCGGTGCTCGGCCGGACGCTGCGCCAGGTGATCGACCGGACCGCGCCGGACGGGCCGCTGGTGCTGGTCGGTCACTCGATGGGCGGCATGACCATCATGGCGTTCGCCGAGTTGTTCCCGGAGCTGTTCGGTGACCGGGTGGTGGGCACGGTCCTGATGGCCACCTCGGGCGGGCTCATCGCGGAGACCAAGCTGGTCGCACCCGCGCTGCTCGGCCGGGTCGGCAGCCCGGTGCTCTACATGGTCAGCAACGCCACCCGCTTCGGCGGGCCGGTGATCGACAAGGCCCGCAAGTCGACGTCGAACGTGGCCTGGCTGCTGACTCGCAAGTACGGCTTCGGCACCCGCAAGCCCAGTCCGGCGCTGGTGTCCTACGTAGAGACGATGAACTCCCGGACGTCGGCCGACACGGTGACCCGCTATCTGCGGACCCTGGCCACCCACTCGCGCTTTCCGGCGCTGGCGGCGCTGGCGGCGACTCCGGTCCTGGTGGTGGTCGGCGACAAGGACATGATCACTCCGGTGACCCACTCCGAGGAGATCGTCCGGCGGCTGCCACACGCCGAGTTCATCAAGATCGAAGACAGTGGTCACGTGGTGATGCTGGAGCACGCCGACGAGGTCAACGCCGCGCTCGCGCGGTTCCTCGAGTCAATCGCAGAGCCGGAGGAACGGTGAGTCACGTCGTCAAGCTGCCGACCGTCGAGGACACCCGGGAGTTCGGCCGACGCCTGGCCGGGCTGCTGCGCGCCGGCGACCTGGTGCTGTTGACCGGCCCGCTGGGCGCCGGTAAGACCGCGCTCACCCAGGGCATCGGCGCTGGGCTCGGTGTCCTCGGGGACGTCACCTCGCCGACGTTCGTGATCGCCCGGGTGCACCGCCCCGATCCGGCCCGCGGCGGCCGGGTGGCCCTGGTGCACGCCGACGCGTACCGGCTGGGGGACGCCACCGACCCGCGCGCCGAGATCGACGACCTGGACCTCGACGCCTCGGTGGACGACTCGGTGACCGTGGTGGAGTGGGGCGAGGGCCTGGTGGAGCAGTTGGTCGACGCGCACCTGCGGGTTCGGATCGACCGCCGCGACGACGACACCCGCGTGGTCGAGTTGGAGCCGATCGGTGGCGACTGGGCTCGTCGGCTCGCCGACCTGGGCTAGGCGGGCCGCTGTCGTACCCGATGCCTAGAGTGCGGGGGACCGACCCGCGCTGTGAGAGGTTCCTGATGCCCGACGACGCCCCCGCCCTGGATCTGTTGGCCCTGCTGCCGGAGCAGTGGCGTGCCGTGCTCACCCCTCACCTGGATGCGGCGCGCACCGCCGCGCTGGCCGAGTTCGTCGCCCGGGAATACGCGACACAGACCGTCTTCCCGCCGGTGGAGGACCTGTTCTCGGCGTACCGGCTGTGCCCGCCGCAGGCCACCCGGGTGCTGATCCTCGGGCAGGACCCCTACCACCGGGCCGGGCAGGCACACGGGTTGAGCTTCAGCGTCCGCGATGGTGTGGCGGTGCCCCCGTCGTTGCGCAACGTCTTCAAGGAGTTGGGCGAGGACGTCGGCGTTCCCAAGCCGCGCAGCGGCAACCTCGACGGTTGGGCCGCCCAGGGTGTGTTGCTGCTCAACGCGGTGCTGACCGTCCGCCAGGCCACCCCGGGCTCGCACGCCAACGCCGGCTGGGAGGAGTTCACCGACGCGACCATCCGTGCGCTGGACGCGTCACCGGACCGGGTGGTCTTCCTGCTCTGGGGTGGCTACGCCCGCAAGAAGGCCGCCCTGGTCACCAACCCGCAGCACGTGGTGCTGGAGGCCGGCCATCCCAGCCCCATGAACCCGCGCGGCTTCCTCGGCAGCCGACCGTTCAGCGCGGCCAACAAAGCTCTCGCCGATGCCGGCCTGCCCACCATCGACTGGGAGCGCACCGCCGGCTGAGCCGGTCTCCTGCGCGGCGTTGGGGGCCTGGCGTGGGGGCGGCGGTGTGCGTGGCGGCTGCGGCGTGGGCCGGGCGGCGGGCGGGGCGTGGCCGAGGGCTGCGGCGGGGGCGGCTAGGCTGGCTTACCGTGCTCGTACTCGTGGTGGACAGCTCGACCCCTGCGGTGACCGCAGCGCTGGTGGAGGTCTCGGCGGACGGTGTGGTGTCCCGGGCGCACCGGTGCACGGTCGATGCCCGCGCGCACGGCGAACTGCTCGCCCCCCAGGTGGACGCGGTCCTCGCCGACGCCGACGCGCGCCCACGTGACCTGACCGCCATCGTCGCCGGGCTCGGCCCGGGGCCGTTCACCGGGCTGCGGGTCGGCCTGGTCACCGCCGCGACGATGGGGCAGGTGCTCGGCATCCCCACGTACGGTGTCTGCTCGCTGGACGCCATCGGCTACCCGGCGGCGTCCGGCGAGCCGGTGCTGGCCGCCAGCGACGCCCGGCGCAAGGAGCTCTACTGGGCCGTCTACGACGGCGCCGGCCAGCGGATCGTCGGGCCTGAGGTGTCGACGCCGGCGGTGGCGGCGGTGCGTGCCCGGGAGTTGCGTGCGACGATCGCGGTCGGCGACGGGGCGCACCGCTACGCCGAGACCCTGGACCTGCCCGTTCGGGTCGAGCCCCGGTACCCGGACGCCACCGTGCTGGCGCTGCTCGCCGCCGAGCGGATCCGGGCGGGTGCGCCCAGCGAGCGGCTCACCCCGCTCTACCTGCGCCGCCCCGACGCGGTGGCGGCGACCGGCCGCAAACCGGTCCTGCCATGACGGCGGTACGGCTCGTCCCGTTCCGCTGGTGGCACATCGACGACGTGCTGCCGATCGAGGCGGACCTCTTCGGCGCCGAGCAGTGGTCCCCCGGCATGTTCTGGAGCGAGTTGGCGAACGGGCACCACTACCGGGTCGCCGTCGACGAGGACGGTTCGGTGCTCGGGTACGCCGGGCTCGCCGGGGTTCCTCCGGACGAGGTGTGGGTGCAGAACATCGCCGTCCGCCGGGACGCCCAGCGGCGCGGTGTTGGCCGTGTCCTGCTGGAGGACCTGCTGGCCGAGGCGGCCCGCCGCGACACCCGCAGCACCCTGCTGGAGGTCGCCGTGGACAACGTCGCCGCCCAGCGGCTCTACGCGACGTACGGGTTCGAGCCGATCGGGGTGCGGCGCGGCTACTACCAACCGAGCAACACCGACGCGCTGGTCATGCGGCGCGACGCCGAGCCGACCGGGGACGGACCACACGACCATGGCTGACGAACCGCTGATCCTGGGCATCGAGACCTCCTGCGACGAGACCGGCGTCGGCATCGTGCGGGGGCACACCCTGCTGGCCGACGCGCTCGCCTCCAGCGTCGAGGAGCACGCCCGGTTCGGGGGTGTGGTGCCCGAGGTGGCCAGCCGGGCACACCTGGAGGCCATCGTGCCGACCATGGACCGGGCCCTGACCGAGGCCGGCGTCACCCTGGCCGACATCGACGCGATCGCGGTCACCTCCGGACCCGGTCTGGCCGGCGCGCTGCTGGTGGGTGTGGCCGCCGCCAAGGGGTACGCGCTCGCCGCCGAGAAGCCCGTGTACGGCGTGAACCACCTTGCCGCCCACGTCGCGGTGGACACCCTCGAACACGGCCCACTGCCCGAGCCCGCCATCGCGCTGCTGGTGTCCGGCGGCCACTCGTCCCTGCTGCTCGTCGACGACCTGGCCCGAGGCGTCACTCCGTTGGGCGCCACCATCGACGACGCGGCCGGGGAAGCCTTCGACAAGGTCGCCCGGCTGCTCGGGTTGCCGTTCCCGGGTGGCCCGCCCATCGACCGGGAGGCCCGGGCCGGCGATGCCGCCGCCATCGCCTTCCCGCGTGGTCTGACCGCCGCGAAGGATCTCGCCGCCCACCGGTACGACTTCTCGTTCTCCGGGCTGAAGACGGCGGTGGCCCGGTGGGTCGAGGCCCGTCAGCGTGCCGGTGAGCCGGTGCCGGTGGCCGACGTGGCCGCGTCCTTCCAGGAGGCGGTCTGTGACGTGCTGACCAGCAAGGCACTCGCCGCCTGCCGCGCGCAGGGCATCGAGACCCTGGTGATCGGCGGGGGAGTGGCGGCCAATTCGCGGCTGCGGGCGATGGCGGAGCAGCGGGCCGAGAAGTACGGCATCCGGGTCCGGGTGCCCCGGCCGAAGCTATGCACCGACAACGGCGCGATGGTGGCGGCACTCGGTTCGCACCTGGTCGCCGCGGGGGTCGCACCGAGCCGACTGGACCTGCCGGCCGATTCGGCACTGCCGTTGACAACGGTCAGCGTGTGACGGGAGCGGCGGACATGATCGTGCGGATGTGGGAGGCGCGCGCCGAGGCGTACGGAGTCGCCGACCTGATCACCTGGGTGTGCGACACCGCCCTGCCCGAGTTGGAGCACGACCCGCTCCACGTCTCCAGCGAGGTCTTCTCCTCCACCGACCACCGCGTGGTGGTGATCTCCAAGTGGCGCAGCAACCCCCGCCCGCTGCCGGACCCGCCAGCCCTGCTGGTGGCCCGCGCCCCGCACTCCTGGGACTTCACCCAGGTAGACCGCTGACGCGAGCCACCATCCAGGCCACTGCCTGACTGGTCAGCTGCGGCGCAACATTCGGTAGGTGGCGATTCCGCCGGTGCCCAGCGCGGCGAGGAAGACCAGCCAGACGACGGTGCTGCTGACTCCGACCTGCGGGCCGGAGTTGGCGGAGGCGGCGGCCAGCAGCCCGTCCTCACCCGGGGCGGGCAGCGCGGCGGGCGGCAGCTCCGGCCAACGGACCAGGCCGGTGCTCTCCAGCATCTGCATGTGGTGCTGGACGAACGCGTTGGCGTCCTCGCAGAGCTTGCGGACGGTGGCGTCCCGGGTGCTGGCCCGGACCGCGCCGATGACCGGGAAGATCTTGCCGTGGGCGACCCGGAGCCGGGTGACGAAGATCTGGTCGAACCGGGCGCCGGATGCCTTCTGCATCTCGGCCAGCCAGCCCTTCTGCTCGGCCGTCGGCTCGCTGGGGATCGTCGCGCCCAACTTGTTGGCCGCGTCGACGACGAGCTGGTCGAGCTTCTGGTGCTCGCCGGCGATGCCGGCGCCGATCTCCCGGACCTTCGCCGACTGTCCCTTCTCGGCGGCCATCTGGCCGGCTGGCATCTCCCACAGCCCGGCCAGCCGTACCCCGTTGAGCAGTGTCATGTCGGCGGCGTTGAGCTGCTGGCCGCCGGCGGGTGCGGCGACGGCCACGCCGGGCAGGACACCGACCCCCGCGATGATCGCGATGAGCAGCATCGCCGCTCGGTGGGTCCGGTTGCCCAGTCGGCGATGGGCGGATCTGAGCGGTGCCATGTCTGTGGTGCCTCCTCGGTCCGGACCGGATCGCGTCTGGACCGGGCGGCCATACGCTCCCGGCCGCCCGTCCGCTCACTGGTACGGACTGATCGCGCGATCAGTTCACCGGTTGGCGACGTGGATCAGCGCGTGATGGCGAGGAGGCCGCCGAGCAGCAGCAGGGTGATCGCGGCGGCGGCGAAGAGCATCAGCAGCTCCCGACGCCCGTGCCCGAGAGTGTCGTTGCCGACGGCCGGGTCGGACAGGGCCGGCAGGTCGCGGGTCAGCGCGGCCAGGTCGCCGAGGGTGCGTGCCGACCACACCGCACCGGCCCGTTCGGAGAACTCGTCGAGGGTCAGCCGACCCGCCGCGGTGTGCCGGTGCAGCTCGGCGACCACCCGGTTGCGGTCGTCGTCGGAGGCGCGCAACTCGACATCCACGCCGGACAGCGTACGCGGATCAGCCCACGTCGAGGGGATCGGCGAGGAGCCGGTCGAAGGCCAGTTCGGCGGCCCCGATCAGCGGGGCGTCCACGCCCAGTTTGGGCGTGCGCAGCCGGACGTGCTCCAGGCAGGCACCGAGCGCGTTGGAGTTCAGTCGGCTTCGGATCTGGGCGGCGGCGGCGAGGTAGAGGTCGCGCATGGTGCCGCCGAAGATGACCATCTCGGGGTTGAAGACGTTCACCAGGTTGGCGACTCCGAAGCCGAGCCAGTCGCCCGCCTGGCGGACCGCCGTCTGTGCCCGGGCGTCGCCCCGGTCGGCGGCGTCGAAGACCTCCAGCAACGCGTCTCGCCCCCGGGAGTCGGAACGCCCGGCGGCGCGTAGTAGACCGTGCTCGCCGATCTCGGTCTCCCAGCAGCCTCGGGCACCGCACTCACAGGGCCTGCCGTCGCGGACCACCTTCATGTGGCCGACCTCGCCGCCGTACCCGCCGTGCCCGGTCAGTCGACGTCCACCAGCGATGATGCCGGCGCCCACGCCGACGTCCCCGTACAGGTAGAGGACGTTGTCGCAGCCGGCTGCCACACCGCGGGTGTGCTCGGCGAACGCGGCGACGTCCGCCACGTTTCCCACCGTGACCGGTACGTCGATTCCCAACTCGTCGGCGACGGCCGCGCCGATCGGTTCGTCCACCCAGCCGGTGGTCGGACCGAGCCGGACCAGGCCGTCGTCTCGGCGGACCATTCCGCAGACCGCGACCCCAGCGCCGACGCAGATGGCGTCGGCCGGAACCACCTGCTGCATCTCCTTGACCGCGCCGGCCAACAACGGCGCGGCCTCGGCGGCCAGGAGCCCGCGAGGTCGGTCCAGTTCCCGGCGGTCCAGGACCGCGCCACCCAGCCCGATCCGCGCGGCGCGCAGCCGGTCCACCTCCACTGAGTACGCGTACGCGTAGACCCGGGCCGACTCGGGCCGGACGACGAGTGACGGTCGTCCGGCCCGGCCGGTCTCCTTCGGCGCGCCCTCGCTGACCAGCCCCACCGCGCTCAGGTCGGCGGTGAGCGCGCCGATGGTGCTGCGGTTGAGGCCCAGCGTGGTGGTCAGCTCGGCGCGCGTGGTCGCCCCGTGGACGTGCACGTGCCTCAGCAGAGCCCCGAGGTTCTGCCGCCTGACGTCGTCCTGGCTCGGTCCTGGGCGCATCGTGGTGCTACCTCCCGCGCGGGTCAGCGGGTGCCGGTGGCTGCCGCGCGGCGGCGGGAGAGAGCGTCGACGCTGGCAGCGAGCAGCAGGACGACGCCGGTGACCACGTACTTGACTCCTGCGCTGTACCCCATCAGGCCCATTCCGTTTTCGATGACCGCGACAACCGCCCCGCCGAGCACGGCGTCGAGGACGCGGCCCTTGCCGCCGAAGAGGCTGGTGCCGCCGATCACCGCCGCGCCGACCGCGTAGAGCAGTACGTTACTGCCCCCGGTGTTCGGGTCGACCGAGTTGGCCCGGCTGGCCGCCACGATGCCACCGATGGCGGCCATGGACGAGCAGATCACGAAGACCGAGATCCGGATCCGGTCGACGTCGATGCCGGCCCGGCGGGCCGCTTCCCGGTTGCCGCCGACGGCGTAGATGTGCCGGCCGTAGCTGGTGCGTTGGAGCACGAAGGTCCAGATGACCAACAGCACCACGATGATCGGCACCACGATCGGCACACCCTTGAGCGAGCTGATCAGGACGTTGCGGCTGCGCTCCAGGTTGAGCACGTACACCGCGGTGCCGAGGATGACGGCGAGCCCGCCGATCCGCAGCGCCACCACCGCGATCGGGTCGCTGATCAGACCGCGGGCCACCCGGTTGCGGTGGCGCAGCAGTTGCACCGCCGCGTAGCCGATGACCGCGAGGGCGGTCAGCGCCCAGCCCAGCGTGGGGGCGAGGTTGCGGTTGGCGATGGCGACCAGCACCTCGTCGCGGACGGAGATGTTGGTGCCCTCCTTCACGAGCAGCAGCACGACGCCCTGGAAGGCGAGGAAACCGGCGAGGGTGACCACAAAGGACGGAATGCCGATCTTCGCGACCAGCATGCCGAGCGTGGTGCCGATGACCACTCCGGTGGCGACGGCGGCGAGCACGGCGACCCACCAGGGGTAGCCGAGCACGGTGACCACATTGGCCAGCACCGCCGCGCAGACGCCGCTGGCGAAGCCGGCGGAGAGGTCGATCTCGCCGAGCAGCAGCACGAAGACCAGGCCCATCGCGATCAGCGTGACCGCCGCGCCCTGGGTGAAGAGGTTGGCGAAGTTGCCGGCCGACAGGAACGACGACGGCCGCATGATCGCGAAGACGGTGCAGAGCACGATCAGGCCGAGCACGGCCGGTAGCGCGCCGACGTCGCCACCGCGTACCCGACTCAGGTAGTTGCGGAAATGGCCTCCGACGGTCGGCGCCGGTGTGACGGCCGCGGGGCCGTCCTTCCGTACGGCGGTGGTGGTCATCGGGCGCCTCCTGAGATCGAGTCGGCCGGCTGCGGGCCGTCGCCGTTGCTGCCCGGGTCGGTGGCGAGGCCGAGCCCGCCCGAGCGCCCGGCGGTGATCAGCTCGACCACCTGGGCGTGGGTGATGTCGGTGGTCTTCACCTGGGCGACCATCTGGCCGAGGTACAGCGCGGCGATCCGGTCGGAGACGGCGAAGACGTCGTTCATGTTGTGCGAGATGAGCACCACGGCCAGGCCGTTGTCGGCGAGACGGCGGACCAGTTCGAGCACCTGGGCGGTCTGTGCCACGCCCAGTGCCGCGGTCGGCTCGTCCAGGATGACCAGCTTGCTGTTCCACAGCACCGCCTTGGCGATGGCCACGGTCTGGCGCTGACCACCGGAGAGGCTGGACACGTGCTGTCGCAGGGAGGTGACGGTGCGGATGGAGAGCCCGGCCAGCGTCTCGGCGGCGAGCTGTTCCATGGTCGGCTCGTCGAGGACGATGCCGCTGCGCTTCTCCCGGCCGAGGAACATGTTCTGCACGATGTCCAGGTTGTCGCAGAGCGCGAGGTCCTGGTAGACGACCTCGATGCCGAGCGCGGCGGCGTCGCGGGGGCTGCCGATGTGTACCGGTTCACCGTTGAACAGGAACTCGCCGGCATCGGTGGGATGGATGCCACTGATGCACTTCACCAGGGTCGACTTGCCGGCGCCGTTGTCACCGACCAGTGCGGTGACTTCGCCCGGGTGGACGGTCAGGGCGACGTCGCGGAGCACCTGGACGGGACCGAAGCTCTTGTCGATCCCGCGGAGTTCCAGCAGGGGGGTCGCGGACACGGAGGTCTCCTTCTTAAGGGAGTGTCGGGGCCCGTCCGGCGGGCGCCGCCCGGCACGGGAGAGGTGCTCCCGTGCCGGGCGGCGGTTGTCGTCCCGGCGGGTACTGCGGCGTCGGTCAGCTGATACCGGCGTCGGCGCAGAGCTTGGCGTACGCCCCGGCGCAGACCTCTTCCTTGGTCACGTAGCCGTCGGCGATGACGTCCTTGACGTTGTCCTTGTAGATGGCCTTCGGGGTGAGCAGCACCGAGGGGACGTCCCGGTCGCCGTCCTTCACCGTCTGACCGGTGTCCTTCCTCTCGCCCTTGGCGAGCGCGATGGCCAGGTCGGACGCGGCCTTGGCCTCTTCCCGGACGGCCTTGTAGACGGTCATGCACTGGTCGCCGGCGAGGATGTTCTGCAGGCCCTCGGGGGTGGCGTCCTGCCCGGTCACCGGCACCTTGCCGTTGAGCTTGTTCTTCTTGAGGATCGAGATGGCCGCGTTGCCGAGGCCGTCGTTGGCTGCCAGCACGCCGTCGATCTTGCCGTTGGCCTTGGTGAGCTGCTGTTCGAAGATCGTCGCGGCCTGCGCGTTGTCCCAGGCCGGCACCGCGTCCTCGGGGCCCTTGACGTACTCGTTGGAGTCGAACTTCGGCTTGAGCACCGAGTCGTAGCCGGCCTTGAACAGGGTGGCGTTGTTGTCGGTGGGGGAGCCGTTCAGGTACGCCACGACGGGGTTCTTGGCGCCCTTCTCGGTCAGGCACTTCGACAGGCCCTCGCCCTGGAGCTTGCCGACGGTCTCGTTGTCGAAGCTGACGTAGTACTGGGCCGAGCCGCCGAGGGTGAGCCGGTCGTAGTCGATGGTGGCGACGCCCTGCGACTTGGCCTTGTCGAGCACGGCCTTGCCGGTGCCGGAGTCCAGGTTGACGATCATCAGGGCGGTGACGCCGCTGGTGATCATCTGGTCGGCGATGGTCTGGAAGGCGGTCTTGTCGTTCTGGGCGTTCTGGATGTCGTACTGGACGCCGGCGGCCTTGAACGCCTCTTCCAGGAATCGACGGTCTGCGGTCTCCCACCGGGCCGAGGACTTGCTGTCCGGGAGGATCACGCCGATCTTGGGGGTCTTGGCGGAGTCGGTCGAACCAGAGCCGGAGTCGTCGCCGCAGGCGGTCAAGCCACCGGTCGTGAGCAGGCCCACGGCGGCGATGGTGAGGATCCCCTTACGCATGTGCAGGGTCCTTTCGGAGGTGGGGGAGGTGTTGTTTTGTTGTGTCCGGCAACGTATTTCGCGTCACACCGGCTCCACAAGACCGCGCAGGTGCCAAGTTTGTTGGGAGCGATAACAATTCAGCAACGCGACTGTTACTCCCCGGCTACCCACCAAGGGGTCGGCCGTCATGAATGTCGTCAGCGGGTCTGCAACGACGCGGTGCGGGCGTCGGTCAGCGCCACCAGATCCGCCGCGGCCAGTTCGAGCTGCAGGCCACGCCGACCAGCCGAGACGTAGATCGTCGGGAGATCCAGCGCGGATTCGTCCAGCACGGTGGGCAACCGTCGACGCTGCCCGAGCGGGCTGATCCCACCGCGTACGTAACCGGTGGCCCGCTCGGCGACCGCCCGCTCGGCGAGCGCCGCCCGCTTGCCCCCGACCGCCGCCGCGAGCGCCTTGAGATCCAACTCGCCGGTGACCGGAACGACCGCGACGGTGAGCGCGCCGTCGACCTCGGTCACCAGCGACTTGAACACGCGCTCCGGTGGCACGCCGAGCGCCACCGCCACCAACGCGCCGTAGTTCGGAGCGTCCGGTGCCACCCGGTACGGATGGGTGCGGTGCTCGATCCCGCGCTTGACCAACAGTGCCGTCGCCGGCGTGCCCTGTCCCGCCACACCGACGAAGCTAGTCGACCGGCTGCCCGACCAGCACGGTCGGTGCGCCGGCGACCCGGGTGAGCACCAGGCTCGCCGCCCCGGCGCCGGCCAGCCGCAGGTCCCGCCGAAGCTGCTCCGGAGTGAGTGCGGAACCCCGCTTGAGGATCTCCACCCGGCCCACCCCACGATCGCGCAGCAGCGCCCGCAGACGCTTGAGCGAGAACGGCAGCACGTCGGTGATCTCCAGGCAGCGCGCGTACGGGGTGCGGGTGGGGTGGTCGGCGTAGAGGTAGGCGATGCTCGGGTCGCCGAGGGTGGCGTCCAGTTCGGCGGCGAGTTCGGCGACGAGGTGTGCGCGTACCACCGCCGGGTCCGGGTCGTACAGGTAGCGACGCGCGGGCCCGACCGGCGCCTCGTCGGCGCCCGAGCCGGTGAGCTGGTGACGGCCGGTCTCGACGCCCTGCCGCCGGTAGAGCGTGGCGCGGCGGGGCACCTCGGCCAGCTCACCGCACCAGAGCGCGGCCTCGACCAGGTCGCCGTCCACGCCGACCCACTCCGCCTCCGCGCCGGCCGGAATGAGCGCGTGGTCCAGGCCCGGTGCCACCTTCACCACGGTGCGCGGCACCCGCTCGGCCAGCCCCGTGACGAAGTCCCACGGCGGCGAGTAGGCGCGCGGGTCGAAGATCCGCCGCCCGGTGCCGGTCGTGCGGCGGGCCGGGTCGCAGAAGACCCCGTCGACCCGGGAGACGTCGAACGCGGTGGCATCCCCGCACTCGACCGTGAACAGCTCGGCCAGCCCGGCCGCCGCCGCGTTGGCGGCGGCCATCGCCGCGGTCACCGGATCGGCCTCCACCCCGTACACCCGGATGCCGGCGCGGGCGGCGGCCAGCGCGTCGGCCCCGAGGCCGCACCCGAGGTCGGCCAGGGTGCGCACGCCGGCCGCGTACAGCCGGGCGGCCCGCCGGTCGGCGACCACCCGGCGGGTGGCCTGTTCCAGGCCGGGGCGGGTGAGGAACATCCCGGCGGCGGCCGGGCCGAACTTGCCGACCGCCCGGTGACGCAGCTCGGCCTGGGTGAGCGCCGCCGCGGCCAGCGTCGGCGGCACCCCGGCGGCGCGCAAGGCCGAGGCCGCGGCCAGTGGATCACCGCCGGCCAGCCCGGCCGCCGCCGTGAGCGCGGCCGACCCCTCGGGGGTACGCAGCGCCGCCAGCTGATCGAGATCCACCCGGTCATTGTCCCGGCTGACCCGGAAATCCTGGCTGGCGGGGCGCGACGCGCTGGCACTCTCCTTGACGGAGTGCTAGCCACGGAATAACCTGCGATTAGCACTCTCACCCTGAGGGTGCCAGCTTCCGGGTCTCACGACCTGGGTGCGCACGCCAGGCGGACCGGCACCCGCGACGACGGCCCCGCCCGGTGGCATGAGGCAGATTGACGCTGGTCGGCCCCGCCGGCCAGCAACGAAACCAGTACCCCAGGAGGGTATGCCCGTGACTACCGCGACCAAGGTTGCGATCAAGCCGCTCGAGGACCGCATCGTGGTCCAGGCGAACGAGGCTGAGACCACCACGGCGTCGGGCATCGTGATCCCCGACACCGCCAAGGAGAAGCCGCAGGAGGGCACCGTCCTCGCTGTGGGCCCGGGGCGCGTCGACGACAACGGCAACCGGGTTCCGGTTGACGTGCAGGTCGGCGACACCGTCCTCTACTCGAAGTACGGCGGCACCGAGGTCAAGTACGCCGGCGAGGAGTACCTGGTGCTCTCCGCCCGCGACGTCCTCGCGGTCATCGAGAAGTAAGCAACCGATCAGTTCCATTGCCCCGGTCCGGCTCGCCGGGCCGGGGCAATGGCGCTTCGAAGGGACATTAATGGCGAAGATCCTGAGCTTCTCGGACGACGCCCGGCACCTGCTGGAGCACGGTGTCAACGCCCTCGCGGACGCGGTCAAGGTCACCCTCGGCCCGCGCGGGCGCAACGTCGTCCTGGACAAGAAATTCGGTGCGCCGACGATCACCAACGATGGTGTGACCATCGCCAAGGAGATCGAGCTCACCAACCCGTACGAGAACCTTGGCGCGCAGCTGGTCAAGGAGGTGGCGACCAAGACCAACGACGTCGCCGGCGACGGGACCACCACCGCGACCGTGCTGGCCCAGGCGATGGTTCGCGAGGGTCTGCGCAACGTGACCGCCGGGACCAACCCGGCCGGCCTCAAGCGGGGCATCGACGCGGCGGCCGTCAAGGTCTCCGAGGCGCTGCTCGGCCGTGCCGCCGAGGTCACCAGCAAGGAGTCGATCGCGAACGTGGCGACGATCTCCGCGCAGGACGCCACGATCGGCGACCTGATCGCCGAGGCGATGGAGCGGGTCGGCCGCGACGGTGTCATCACCGTCGAGGAAGGCTCGATGCTGACCACCGAGCTGGACGTGACCGAGGGTCTCCAGTTCGACAAGGGCTTCATCTCGCCGAACTTCGTCACCGACCTGGAGAGCCAGGAGTCCGTCCTCGAGGACGCGTACATCCTGGTCACCACCCAGAAGATCTCGGCGATCGAGGAGCTGCTGCCGCTGCTGGAGAAGGTCCTGCAGAACAGCAAGCCCCTGCTGATCATCGCCGAGGACGTGGACGGCCAGGCGCTCTCCACCCTGGTGGTCAACTCGCTGCGCAAGACCCTCAAGGTCTGCGCGGTCAAGGCCCCGGGCTTCGGTGACCGGCGCAAGGCGATGCTCCAGGACATCGCGATCTCCACGGGTGCCGAACTGGTCGCCCCGGAGCTGGGCTACAAGCTCGACCAGGTCGGCCTGGAGGTGCTCGGCACCGCTCGGCGCGTCGTGGTCGACAAGGAGAACACCACGATCGTCGACGGCGGCGGCCAGAAGGCCGACGTCGCCGACCGGGTGTCCCAGATCCGCAAGGAGATCGAGGCCTCCGACTCCGACTGGGACCGGGAGAAGCTGGCCGAGCGGCTGGCGAAGCTCTCCGGTGGCATCGCCGTCATCAAGGCCGGCGCGGCCACCGAGGTCGAGATGAAGGAGCGCAAGCACCGCATCGAGGACGCCATCGCGGCGACCAAGGCTGCGGTCGAGGAGGGCACCGTGCCCGGCGGCGGCGCCGCCCTGGTGCAGATCCTCTCGGTGCTCGACGACGACCTGGGCTTCACCGGTGACGAGAAGGTCGGCGTCTCGGTCGTGCGCAAGGCGCTCGTCGAGCCGCTGCGCTGGATCGCCCAGAACGCCGGTCACGACGGTTACGTCGTGACGCAGAAGGTCGCCGACCTCAAGTGGGGCAACGGCCTCGACGCCGCCAAGGGCGAGTACGTCGACCTGGTCAAGGCCGGCATCATCGACCCGGTGAAGGTGACCCGTAACGCGGTCACCAACGCCGCCTCGATCGCCGGTCTGCTGCTCACCACGGAGAGCCTCGTGGTGGAGAAGCCGGAGCAGGCCGAGCCGGCCGCCGCCGGTGGGCACGGCCACGGTCACGGCCACCAGCACGGCCCGGGCTTCTGACCCGGTAGCGACACCCGTTTCCGGGGCACATCGTCGTACGACGGTGTGCCCCGGTTCGTCTTGTGAGCCCCTGCCTCCCCGCCGGTCATTACCGAACGCTGACGTTGTTGGCGACCCGGCGAGATGATCGCGCACACTGGGCCGATGAGCACCACGTCGCGGCGCTACGCCGCGCTGGCCGGAGTGACCGCCGCCGCCGTCGCGATCGGGATCGCCGAACCGGTGGCAGTGCTGACCGGCCCCCGGTCGGCGCCCCTGGTCGCGGTCGGCGGGGTGGTCGTGGACGCCGTCCCCGAGTCGCTGAAGCAGTTCGCCATCGACGTCTTCGGCACCGCCGACAAGATCGCGCTGCTGGTCGGCACGGGCCTGTTGCTGGGAGGGTTCGCCGCGCTCTTCGGTGTGCTGGCGGTTCGTCGTTTGGCGTTCGGCCTGGCCGGCATCACCGCGTTCGGCGTCATCGGCGTGGCCGCCGCGCTGACCCGCCCCGGTGCGGACGCCTTCGACGCGCTGCCGTCACTGGTCGGCGCCGGCCTGGGCGCCCTGGTGCTCTGGCTGTTCATCGGTGGACCGTTCGAGCTGGACCCCTGGCCCTGGTCCCCACCCACCCCGACCGTGCCGCCTGCCGGTTCGGTGCCGCCCGATGCTCCGGTGCCGTCCGCCGGCCCGGTGCGAGGGTCTGGGGCCGAACCGGATTCGCCGGGACCTGAAGGGCTGCCGGTGAAGCCCGCCGCGCCCGCGCCGGCGGTCCCGGCCGAGCCGGCCGGTCCCGCGGAGGTCGACCCCGAGTCTCGGCGGCGGTTCCTCACCGGCAGTGGGGTGCTGCTCGGCACCGCCGTGGTGGCTGGTCTCGGTGGGCGCTGGCTGGCCGGACGACGCGGAGTTTCCGCCGCGCGGGACGCGATCCGACTACCCGCGCCGGTCGCCCCCGCACCGGCCGTGCCGGCCGGTGCGGACCTCTCACTGACGCAACTCGCGCCGTACGTCACCTCGAACCTCGGCTTCTACCGGATCGACACCGCGCTGGTGGTGCCGCAGGTCGACCCGGACAGCTGGCGGCTGCGGATCCACGGGCGGGTCGGCACCGAACGCACCTACACGTACGCCGATCTGCTGGCCCGGCCGCTGGTGGAGCGGTACGTCACGCTGGCGTGCGTCTCCAACGAGGTGGGCGGGGACCTGATCGGCAACGCCCGCTGGCTCGGCGTTCCCCTTCGGGAACTGCTGGACGAGGTGGATCCGGACGAGGACGCTGACCAGGTCGTCGGCCGCTCGGTCGACGGCTGGACCTGCGGCACCCCCACCGCCGCGCTGCGCGACGGGCGGGACGCTCTGCTGGCGGTCGGCATGAACGGCGAGCCGCTGCCGGTCGAGCACGGCTTCCCGGCCCGGATGGTGGTGCCCGGCCTCTACGGCTACGTGTCGGCGTGCAAGTGGGTGACCGAGCTGGAGCTGACCCGGTTCGCCGACTTCGACGCGTACTGGGTGCAGCGCGGCTGGTCCGCCCAGGGGCCGATCAAGACCCAGTCCCGGATCGACGCGCCCCGGCGACGCAACCGGCTGACCGCCGGCCCGATAACCGTGGCAGGGGTGGCGTGGGCGCAGCACCGGGGCATCCGCCGCGTCGAGGTACGCGTCGACGGCGGGCCCTGGCAGGAGGCGACACTGGCTCCGACGGTGTCGGTGGACACCTGGGTGCAGTGGTCGTGGCGCTGGGACGCCACGCCGGGCGAGCACCGTCTCCAGGTTCGGGCAACGGACGCGACCGGCGAGACCCAGACCGAGCGTACGCAGGGCGTCGCCCCGGACGGCGCCACCGGCTGGCACACGGTCACCGTCACCGTCCGCTGACCACCGCACCGGTGGTCACCCAGCCCACCCGGGCCAGCGCCGGGTGGTCCGCCTTCGTCCAAGGGGGCCGAGCGGCCAGCGCCGCGTGGTCCAGCGCCGGGTGGTCCGCCTCCGTCCAGAGGGCTGAGCGGCCAGCGCCGCGTGGTCCAGCGTCGGGTGGTCCGCCTCCGCCAGCCGGGCGGCCGGCCCCGGTGGGCCCAGCGCAGGCCCATCCGCCCGACCGGTGCGAACCTGATCGTGGAGATCTTGGACAGTTCCGTTCTCGCGTAACGGAAACTGTCCAAGATCTCGGGGTGGATACGCCGCTGGCCGGCACCCCGTGTGGGGGTGCCGGCCAGCGGTCGGGTCGTTCGGTGGGGGTCAGCTGTTCCAGTACTGGCCGACCAGGTCGGCAGCCTGCTGCTCCCACTGGGCGTACGCGTCCGGGTAGGCGGAGACCTGCACGGTCTGCGCGGCCTCGGTCAGGGGCATGTCCTGCCACCCGTCGACCTGCTTGAGGCCCTTGAGGAACGCGGTCGTGGAGTACTCAGGGTCGGTGATCTGCTCCGGCGTGCCCCAACCCGAGCTCGGGCGCTGCTGGAACAGGCCCAGCGAGTCGTGGTCGTTCATATCGCCGAGGTGGCCGAGGTTCTCCAGCTTGGACTCCTGCAGGCTCGTCGCGATCGAGATCACCGCGGCGCGCTCGGGCAGGCCGGCCTTCTTCGTGGCGGCGATGATCGCCTTGACGTTGGCGGTCTGCTCGTCGTTGAGGGTGATGTGCGACTGCTCGCCCTGGGTGCCGTGCGGGATCAGCTTGGCGGTGTCCGGCTTGTCGGCCTGCACCGCTACCGCGACCGGCTTTGCGTCTACCGAGTTGTTGTGGGCGGCGATCGGGCCGGCGAACACACCACCGGCGAACGCGAGACCAGCAACGGACAGCACGCTCTTACGCATGATCGTGTTCATGGGGGTAGCTCCTTCGGGGTAAGGACACCCGCACACATGCTGCGGGTGTGAGCACCTCGTCCGGCGCTGCAGAAAAGGGGAAAGTCTTGGGGGCGGCGCCTGCGGGCCGGGGGTTGCTCGCGGCGCGGGTCCGGCCACCTTCGAGCGGGGGCCCGTGGTGCCGGGATCGGCGACCTACCAGCCGGATGGCTCGTGGTGCCGGGTCAGGGTGTAACGACCGGGGGCCGGGGCCCATTCCCGGGGCCATTCGTTGGCACCCTCGGGGGCCGGCGCCGCTCGGTCGGTCGCTCGTGGGGGTTGTAACGACCGCCCGGTGGCCGGCATTCCAACCCGTGACGCTCGGCTGGCGGGCCTAGGTCCTGCGATCGTCAGGGGATGTAACGACTCCGGGCCGGCCATGATTCCGGCCGACGGGTGCGGCCGATCACAGGACGATACGCTTGAAACCGCCCAAACGGCTGCGATGGGCTACGTCTGGAAGACACCAGACCCGACATAACGCCCAGCGGGGCGCGAGTGTCGAGGCGTCGCAGCGATGGCCCGAAGCGTCCCGGTCCGGAGGCGCCACAACGGCCCACCGAACCGGAGAGACCGGAACGCACCCCGAACCCGAAGGCGCCGGAAGTCGCCCCGAGCCCGGAGATGCCGGAAGTCGCCCCGAGCCCGGATCTGCCGGAACGCACCCCGCAGCCGGAGACGTCGGGCCATACCCGAGCCCAGAGACGCCGGAACGCGCCCCCGAACCGGGGGCGCGTTCCGCGATGTCAGGTACGTGCCGGGTCAGGCCACGTTGCGTTGGATCGGAATGGTCGACTTGTGCGGGTGGCCCAGTCGGGCCTCCAGGCGCGTGATGTCGACCCGGGCCTGTCGGCGGTCTGCCAGGTCCTCCCAGCCGACGGCGAGCAGTCGCAGTCGCTCCGACTCGCTGAAGCCGCCCCACACGCCGTACGGTTCGCGAACCGACAGGGCGTGCGCGGCGCATTCGGCGCGGACTGGGCAGGCGCGACAGACCGACTTGGCGGCGGACTCGCGACGCAGTCGGGAGGAGCCGCGCTCGCCGTCGGGGTGGAAGAACTGGGCGCTGTCCCGCCCCCGGCAGGCACCGAGCCGCTGCCAGTCCCAGAGATCGACGATGGGTCCGGGCAGTCTACGTACGTTCGACATCAGCACCCCTCCTCCCGCGCGGCTCCGCGAGAATCCTTGTGGCCGGTGTCCGGGCGGCGGGCCGCGCAGGCGCACCGTTCCCGGCCTGGACCCCCCGGTACCCGGGCTGTCATCACCTCACACGTGTGTGATCGAAAACGTCCCGCAAATTGTGGCTTTTGCCCCATCTGTCGGAAAAGTTCGAAGGATTGCCGGGAACCCCCTCCCGAGCCGACCCCGTCATGGTCTGCTCGTTGGCGGAGAGGAGACCACAGTGCGTAGCGTCCTTGTGTGCGTTCGGACACCACTCGCGGCCCAGCACCTTACTTCTGCTGCCGCGCGGCTGGGGTTGTCAGCAATCGTTCGTACCGCCGTCTCCGATCCTGAGGTGATGCTGCGGTTGGCCGAGCGACCGGCCGACGTGGTGCTGGCCGACACGGCCCTCACCCGGCCGGACAGCGCCGGCTTCGTCCGTCGGGTGTTGGCCCGCGCCCCGCAGGCCGCGGTGCTGTTGCTCGGCACCGAGGAGCCCGATGCTGCGGCGGCCACCATCAGCGCCGGTGCCCGGGGCCTCATCCAGAACGTCGACCACGATTTGACCAGCGCGGTGGCCAAGGCGCTGCTGCTGCTCGCCGCGCCCGGCCGGGCCTCCCGCCAGCGGATCACCGACCCGGTTCGGAATGCCGCGGCGGTGGGCGGTTCCGGCCGCTCCGGGCCGTCGCCGCGTGGTTCCGGCGAGCCCGGCTGGACGGCCACGCCTGGCGAGGGAGCGGCGGGTGTGCCCTCGGTGCCGGTGCAGCGGGGGGACGACGAGGCCGAGTCGGCGACCGGCGAGCCGCCGGCGGAGCAGACCGATACGGCCCGGCCCACCCCGAACGCCCGGCCCACCCGTGCGTCGATCGGGCTGACCGAGCGTGAGCTTCAGGTGCTGCTGGGCATGGCCGAGGGCAAGAGCAACGCGGAGATCGGCCGGGAGCTCTTCGTCTCGGAGGACACCGTCAAGACACACGCCCGGCGGTTGTTCCGCAAGCTTGGCGCCCGGGACCGGGCGCACGCGGTGGCGGCGGGCTTCCGCGCCGGCCTGGTCGCCTGACCGAACGGCGGCGTCACTGGGTGGCGGTCGGGGTGCCCGGCTCGTCCTCGGTGCCTTCGGACAGGGTGTCGTGCACGCCGTCGGCGTAACCCCGGGCGTAGTCCCAGGTCACGTAGTGGTCCGGGTCGGGGTCGTACGCGGGCTCGTGCACGCGGGGGCGACCCGAGTTGAGCAGGTGCCGCAGGTTGCCCCGGAGCAGGTCCCAGTCGAAGTAGTGCGGTTCTCGGCAGTCCTCGCATTCGATCACCAGCCCGCGAACCCCGATCGGGGCCAGCAGTGCCTGGTAGATCTCCAGATCGGCGAGGTCTTCCAGCACGTCCTGCCGCTCGACGTCGGTCAGCGGATCCGGCGTCGGGTCATCGCCCGGGTCATCCAGACCCGCGGTGGGATCGGCCGGGTCGCCATTGAACGGGTCGATGGGCTCGTCGTGCACCCCTTCACCGTAGACCCAACGCGGCACGGACGTCCGCCCCCCGGCCGCGCGCCGGGCCCGGGCCGCCACGGACGGGTCGCCCAGCTCAGTGGGTACGATGAGACGACGTGCCGGCACCGTGGCGCGCTCCGGTGCCCGCCCGCGCCACCTCGCTGAAGCCCATCCGAGCAGCTCAGGGGAGCAATCGTGGAAAATTCGCCCAGCACCGATCTTCCGGCCGGCGTCGAGCACGCCGACCTGGGCGGCCACCTGCCCGAGCTGCCGGCCGGCTCCGCTCGGGTGGTTCCGCTCGGGCTCACCTTCGACGACGTGCTGTTGCAGCCGGGCGAGTCGGACGTGGTGCCCAGCCGGGTCAACACCCGTACGAAGCTCACCCGTAACGTCGAGTTGTCGATTCCGCTGCTCTCCAGCGCGATGGACACGGTGACCGAGGCCCGGATGGCGATCGCCATGGCCCGCCAGGGTGGCATCGGCGTGTTGCACCGCAACCTGTCCCTGGAGGACCAGGCGCTCCAGGTCGACCTGGTCAAGCGCTCCGAGTCCGGCATGATCACCAACCCGGTGACCGCCAGCCCGGACGACACGCTGCGCGAGGTCGACGAGCTGTGCGGGCGTTACCGCATCTCCGGGGTTCCGGTGGTGGACGGCGACGGCCAGTTGGTCGGCATCGTCACCAACCGGGACATGCGTTTCGTGTCGGAGCCGGACACCCCGGTCCGCGAGATCATGACCCACACCCCGCTGATCACCGCCCGGGTGGGCGTCAGCAAGGACGACGCGCTGGCGCTGCTGCGTCAGCACAAGGTCGAGAAGCTGCCGATCGTCGACGACTCGGGTCGGTTGCGTGGCCTGATCACCGTCAAGGACTTCACCAAGAGCGAGCAGTACCCGGACGCCAGCAAGGACGACGCCGGCCGCCTTCGGGTCGCCGCCGCCATCGGCGTCGGCGAGGACGCGTACAAGCGGGCCCGTGCCCTGGTCGACGCGGGCGTCGACGTGCTGATCGTGGACACCGCGCACGGCCACCAGCGGGCCGTGCTGGACATGGTCCGTCGGCTCAAGGCCGATGTCACGGTCGACATCATGGGCGGCAACGTGGCCACGTACGCCGGCGCGAAGGCGCTTGTCGACGCTGGCGCCGACGGCGTCAAGGTGGGCGTGGGGCCGGGCGCGATCTGCACCACCCGGATCGTCGCCGGGGTCGGCGTGCCGCAGGTGACCGCGATCATGGAGGCGGCCCGGGCCGCCCGTCCGGCCGGTGTGCCGGTGATCGGCGACGGCGGCATCCAATACTCCGGCGACATCGCCAAGGCGCTGGTGGCCGGCGCCGACACGGTGATGCTCGGCAGCCTGCTGGCCGGCTGCGAGGAGAGCCCCGGCGAGCTGATCTTCGTGAACGGCAAGCAGTTCAAGACGTACCGCGGGATGGGGTCGCTCGGCGCGATGCAGTCCCGGGGCCAGGCCAAGTCGTACAGCAAGGACCGCTACTTCCAGCAGGACGTGCTCAGCGACGACAAGCTCGTCCCGGAGGGCGTCGAGGGTCAGGTGCCCTACCGGGGGCCGCTGTCCCGGGTGGCACACCAGCTGGTCGGCGGGCTGCGGCTGGCCATGGGGTACGCCGGTGCGGAGAACATCCCCGACCTGCACCGCCGGGGTCAGCTCATCCGGATCACCGCGGCTGGTCTGAAGGAGAGCCACCCGCACGACATCCAGATGACCGTCGAGGCGCCCAACTACCACACCCGCTGACCCACCACCCCCAACCACCTGGAGTCCCCCATGCGTGACGTGGTCGAGATCGGGCTGGGCAAGACCGCGCAGCGCGGCTACCACCTGGACGACATCGCCATCGTGCCGAGCCGCCGCACCCGGGACGTCGACGACGTCTCGACCTCCTGGCAGCTCGACGCGTACCCGTTCGGCATCCCGTGCGTCGGCCACCCCTCCGACGCCACCATGAGCCCGGCCTCGGCGGTGCGGCTCGGTCAGCTCGGCGGCCTCGGCGTGCTCAACGTCGAGGGGCTGTGGACCCGCTACGAGAACCCGACGAAGGTGCTGGAGGAGCTGGCCGGCCTCGACGAGGACGCCCGCGCCACCAAGCGGCTCCAGGAGGTGTACGCCGAGCCGATCCGTCCGGACCTGATCGCCGAGCGGGTGCGTGAGCTGCGCGCTGGCGGTGGCACTGTGGCGGTGCGGGTCTCCCCGCAGCACACGCTGGCGCTGGCACCGGTGATCCTGGACGCCGGGGTGGACATCCTGGTCATCCAGGGCACCATCGTCTCGGCCGAGCACGTGTCGACCACCGACGAGCCGTTGAACCTCAAGGAGTTCATCGCCGACCTGGATCTGCCGGTGATCGTCGGCGGTTGCACGGACTACAAGACGGCGCTGCACCTGATGCGTACCGGCGCGGCCGGCGTGATCGTGGGCATCGGTGGCGACGAGTGGTCGACCACCGAGTCGGTGCTGGGCATCCGGGTGCCGATGGCCACCGCGATCGCCGACGCGGCGGCGGCCCGTCGCGACTACCTCGACGAGACCGGCGGCCGGTACGTGCACCTGATCGCCGACGGTGACATGCAGACCTCGGGCGACATCGCCAAGGCGCTCGGTTGCGGCGCGGACGCGGTGATGCTCGGTGAGCCGCTGTCGCTCTGCGACGAGGCGCCCGCCGGCGGCGCCTGGTGGCACTCTGCGGCGAGCCACCCGTCGCTGCCGCGTGGCGCGTTCGAGGTCGCCGGTGAGCCGCTCGGGTCGATGGAGGAGCTGCTCTTCGGGCCGGCGGACGAGGCCGACGGTCAGCTCAACCTGTTCGGTGGGCTGCGTCGGGCGATGGCCAAGTGCGGCTACCGCGACCTGAAGGAGTTCCAGAAGGTCGGCCTGGTCCTGGACCGCTGATCCTTCCGTCACACCACGAAGGCCGGCCCGCACGGGCCGGCCTTCGTCGCGTTCAGGCGGGTGTCACTTCTCGACGTAGATGGTCAGGTCGGACATGTTGCGGTAGCTGGTCGCCGCGAAGTCGAGCGACTGTCCCCTGTTGTCGACGCCGCCGGGGGCGGTGTCCATCTCCCAGTTGGCGTGGTGGAAGTTGCGCTCGCCGATGGTCTGGAAGAACTGCTGGAAGTTGATGTCGCCGTCGCCGAGCGGAACCATCTGGTGGCCGTTGGGGACGCTGGTGTCCCGGTCGCCGTCCTTGGCGTGGAAGAGCGGGAACCGGGTGGTCCGGTCGGCCACGGTGAGGATCGGGTCGAACAGGTCGGTGACCTCCTGGCCGGCCGCGTTGACGTACTTCTGGTGCTTGTAGCGGGCCACGTAGGCCCAGTAGATGTCGAGCTCGAAGAAGACGTACCGCGGGTCGGTGATCTCGAAGAAGTATTCGAGCCGGCGGATGCCGGACGACCTGGTCTGCCGGCCCTGCGCGTCGCGCGGGCCACGGTCGATCAGGAAGCTGTACGCGGCGTCGTGGTTGTGCGTGTAGAGGCGCATGCCCCGGGCTTTGGCCTGCCGGCCCAGCTCGTTCCAGATGTCCGCGGCGGCGTCCCACTCGGCCTTGTAGGCGCTGTTGGTCGGGTCGCTGCCGGTGCCGATGTTCTTCATGCCGAGTTCCTCGGCGATGTCCAGCTGCTGCTGGAAGGTGGCCGGCTGGATCGTGGCGTGGGTGCCGTTGGCGACCAGGCCGTTGTCGTCGAGGATCTTGCGGATCTCGGTCGGGGTGATCTGCCGGCCGAGGATCTCGGTGCTCTGCGTGTAGCCGGCGAACTCGATCTCCTTGTAGCCGATCTCGGCGAGCCGGGCGAGGACGCGCTCGAAGCCGTACGGCACCCCGCTGTCGTCGGGCGCGGCCGTGATCCGGTCGCGGACGCTGTAGAGGATGATGCCGCGGTTGCGGGCCGGGATCAGCGGCTCGACCCGCAGCTTGCTCGCGTTGCCGGGGTTGGCGAGTGCGGGGGTGCCGGTGGCGAGGACCGGCAGGCCGGCCGCGCCGATCGCGGCGGCAGCGCCGGCGGAGGCGGCGAGCAGGGACCGGCGGCTCAGCCGGCTGGTGGGGGTGGCGTCGGGTGCGGTGTGGTCGGGCATGGTTCCACCTTTCGCGACGGTGGTCGGGACCAGACACTAACGTCGGTCTAAGTCGAAAGAAAGCGTCAATCGATCGCTACTTTTGTTTGTTCCAGCGAAAGTGACTGACGATCGTCGATATCGACCGCGCGACCGCTGGCGCTGACTACGCTCGTCCTCACCGCGATGCCGCAGGAGGAGTGTGCATGGTCCGGACCCGACGGACGCCCGCCGGCAGTCGGCTGGTCGCCATGGCCACCGCGCTGACCTGCTTCGTCGCGCTGGTCGCCGCCGGCTGTACGGGTGACGACCGCGACGGCTTCCGGCCCGGTGCAGCCGACGCCGGCGATCCGTACGTGCCGGGGCGCGGCAACGGTGGCTACGACGTCACGCACTACGGCCTGGACGTCCGCTACGACCCGTCGACCGACCGGCTGACCGGGCAGGCCGTCATCACCGCCACGGCCACCCAGGACCTGTCCCGGTTCAATCTGGACCTGGTCGGCCTGGACGTCGGCACGGTGCGGGTGGGCGACGCACCGGCCGACCACCGCCGCAGCGACGCCGAACTCGTGGTGACCCCGCGCGACGGGCTTTCTCGCGGTCGGCAGTTCACCGTGACCGTCGGCTACACGGGCGTGCCCACCGCCGTCGAGGGCGGGTCGTTGGGCAGCGGCGGCTTCCTGCACACCGCCGACGGCGCGGTCGCGCTCGGGCAACCCGACTCGGCCGCCACCTGGTTCCCGGTCAACGACCACCCGTCGGACAAGGCCAGCTACGACCTGGCGGTGACCGTCCCGGACGGCCTGGCCGCACTGAGCAACGGGGTGCCCGGCCCGAAGAGCAGCGCCGACGGCTGGACCACCTGGCGCTGGTCGGAGCGCGCCCCGATGGCCAGCTACCTGAGCACGCTGGTGATCGGCGACTACCGGGTGGTGACCGACACCCACGCCGGCCGGCCGATGGTCACGGCGGTGGCGGCGAGCCTGCCGGCGAACGGTGGCGCGGCCAGCTCCCTGGCCCGTACCGGGGAGATCGTCGACTTCCTGGCCAGCCGCTTCGGCCCGTACCCGTTCGACTCGTACGGCGGGATCGTGATCGCCGACGACCGGGTCGGGTACGCGCTGGAGACCCAGTCGCGCCCGGTCTACGGGCCGGCCTTCTTCGCCGACGACCGGCCGAACGCGAGCGTCGTCGCGCACGAGTTGGCCCACCAGTGGTTCGGCGACAGTGTGTCGCTGGCCAGGTGGGGCGACATCTGGCTGAACGAGGGCTTCGCCAGCTACGCCGAGTGGCTGTGGGAGGAGCACGACGGTGGCCGGACCGCCCAGCGCAACTTCGAACTCCAGTACGCGAAGACCGACTGGTCACAGCCGTCGGTCGAGCCCGGCCCGGATCTGATGTTCGGCACGGCCGTCTACAAGCGCGGGGCGCTCGCCGTGCACGCGTTGCGCCGGACGGTCGGTGACGACACGTTCTTCCGCATCCTGCGGACCTGGACCGCCGAGCGGGCGGGGGGCAACGCGACCACCGCGGATCTGGTCGCGCTGGCCGAGCGGGTGGCGGGCCGGCAGTTGCGGCCGCTCTTCGACGCCTGGCTGGTGGGCGGGTCAGCCCCCACACTGCCGTGACGGAGCCGTGATGACCGGTCGATATGCTCCCGCCTGCGATCAGCGGCAAACCGCTGTTTCGTGCGGAGCGGCGTAGGCCGCCACCGCCACACGGGGAGGATGGGATGCGGGTGACGCGGCACAGAATGCGAATGGGCGCCGGTCTGCTGGTGGCCGGGGCACTCGCGCTGTCCGGGTGCGATTCGACGGCACCGAAGGCTGCGCCGTCGTCGGTCGCGTCCCCCACCCCGTCGCGGACGTTCGCCCCGGGCGCGGAGGGGGTCGGCGACGCCTACTTCCCGAGCTACGGCAACGGTGGGTACGACGTCGGGCGGTACACGGTCAAGGTGCGCTACGACCCGGCGAAGGACCAGCTGACCGGTACGACCACCGTGCAGGGCACCGCCACGGCCGACCTGTCGACGTTCAACCTCGACCTGGCCGGCCTGACCGTCACCGCGGTCACCGTGGACGGCGCACCGGCGACCCACGAGCGGAAGCGGAACGAGCTGGTCGTCACACCAGCGTCCGGCCTGATCAACGGCAACGGGTTCGTCGCCGAGGTCACCTACGAGGGTGTGCCGAAGCCGCTGAAGAACGAGACCCTCGGTGAGGGTGGCTTCCTGCACACCGCCGAGGGTGCCATCGCGCTGGGTCAGCCCGAGTCGGCCAGCACCTGGTTCCCGGTCAACGACCACCCGTCGGACAAGGCGGCGTACGACTTCGAGGTCACCGTCCCCGATGGCCTGACCGCCGTCAGCAACGGCGTTCCCGGCGGCAAGACCAGCGCGAACGGGTGGACCACCTGGAAGTGGTCGGAGAAGTCACCGATGGCGAGCTACCTCAGCACGCTGGTGATCGGCAAGTTCCGGATCACCACCGGCGAGCACAAGGGTCGTCCGGTGTACAACGCGGTCGCCACCAACGTGGCCAAGGGCGCCGCTGACACGTCGATCGCCCAGACCGTCAAGGTGGCCGACTACCTGGAGAGCGTCTTCGGGCCGTACCCGTTCGACGCGTACGGCGGGGTGGTGGTCTCGGACAGCCGGATCTCGTACGCCCTGGAGACGCAGAGCCGGCCGGTCTACTCAGCCGGGTTCTTCCGGCAGGGCGAGAACACCGAGGTGGTCGCCCACGAGCTGGCGCACCAGTGGTTCGGTGACAGTGTCGCGCTGGCCACGTGGGAGGACATCTGGCTCAACGAGGGCTTCGCGACGTACGCGGAGTGGCTCTGGGCCGAGCACACCAAGGCGTACACGGCCAAGCAGGCGTTCGACATCCGGTACGCCCAGGTGCCCGCGCAGGTGTGGAGGACGCCGCCGGGCAAGCCGGGTGTGAAGCAGCTGTTCAGCCAGTCGGTCTACCAACGTGGGGGCATGACCCTGCACGCCCTGCGGGTGGCCGTGGGCGACAAGGCGTTCTTCGAGATCGTCAAGACCTGGGCCGCGGAGAAGCGCGACGGCACCGCCACCACGGCCGAGTTCGTCGCCCTCGCCGAACGCATCTCCGGCAAGCAGCTCGACGCGGTCTTCGATGCCTGGCTCTACGGCACGAAGAAGCCGGCCCTGCCCAAGCGCCTCTAGCGCCTGAGTCAGTTCCTGACGACCAGGGTGGGGTTGGCGGCGAGATACGCGTCGGCGCGGCCGGCGCGGAGTTCGGTGATGAATTTCCGGCCGACGGTGGTGAGCTGTTCGCCGCGGTAGGCGCTGCCCTTACCGACACCGGAACCGGGCAGGCCCACCAGCACGAACTTGTTCTCCGGCACCCCGCTGAGGGCGTACGCGATGTCGACGATCCGCCGCCCACCCACGTAGATCAGCGTGTCTCCGAGTGCGGCGACCACCTGGTCGACCCGCTCGGGTTGCCGGGCCAGGTTCTCGTCCAGGATCTTGCGGGTGAGCGCCTTGATCAGTTGCTGCTGGTGACGCTGCCGGGCGTAGTCGCCGCCGGTGATGTAGCGCTGCCGCGCGTAGTCGAGTGCCTGCCAGCCGTTGAGGTGCTGCTCGCCCTTCTCGTAGACCTGCTGCGGCCCGGTGTAGCCGCCCGGCACGCTCTCCCGGTACTTGCCGTCCGGTCGACGGTGCAGCGATTCGACCCGCTGGTCGACGTAGATGTCCACCCCGCCGAGAGCGTTGACCAGCCGGTCGAACCCGTTGAAGGTGAGCACCGCGCCGGCGTCGATGCGTAGCCCCGTGTACCCGCTGACCGTGCTGCGCAGCAGCTCGTACCCCTGGGCCGTGCTCGGCTCCTTGGGTTTGCCCGGCACCCGGCTGCCGAAGCTCATCGCGTGGGTGAGCTTCGTCTTGCCGCCCTTGTAGCCGGCCTTCGGGAACGCCGGGATGTCGACCAGCAGGTCGCGGGGGAGCGAGAAGAGGTACGCCTGGCCCAACCCCTTCGGCACGTGCAGCACCAGCACGGCGTCCGAGTGCGGTTCCCACCCGGGCACGCTGACCCGGGTGTCCACACCGACCAGCAGCAGGTTGAGCGGGCCGGTGATGTCCGCACCCGGCGGTGGGCCGCTGGGGCTCGGGGTGGGCGTGCCGACCGGCGACGGGGTCGGCGAGCCGGCCACCGGGCCGCCGCCCGGCTTGCTGTCACCGGTCAGCCGGGTGACCACCACCGCACCGGCCGCGACAAGCGCGACCGCGGCGAGGGCCGCCAACCCCAGCAGCAGCCATCGTCGGCGCGGCGCCATCGACCCGAGGATCATCTTGGATTCCTTCCACCCGTCTGGTGAACAACGCTCCGACGGGTGCTCCGGGTTGCGGCCGGGAGGCGCCGGGTCGGTCGGCCGGAGCATGATCGCGCGAAAAGTGCCGCTGGCGCGAGCGCTACTCGCGAGTAATGATGCGTCCATGCGGTACGACGTGCTCGTCATCGGGTCCGGCTTCGGCGGCGCCGTCACCGCCCTCCGGCTGGCCGAGAAGGGTTACTCGGTCGCCGTGCTGGAAGCTGGCCGGCGCTTCACCGACGACGAGTTCCCGCAGACGTCCTGGCGGGCCCGCCGGTTCCTCTGGGCGCCGAGACTGGGCTGCTACGGCATCCAGCGGCTCACCCTGCTCCGCCCGGCCCGCCGAGGTTCCGGCAGCGGGGTGCTGGTGCTCTCCGGCGCCGGTGTGGGCGGCGGCTCGCTGGTCTACGCGAACACGCTCTACGAACCGCTGCCCGCCTTCTACGTCGACCCGCAGTGGCGCGACATCACCGACTGGCGAGACGAGTTGGCCCGCCACTACGAACAGGCCAAACGGATGCTCGGCGTCACCACGTACCCGCTGGACACCGGCGCGGACCGCGCCATGCGGGCGGTGGCCGAGCGGATGGGGGTGGGGCACACCTTCCACGCCACCCCGGTCGGCGTGCACATCGGCCGCCCCGGCGAGCGGGTCGCCGACCCGTACTTCGGTGGGGCCGGCCCGGAGCGCACCGGTTGTCTGCACTGCGGCTCGTGCATGACCGGGTGCCGGCACGGGGCGAAGAACACGCTTGTCAAGAACTACCTGTGGCTCGCCGAGCGGCTCGGGGTCACGGTGCTCCCGCTGACCACGGTGACCGCCGTCCGTCCGGCCGCCGAGGGCGGCTACGAGGTGCACGCCGAACGCACCGGCGCGTGGCTGCGCAAGCGGCGGCAGGTCATCCACGCCGACCAGGTGGTGTTCGCGGCCGGTGCGCTCGGCACCCAACGGCTGCTGCACGCCATGCGGGCCGACGACGTGCTGCCTCGGCTCTCACCGCGCCTCGGCGAGCTGACCCGGACCAACTCGGAGGCGATCCTGGGCGCCTCGGTGCCCCGCCGACGGGCCCGGTCCGAGCGGCTGGACTACACCGAAGGGGTGGCCATCACCAGCTCGTTCCACCCGGACCCGCAGACCCACGTCGAGCCGGTCCGTTACGGGCGAGGCTCCAACGCGATGGGTCTGCTCCAGTCGCTGCTGGTCGACGGTGGTCCACACCGGGTGCGGCGGTGGCTGGGCAGCATCGTGCGGCAGCCGGGGTTGGCCGCCCGGATGCTGTCGGTCCGCGGCTGGTCGGAGCGGACGGTGATCGCCCTGGTGATGCAGTCGGTGGACAACTCGCTGACCACCCGGTGGCGGCGCGGCGTGTTCGGCCGTCGACTCGCCACCGGCCCGGGCCACGGCGCCCCCAGCCCCACCTGGATCCCGGCCGGCAACACCGCGACCCGGCTGCTCGCCGAGGAGATCGGTGGCACCCCGGGCGGCTCGCTCACCGAACCGTTCGACATCCCGATCACCGCGCACATCCTGGGCGGGGCGGTCATCGGAGCGACCCCGGCCGACGGGGTGATCGATCCCTGGCACCGGGTGTACGGGCACCCCGGGCTGCACGTCGTCGACGGCGCGGCGGTCTCGGCCAACCTCGGTGTGAACCCGTCACTGACGATCACCGCCCAGGCGGAACGGGCGATGTCCTTCTGGCCCAACAAGGGCGAGGAGGACCCCCGCCCGCCGCTCGGGTCCCCGTACCGCCGGGTGGCAGCCGTACCTCCGCACCAGCCGGCGGTGCCGGCGGACGCCCCGGGCGCCCTTCGCACCTAATTCCGGGCTATTCGACGTCGGCGCGGAGGAGCCACCGCACCGTCGGCCAGTCGCGCTCGTCGATCCTGAGGCGGGGTACGGCGAGCCACTGCGTCGCGCGGTCGGCCAGACTGCCTGGGTCGACTGCGAACGGGCGGCACAGGGCGGCGATCTCCGCCTGGTCGGCAAGCGGTGGCTGCAGTTGTTGCGTGCCGAGCACGAGCAGGTCGTCGAAGACGATTGGACGGTCCACGACCGACGTCAGTTGGTCGAGCTGCGCGACGTCCTCGCCACCGGCAGCGAGCAGGGGGCGGACCTCGGCCGTGATGTCCCGCAGAGAGGTGCCGGTCAGGGCGGAGATACGGACCGCTCGCAGCGCCCAGTTCGAGCCACTGCGGGCGAATCGGTCCCAGGGAAACTCGGTGAAGAATTGCTGAACGAGCCTGCTCGGCGTCCGGTCGGCGAGGCTGGCGGGAAGGCGTGCGGGCAGGTCGAAGCGGCGCGTCAGGCCGCGATACCGCTCCAGGTCGGTGAGTGCCTGCCCGAAAGTGCCACCCTCGACGGTGGCGAGTGTCACCACCGTGTCGATCGTGACGAGGGCATGGGAGAGTTGCCCCTCGAGGATGCCGGCATGTCGTCTGAGCTGACCTCTCGACTCTGGCCTGAGGCGAACTGCCTCGGTCAGTCCCTCGCTCCCGATACCCGCTTGAACGAGGAGATCGATGGCGCGGGAAAGGTCATCCCATTCGGACTCGTCCAAGATCGCGGTCAGCACCTGCAGATCGACGACCGCGTCGTCGAGCAAGCGTCCGTTGCTCTGGGCCAGGGCGGGGCAGGCTTCGACGGCCGCCATGACCAGGGACCAATCCTCGACGTGCGGCTCGGTTCGGAAGCCCGCCGCGGAAAGCTCGGCCATGATCTGATCGTGGTCTGGTCCGTGCTCCCAGGACGCTTCGTAGGCGGCGAAGGCGACATTGAGGGCGGGAATGATGGCGCGATGAAACGGAGCCACACGGTCACAGTCGCGGGACGCCGCCAGCATCGCATGTCGACTTAAATGCGGCGTCACGTCTGTGTACCTGCCCTGTGCGGCCGGCGGCGGATCTCCGAACAGAACACTCTGTGCTTCGGCCCTGAGGTCTGTGAGCCCTGTGGCAGCGCGTTTGGCGAGTCGCTTCATCGCGGTGTCGCGGTCGAGTGTCGGAACGGGAAGCCATGCCACTGCGGGCACGATGCGAGTGGCTGGCCACTCCGGCACGTCCTCCTCCATCGCTCGCGTGCTGATCACAGCGAAGGTCAGATCGCGGAGGAGGATCGGCAGGTTACGAAGTGGAGAGGCCGCCAGTGACCGCCAGGTCTCCGCATTACGCCTGGCCGACAAACCGGCTGCCGCAGGTGTCAGGCTGAGCGACGCCGGCTGCTCGAGCAGCGCCAACGCCCACGCATAGACTGCTACCGCACCAAGGGTGACCTGCAGATGTTCTGCCAGCGTCTGCAGTTCGCCAAGGACTCGCTCCCGCCCGAACGTCCGGCCGACCACATCGTCGCCGCCGCTCCTTCGACGCGACAAGGGATCGAAGTCGGCAGGGAGATGACGGTACCCGTTGAGGACAGCGGCCAGCCGGTCGTCGAAGGGCGGTATTCCCGGTGGCGGGCTGGGTCGTTCGCCATCCATTATGGCGGCGATGCGGGCGGCATCGAGGGCGTTGTGTGGGTCTCCTCGGCGGTGCAGCAGATTCGGATCCCGCAGATACAGCCCGTCCCGCGCCGGCACCAGTGACAGCGGTTTGGTCCGGTATGCCGCGGAGTCGGGAATCTCGACGTGGTGCATCGGCGGGCCGACGGTCAACGGCCGGTCGCGCAGCCTCTGCCAGGCCAGGCGCGCCCCCGGGATGTCCGTGCTGAAGAGACCCAACAGCCAGTTGCCGGACGCATCGGCCCAGTCGCCCACCCTGGTGGCGGCCTGCTGAATGCGTTCGCTAACCACCTGTTCGTCGTACCCCAGCAGCGTCCGACGGTCCACGCTGAGGTTCGGCTGGGCCCACGCCCCGAGCGAGACGGTGCAGCCGTTCGATCGTGAGCGTTGGGGATCGTCGATCGGGATGCCGTTGACGAGGATCTCGCCCGGCCCCTCATGAAAGAAGACGGCGAGGTCCGGTGACCGGAAACAGGGCGTCACCTCGTTGCCGTTGCGGTCGTACAGCCGATCCGCGTGCCACGTCCGATCCTCGAAGAGCACCGGGATGGTGGGCGCCCGGACGGTCCGGTTCAGCGCCTCGGCCAGATCGAACTCCTGGAACTCGGGGTTGAGGAAGAGACGGACGACAGATCCACCCCCGGTGGGCTCGACCTGGCCGCCGTCGCTGATCTGGAACAGGTCCGACCCACCACGGATTCGGACCCGGATCGGCGCCTGAAGGCCCAAGCGGCGATCGACCCGGGTGGTCCGGACCTCCAACTCGTCGGCGATCATGAAGTAGCTGAGCACTCCGATGCCGAACTGCGAGATCGGTTGGAAATCCGCGCCGCCGTCGGTGGCCCACTCGGCGGACTCCTGGATGAACTCCGGGAGGTCCCGGAACCGACGCCCCGCCTTCGCGAACGCCTCCCGGATCTCGTGGTGCGACATGCCGATGCCGTTGTCACGGCATTCGAGATACCGGCGTCCACCGTCGACACCCATCCGGAATTTGATCACCGGACTCCAGTCGTGGTCGTCGCCCTGGAGGTGCTGGAGCCGACGTTCCCGGTAGCGGCAGGCGTCGACGGCGTTCTGGTACAGCTCGCGGACGGCGAGCGACGGGTCCTGGTAGAGGTTGGTACCCATCAGGAGGTGCCGAGTCTCCGAGGTGGAGACCCGGAAGGTCACGTGCGGCAGCCGGAACGAGGCTCGCTCGGGTTGCAGCCGGCTCGTGGCGATCAGGTGCGGCGTCTTGGTCTGGTGCAGCGGGCCACCCGGCTGGCGGTGCGTCAGCAGGATCTCGTTCGTTTCCACCACGAGCTGCCGGATCGCCTGGTCGATCGGTGCGCTGCGGGTCCAGAGGCTCAGATCCAGAAGGTTCTGCACCCGGTGCCAGCGTGCCTCCTGAAGACCTGCCAGGGCATCGGCGATGGGCAGACCGTCGTGCGTCAGATGGATGCCGCTGGCCGGCTCGAAGAACCGGGTGTCAAGGCTCAGACGCCAGAGCAGTTGCAGCGCGGCGGCCAGCCGCCGGCCGTTGACGCTGGACCGGACAGGTTCCAGGTCGATCTCCAGCTCGGTCGGGTCCAGATCCGTCAGGCTGCGGGACGGGTCGAGGGCGTAGCGCACCGCGTCGACGAGGTAGTCCACCGTCCGACCAACACTGGCCGCAGGCAGGTCGGGCTTGATTCCCCGGACGATGTCCGCGGTGCCGTTGCGGAGCCTGCCGGTGGTGTCGAGGGCGCACTCCCGTACTGCGGCGAGGTGGGCGGCCCACTGCCGGAGTGGCGACGCGGGGTCGTCGCCCTGATCGATGGCCCTGCGCAACCCAGGCTCGGCGGAGAGTACGCACTCCACCGACCAACACGAGTCCGACCGGGCCAGCAGGCTCAGCTCGGCGTGGCGAACTGCCGCGTCGACGACCGCGGCCATCCCGACCAGCACCAACCGTTCGAACGGGGTGGCGAGGATCGCGGGGGCGAGTTCCCGCAGGGTACGGGCGAGTCGATCGACGAGGCCGGGTTGCAGCCAAGGGCTCGTCGCCCGGCCGGCCAGGACGGACTCGGCCGACGCCTCCGCCTCCAGCCCGTCCGCGATCTTCAGGAGCCGCTCGACCTGCTCGGGTGACGGCTCCGGTCGGCCGGGCGACGTCTCGCCCAGGATGTCGGGAAGCTCGTTGCGAAGCAGTCGGCTCCACCGGTCCTCGGCGAGCATGGCGGGGCTGAACGCGAAGAGGGGGAACGCGGCAGTGTCCGGGTTGACATTGCTGACCACGTCCAGGTGTTGGCTGGGTAGGCCCTCCTGGCCGCAGATCAGCGTCATCCGGTCCTGCACCAGCCCGGCGGCCCGGGCGAGGCGTACCTCCGGTGGGAGGCTGGGCAGCAGCTCCACGAGCGCCCGAGTGAACACACTGCACGCGTCGGCCCCCGCGACGCTGTGCGCGACAGCCGGAGCCTGGGTCGCGAAGACGAAGGTGGTCGCGGTGTTCGACGGCATCGGCGGCCGGTGCGGGCCGTCGTCCGGCTCGCCGTCCCGGCAGGCGTCGATCAGGAAGGTGACCGAGCGGGCCGGACTGATCTTGATCTCCTCGTCGAACCAGACCGGCACCAGATAGCTGCGTTGATCGGGTAGGCGCGGGTTGGCAGACGAGGGCACCAGGTAGCTGACCCCGTCGAAGTAGCGGCCGTGCCCGCTGAAGTAGACGATCAGGTCATCGTCGACGTCGCAGTCGATGAGAAACTCGGCGATCGCCGTGCGGATGGTGTCCGAGCCGACCTCGGCGTCCTCGGCCAGGATCGCCTTCGACACGGTTACCCCGCTGTCGCCGAGACCGTGTCTGAGCCTCTGGACGTCCGCCATGACGGCTGGCCTGATGGCAGCGCTGTAACCGCCCGTGTAGTGCGCGATGCCGACGAGGAGTGCCCGACGCATTCCGTCACTCGGCTCGCTTGTAGAGCACCCGGATGCCCCCGGTGACGCCAACGGTGGCGCTGCCGAGCAGCTTCACACCGCCTTCGCCGGTCAACTCGATGGTCAGTTCGACCTCGTCCATCCGCCAGCGACGTCGACTGCCGTCGGTGGGGTCGGGGTCGTCCGGCAGCAGCACCTGCAACTCCTCGAGTGCCGCCCGTACCCGCTCGGCGTTGACGGTGATCGTCTTCAACTGCCGATCGACCAGGCCCTTGCTGTGCTCGTCTATCACCCAGGCATCCACGGTGGCGAGGGTAGTGGTCGCTTTCAACCCCCGATGGCGCCGTCGTCAGCGTTGACCGATGCGTACCTTTCTCGCCGCTCCCACCCGACGGCGGATCAACCTTGACGGCCGGTAGGCTTTGTGCACATGAGCCTGCCTCGCCCCGTCCTCGTGGTGGACTTCGGAGCCCAGTACGCCCAGCTCATCGCCCGCCGGGTCCGTGAGGCGAAGGTCTACTCCGAGATCGTGCCGCACTCGATGCCGATCGCCGAGATGCTGGCGAAGAACCCCGCCGCGATCATCCTCTCCGGTGGCCCGGCCAGCGTCTACGCACCTGACGCGCCGCAGATCGACGCGGGCGTGTTCACCGCCGACGTGCCGGTCTTCGGCATCTGCTACGGCTTCCAGGCGATGGCCCAGGCGCTCGGCGGCACCGTGGCGAAGACCGGTAACCGTGAGTACGGCGGTACGCCGCTGCGCCCCCGCCTCCTCGACCCCGGTGTGCTGCTGCGCGACCTGCCCGCCGACCTGCCGGTGTGGATGAGCCACGGCGACTGCGTCACCGAGGCCCCGGCGGGCTTCACGGTCACCGCCGAGTCGGCGGGCGCGCCGGTCGCCGCGTTCGAGGATCTGGCCGGGCGGCGTGCCGGTGTGCAGTTCCACCCGGAGGTCGGGCACACCGCGCACGGCCAGGAGATGCTGACCCGCTTCCTCTACGACATCGCCGGCATCGAGCCGACCTGGACGCCCGAGAACATCATCGACGAGCAGGTTGCCCGGATCCGCGCCCAGGTCGGCGACAAGGAGGTCATCTGCGGCCTGTCCGGCGGGGTGGACTCGGCGGTCGCCGCGGCACTTGTGCACAAGGCGGTCGGTGACCAGCTCACCTGCGTCTTCGTCGACCACGGTCTGCTGCGCGCCGGCGAGGCCGAGCAGGTGGAGAAGGACTACGTGGCCGCCACCGGCATCAAGCTGAAGGTGGTCGACGCCGCCGACCGGTTCCTCGGCGCGCTGGCCGGCGTGACCGACCCGGAGCAGAAGCGCAAGATCATTGGCCGGGAGTTCATCCGGGTCTTCGAGGCCGCCGCCCGCGAGATCGCCTCGCACGGCGACGTGGAGTTCCTCGTCCAGGGCACGCTCTACCCAGACGTGGTGGAGTCCGGCGGCGGCACCGGCACCGCCAACATCAAGAGCCACCACAACGTCGGCGGTCTGCCGGAGGACCTGAAGTTCGCCCTGGTCGAGCCGCTGCGCACACTCTTCAAGGACGAGGTCCGGGCGCTCGGTCTGCAACTGGGCCTGCCCGAGGCCATGGTCTGGCGGCACCCGTTCCCGGGCCCCGGCCTGGCCATCCGGATCATCGGCGCGGTCGACCAGCAGCGCCTCGACCTGCTCCGCGAGGCCGACCTTATCGCCCGCGAGGAGCTGACCGCCGCCGGCCTGGACCGGGGCGTGTGGCAGTTCCCGGTGGTGCTGCTCGCCGACGTACGCAGCGTCGGTGTGCAGGGAGACGGGCGCAGCTACGGTCACCCCGTGGTGCTGCGCCCCGTCTCCAGCGAGGACGCGATGACGGCCGACTGGTCACGACTGCCCTACGAGGTGGTCGCCCGGATCTCCACCCGGATCACCAACGAGGTGGCCGAGGTGAACCGGGTGGTCCTGGACGTGACCAGCAAGCCGCCGGGCACCATCGAGTGGGAGTGAGCGCCGGTCAGGCGGCCGACGGCGGGTCCGACGGGGTCGTCGGCGGGTAGGGCGGCGTCGGGGCGTACCCCGGCTGTGGTCCGCCGGGCGGGGGCCCGGCGGTGGGCGGCGGGCCTGCCTGCGGCGCGACGCCCGCCGTGTGCGGCCAGGCCGGCGCGCCGGTGGGCTCCTCCGGCATCAGGAACCACATGATCGGGTACGCGAACAGCGCGAGCCCGCCGGTGAGCAGGCCGGTGACCGCGAAGGCCACCCGGACAAGTGTGGGGTCGACGGCGAAGTAGCGGCCGACGCCGCTGGCGACCCCGGCGACCATGCGGTCGGTGGTGGGGCGCCGGAGCTGCTTGTACGGGGCGTGGGGAGCGGCGGTGGATGTCATACCCCCACGGTCCGCGCTGCCGCCCGGCCCGCCCTCGGTGACCGCCCGGATCCTTACCCTGACCAATCCCTGATCGGGGCCCGACAGTCAGGAATCTGACTCTTTTCCGTTCCGGTAACCCGGCCCGGGGAGAATTTGCTTCCGTGACCACCTTGCTCGAGCCGCTCCGCAGGATCGCGGCATACGCAGTTTGTGCTGATTCAAGAGGCCGAGTCTTGCTGGTCCGCGCATCGGAGCGCTCCGGCACCCCCGGCACGTGGTCGCTGCCCGGCGGGGCGGTCGACCACGGCGAGGACCCGAACCACACGGTCGTTCGCGAAACCGCCGCCGAAACCGGCCTCTCCGTCGCCGTCTCCGGTCTCGCCGACGTGCTCGCCGACATGCGCGCACTCCCGGACCGGGGCATCACCATCCACACCGACCGGTTGATCTACCGGGTGGCGGTACGCGGCGGCACCCTCGCCGACCGGGTCGGCGAGCGCCCCACCGACCTGGCCCGCTGGTACACCCTCGACGAGGCGCGCAAACTGCCGTTGCGCTCGTTCACCGCACGTGCCCTCGGTCTGCCGGCCTCCTCGGCCGACGTGGTGCCCGACGAGCCGCCCGAGTTCCCCTCGTTCTACGCGGTGCCCGGCCCGGACGGGCTGCACCGGGCGCAACGCTTCGCCGCGTACGCGGTCTGCACCGACCCGGCCGGGCGGGTGCTGCTCACCCGGGTCTCCGACGGCTACCCCGGCGCCGGCTGCTGGCACCTGCCCGGCGGCGGCACCGACTACGGCGAGCAGCCCGGCGCCGCCCTCATCCGGGAGTTGGTCGAGGAGACCGGGCAGACCGGCCGCCTGGTCGAGTTGCTCGGGGTGGCCAGCCACCGCGACGCCGCCTCGCTCGGCCCCGAGGGCTACCCGATCGACTGGCACGGGGTGCGCGCCTTCTACCGCGTCGTGGTCGACAAGCCCAACCCGCTGACCGTGGCCGACGTCGGCGGTTCCACCTGCGAGGCCCGCTGGTTCGGCCGCGAGGAGTTGGGCGCGCTCCCCACCCACCACCTCACCGAGGTGACCGCCGAGGCGGTCCAGGCAGCTCAACTCACCTGACCCCGCCCGCGCGAGGTCGTCCGTCGCGCCAGGCTCGCGGTGATCGCCGGGGCTGGTCTGCCGCGCTCGCTCGCGTAGCCCCTGATCAACTCGGCTCTCTTGAAGGCGCGGTATCCCGAGCACGGGGATGCCGCGCCTTCAGTGTTTCCGAGTGGATCATGGTGTGGCCCGACTGCTGCGACGCGGACGGGCTAACTTCATGATCGATGGGTCGGGTCGAAGCGGGGGAGTGGGCGAGTGCGGTTTGCGCGGCGAGTCGGGGTTTACGGGCTTCTGCGGGACTCGGATCGGGTCCTGGTGGTTCGGGACGGGGCCGAGGGCGAGTTTCCCGGGATGTGGCGGCTGCCCGGCGGTTCTGTCGCGCATGCCGAACACCCCGGACGCGCTGCGGTTCGCACCGTCGCCGAGCAGACCGGGCTCACCGTCGCGGTGGGTCGGTTGCGCACGGTGATCGCCGATGTGACCGACCGTCGGGATGGTGTCGCACTGCACACCGACCGGCTGATGTTCGACCTCACGACACGCGACCGCGCGTCGGGCGACGCCGGGGACGACCTGGTCGACCAGGTTCGCTGGCTCACCCTGGACGAACTGTCACGGTTGACGCTGACACCGTTCACCGCCGAGATGCTCGGCCTGCCGGTCACGCCACTGCCGCCCGGAACGCACCGGCCGCAGCCGCCCCTGCCGCCACCGCACCCCGATCGTCGGCTGCGCTTCGGGGCGTACGGGCTGGTCACCGACCCGGCCGGACGGATCCTGCTCACCCAGATCTCGGATGGCTATCCGGGGGCCGGCCTGTGGCACCTGCCCGGTGGGGGCACCGATCACGGCGAGCAGCCGACGACCGGGCTGCTTCGGGAACTGGTCGAGGAGGGTGGCCAACTGGGCCGGGTGGTGGAGCTCCTGGGCGTGGACAACCTGCACAACCCTGCCGCTTTCGGCCCGGAGGGTCGTCCGTTGGACTGGCACGGCGTACGGGTGATCTATCGGGTGCTGGTGGACGTACCTACCGATGCGGTGGTCACCGAGTCCGCCGGAGGTTCGACGGCGCGGGCCGGCTGGTTCACCCGTGGCCAAGCTGCTGACCTGCCGTTGAGCGACATCGCTGCCTCGGCAATCGGACAGAGTGGCTGATAGCACGCCGCTCGGTGAGCCGAGATGGTGACCCTCCGGTACAGTCAAAGGCGGGAATGGTGGAGGAAACGGGCAATGAGGCCCGGGATGGGAACAATCGAGCGGTTCGAGCGGTTTAAGCCAGATATAAGTACCGCCGGCAGCTATCGCCAAGCCATGTTCCCCTATGCGATGGTGTACTCCGCAAAACGGCTGCCGGGCCACGCAAGGTCCGGCACGAGACAGCCGGACACCCGCTACACGGCGGTCTGCCGATCCGGTGATGGAGGAAACGTGCCGAGAGCCCCATGGCGCCGGCGTCGTACTACTGACAGTCCGCGCCCCGCAGGGCGTCGCTGGGCGGGCCCGTTGCGCCGCAGCAGCACGTTCGCCCGCCAGGTGCTGTTGGTCCGGGTCGGACGCCGGGACGGCGACCTGCTCCCGACCGACGTGGCGTCGCCCGAGCACCGGTACGCCGACCGGCAGCGCCGTCGCTACGGCCTGGACCGGCTCAGCCGGCCGGCGGGGAGCGTCGGTCGGGCGGAGATCGAAGCGGTCATGCCGGTCAGCCCGGCGATGCCGCCGATGCTGCGCACCGACGAGGCCTCGGCCCGGTCGATCCCGCTGCTCCCGGGCGAGCGCACCATCGCCCGGCGGATGAAGTTCGGCCTGGTCAACGCCTGCACCCTGGCCAGCCTGATGCTCGGCATGCTGGCCATCTTCCTGGCCATGCAGGGTGAGGTGCGCATCGCCGCGCTCTGCCTGATCGCCTGCGTCGCCTTCGATGGTCTGGACGGCGCGCTGGCCCGCCGGCTCGGCGTGGCCAGCCCGTTCGGCGCGCAGATGGACTCCCTGGCCGACATGTGCTCGTTCGGTCTCGCCGCGCCGGTCGTGGTCTACGCCTCGCTCGCCGGCTCCGTCTCCACCGCCGCGGCGGCGGTGGCGTGCGCACTGGTCGCGGCGTGTGCCGCGATTCGACTGGCCCGCTTCAACGTCTCGCCGAAGGACGGCCGGTTCTTCTGCGGGGTGCCCACCACCATGGCGGCGGCGGTGCTTGCCGTGACCGTGGCGATCGGCCTGCCGGTGCCCGGTGCCGTGCTGGTCGCCGGGGTGGCGCTGCTGGCCTTCGCGATGGTGTCGAGCTTCCCGTACGCCAAGCTCGCCCGCCTGGTGAAGCTGCCCCCGTGGCTCTGGCTGGCCCCGGTGATCGGCGCTCTGGTCGACATCCGGATCACGTTCGCCCTGATCGTGGTGGGCTACCTGGTCAGCGGGCCGGTGCTCTGGCTGCGGCAGCGCCGCACCGCCTGACCACAGCACAGCAGACAGAACGGGGCGCCGCGGACAGCGGCGCCCCGTTGCACGTTCGTAGTCAGCGCCAGCGGGCGATGACAGTGGACCCGCCGACCACCTTGTCGCCCGGCCCGACCAACGGGTCCGCAGCCTCGGCCGGGAGGTAGACGTCGGTCCGCGAGCCGAACCGGATCAGACCGAAGCGCTCGCCCCTGGCCAGCAGTGCGCCGATCGGCGCGCGCTGCACGATCCGGCGAGCGATCAGCCCGGTCCGCTGCGCGACCACCACCGTGCCACGAGCGGTGTCCAGCACGGTGTACGCCGCCACGTTGTGCTCGGCGTCCGGCTTCATCGCGTTGACGAACCCGCCGTCGGCGACGAAGTAGTCCACCACCTTGCCGGCCACCGGGGCACGGTTGACGTGCACGTCCAGCACCGACAGGAAGACCGCGACCCGGAGCCACTCGCCGTCGCCGAAACGCTCGTCGTGCAGTCGCTGCACCGACAGGACCTTGCCGTCCGCGCTGGCGACCACCGCGGTCGGGTCCTCCGGCACGTCCCGCTCGGGGTCGCGGAAGAACGCGGCGACCGGCCCGGCGGCCAGCGCCGGCAACAGCCAGAGCTTGGACGACGGACGCGCCACCCGGGCCAGCGCCGCGAGGCCCAGCGCGATGCCCGCCGCGGCCACGCCGTTGGAGTCGATGTGCATGCCGCGGGTCAGCGGCACACTCGACGGGCGGTGCGCGGGGGCCAACCGGTCGGCCGAGGCCGGGCTGGCCGGGGTGAACCGCAGCCGGTAGACCCGCACCGGCGGCGAGTTACGCAGCACCAGATCGGCGCCGACGCCGTAGAGGGCGTCCTGTCGAGCCAACTCGGCCGCCGCCCCGGTGGTCCGGCCGGGTGTGGCGATGGTCGCCACGCTGAGTACCGCACCGTCGGAGAGGTATTTCGCCAGGCCCTCGATGCCGCTGCGGGTTTCCTCGGCGGTGCCGACGAACGCCTCTCCGGCGATGACGACCCCGGCGGGCTCAGCCTCGGCCAGCGAGTCGACGACGCTCACCCGGTCGGCGACCCAACGGCCCTGGGCGGTGACATGCTCGCGGAGCGCGGTGGCGCCGAGCGGTTCGACGGGCACCACGGTGAGCCGGTCACCGGGGAGCAGCGCCTCGATCGCCGCGGCCAGCACTGCGGACTCCGGGCCCGCCCCGACCAGGAGGGCGGCCTTGGGATCGTTGATCCGGGCCAGCTCGGTGACGAGCGTACGGGCGGCTCGCTCGCCGATGCGGACCGGACCGGACCGACCGGTGATACGCACGGCGGGGGACTGGGTCATGTCGGGCGGGCTCCTGACGGGGGTAGAGACGGGAATCGCGGCGGGACCGCCATGGCGGGACGGGCCGGCCGGCGGAGGGCGAGATCTCCACCGGCCAGCATATGCGCCCGTTCGCGCCAGCCGCACCGCCGTAGCGGTGGAGTAGGCCACCACCGGTCGGCGCCCGAGGTCAGACCTGCCCGCGCCGGCCCTCCCGTTCGTCGTCCGCCTGGTCGCGGACGGCCTCGATCGGGTGATCCGACCGGGTCGGTTCGTCCCCCTCGACCGGGGCCGGCCCGGTGCCGAGGCCGATGGTCGGCTCCTCGTGTCGGTCGTCGGGCTGATCGGGGATCGGGGACGTCTGCGGCTCTGCCGGCGGATGAGCCAGCCAGGCCGGGTGGATCACCTCGGCGGTCGGTGCCTGCGGTGTCGCTGCCGAAGGGGGAGCGTCCCAGGTGGACCGTTCGGCTTCCCAGACCGGCAGAGCCGCGCCGGAGGTCGGCACCGCGGCACCGGAGACCGGTGCGGAGGCTCCGGAGACGGGCGCGGTCGCGCCGGAGACCGGAGCGGCGGCCTCGGCGGCAACGGCCTCGGCGGCAACGGCCTCGGCGGCAACGGCCTCGGCGGTGGCCTCCGGCTGCGGCGACCGACCCGAGCGCAGCGCGCCGACCAGCCCGAAGACGCCGATCAGAATGAGCGCGCTGGCCAGGAACCAGCCCACCGCCGGCAGGGCGAGCCCGAGCAGCTGGGCGAGCAGCCACCAGCCGGACAGCGCCAGGAACACGAGCCCGAAGGCGAACGACACCAGATCCGTACGGTGAGCCTTCACCGGGTCACCTCCAGATTGCCGGCATTGACGTGGATGTAAAGGCGCAGGGTCCCGCCGCCGGGCCCGTCCGCGCCGACATCGGTGAACTCCCGCAGGCGACCGTCCAACCCGCCGGACCGGTTGCCGAAGATGTTGGCATCGCCCGCGTTGACGTCGGCCACCGTGGTGACGTCGACGTTCGGCGGTACGACGACTGTCGCCTGACCGAAGTTGATGGCGACGGTGATCTGGCTGTCCCGCTTCGCGAAGTCGATGCCGCGCAGGTCGAGCACGGCGTCACCGAAGCTGTTCTCGTACCGGTCGGCAAGGTCGCGATAGTCGGTTGGTGCCCAGGTCACCGCACCGTCGACCCCTCGGATCCGGTCGTACGACTCGGCTACCGTCGCCGTGCCCAGTGCCGCAGCGGTCACCAGGCCGAGCGCGATGAGCCAGCGGGCCCGGCCGAACCAGGTGCCGACCAGCAGCCCCAGCGCGATGGTGGCCAACGCCGCCGCGAAGTACGCCGAGGCGCTGATGGCGAAGACGTCGAGCAGGTCGAGCAGGGCGACCATACCGAGGACCAGGAAGATCAGGGAGAAGGTCACCGCACCGAGTGGCGACCGCTCCTTCGGGCGCTTCGGCGGCTTCGGTGGCTTGGGCGGCGGGGACGGCACCGGGCTCGTTGAGGCGTACGGGCCGTGCGGCGCGAAGGGCTGACGGTATGCGGACGGTGGCGTGGCGGTCGGATAGCCGGACGGAGCCGCGGGTGCCCCGGTCACCGGCGCCGACGGCCAGCCGACGCTGGGTGCGGCCGTGCTCGGCCAAGCCGTGGTCGGTGCCGGCCAGCCGGGCTGGACAGCCGTCGTGCCGGCCGGCTGCCCGGACACCGGGCCCATGCCGGACACCGGCTGCCCGGTGGTGGCCGGCTGCGGACCACCGGTCGGCGGTACGTCGTACGCCACGGTGGGCGTCCCTCCCGTCGTCGCGGTGGCGTAGGCGGGATGGCCACCTGCCCCCGGTGCTGCGGTCGTGGTGAGTGGGCCGGTCGGCGGGGCCGCGTCCGACGGCGGCGCCGGCCAGGCCACCGGTGGTACCGGACCGGGTGGGGTGCCGGTCGGCGCGGGCGGCACCGGCCCGCCCGGGGTGCCGGCCGGTGGGTTGCGGCTGTCCCGGTTGAGCAGCAGCGCGCCGGCGACCAGGATGGCCGCGCCGAGCAGCACCGCGCGGAAGGCGTCGGTGACGATGTAGCCGAAGCTGGCCGCGACCAGGATGCCCAGGATGATCACGGTCACCGGCGACATGCTGGAACGGCCGCGCCCGAGCATCGACTCGATCGGGGACGCGGTGTCACCCTCGTTCGGGATGATCAGCCAGGCGGCGACGTACACCAGGATGCCGATGCCCCCGAAGAACCCGAGCACCGCGAGCAGCACCCGCCACAGCACCGGGTCGGTGTTGGTGGCTCGTCCGATCGCCGCGCAGACACCGGCCAGATACCGCCCCTCGCGCGGCCGGACCAACCCGTACCGCGAGGTGAAACCGGTGCCACCCAGAGGCGGTGGCGGGGCGGACGGACCGGGACCACCGCCTGGTCCGGGTGGTACGCCGGCGGCCCCGTAACCGGTGCCGGCCGCGAACCCCGGGCCGTAGCTCGCGCCGGCGGGCGGCCCGAAGCCGCCGTACGGATCGGTAGGCGCGGCGCCCGGGTGCGCACCGGGCGTGCTGGGGCCGGTCCAGGCACCAGGCGTCGCGGCCGGCGAGGGCGGTGACGAGCCCTCCGGCTGTGCCGACCCCGGGCGGGGTGGCGGGGCAGCTTCCTCGGTCATGCTTCGATCCTGCTGCCCGGTGCACCCGAACGACCTCAGGACCCGACCCTGACCCCACCCTGAGATCCGGCGGCCGGAATGTCGGGGGCGTCCCCGTGGTCGTGGAGGCCGCAGCGTGTGACGATCGAGTCACCGACCTCGACCAGCCCCGCCACCGTGACCAGGGAGCCTCCGATCAGCACCGTGACCACGCCCCCGCGCCTCTACCGCGCCCCGGAGCACCGGATGGCCGCCGGTGTCGCCGCCGGTATCGCCGACCATCTCGGCATCTCGGTGCTGCGGGTGCGCGTCGCGTTCATGGTGCTGCTCGGGCTGAGCGGGCTCGGCCTGCTGCTCTACGCGGCCTTCTGGGCCGTGGTGCCGCTGCGGCCCGGGGACACCGCGGTGCCGCCCCGGCGCGACGTGGCGCAGCTCCTGCCGTTCGTGGGGATCGGGCTCGGTGTCCTGCTGATCCAGGTGATGGTCTTCGACTCGGTCGGCGCGGCGGGCACCGCCGGCTGGCTGGTGGCCATCATCGCGGTCGGCGCCGGGGTCATCTGGCACCAGTCCGCGCCAGAGCGGCGGCGGCAGTGGGGCGAGACGATGCCGGTGCCCTGGCTCGGCGCGGTCGTCGAGGAGAGCGACCGGCGGGCCTTCGTGCTCCGGTTCATCGGCGGGGGAGTGCTGGTCGCGGTCGGCATCATCGGCGTCGCGGCGGTCTACTCGCCGGCGCAGAACTTCGACGCGGTGATCAATGGCGTGATCTTCGCGCTGGTCGGGTTGGCCGGGGTAGGCGTGGTCGCCGCGCCGGTGCTCTGGCGGACGTACAGTCAGCTCCGCTCGGAGCGCGAGGGCCGCATCCGTGAGCAGGAGCGAGCCGAGTTGGCCGCGATGGTGCACGACCAGGTGTTGCACACGCTGGCGCTGATCCAGCGCAACGCCAGCGACGTCAAGATGGTGCAGCGGCTGGCCCGGGGGTACGCGTACCAGGAGCGTTCCCTGCGCAACTGGCTCTACAAACCCACCGCGTCGCCGAGCGAGCGCTTCGCCGCCGCGCTGGAGCAGGCCGCCGCCGAGGTCGAGGACACCTTCGCGATCACGGTGGAGGCGGTGGTGGTCGGCGACCGGGAGACCGACGAGAAGGTCGGCGCGCTGGTCGCGGCCGCGCGGGAGGCGCTGGTGAACGCGGCCCGCCACGCTGGCGTGCAGACGGTGTCCCTCTACGCGGAGGTGGAGCCCGATCAGGTCAGCGTGTTCGTCCGGGACCGGGGGAAGGGCTTCGATCCGGATACCGTGGAGGACCACCGGCACGGCGTACGCGGCTCGATCATCGGGCGGATGAAGCGGCACGGCGGACGGGCCGAAATCCGGTCCGGTCCGGGGGAGGGGACCGAGGTTCGGTTGATCCTGCCGATCTCCCGGGACTCGTCCGCAGCGGAGAGGAACAGATGACCATGGCCGAGCAGTCGACCGAGCACCTCGACCAGGCGGATGCCCGCCCCGAGCGGCTGCGGGTGTTCCTGGTGGACGACCACGCCATGTTCCGAGCCGGGGTGCGCGCCGAGTTGGGCGCCCACGTCGAGGTGGTGGGCGAGGCGAGCACGGTGGCCGAGGCGGTCACCCGGATCGCCGCCGTCGGACCGGACGTGGTGCTGCTCGACGTGCACATGCCCGACGGTGGCGGGCGCGCGGTGCTGGAGGCGATGCGGCGTACCCACCCGCAGGTCAAGTTCCTCGCGTTGAGCGTCTCCGACGCGGCGGAGGACGTGATCGGGTTGATCCGTGCCGGCGCCCGGGGTTACGTGACCAAGACCATCTCCCCGGACGAGCTGGCCGCGGCGATCCGCCGGGTGGCCGACGGGGACGCGGTGTTCAGTCCACGGCTGGCCGGCTTCGTGCTGGATGCCTTCGCGGCCCGACCGGATGCCCCGGTGGCCGACCCCGAGCTGGACCAGCTGACCAACCGTGAGCGCGAGGTGCTGCGGCTGCTGGCCCGGGGGTACGCGTACAAGGAGATCGCCAAGGAGCTGTTCATCTCCATCAAGACGGTGGAGACGCACGTGTCGAACGTGCTCCGCAAGCTGCAGATGTCCAACCGCTACGAGCTGTCCCGTTGGGCGGCGGATCGCCGCCTCGTCTGACCGGGCCTCGCCCGAGGGCCGAGGATCAGACAAACGATCTCGGCGCACTCATCCACCCAGTCGGTGATCGTGCCCGTGCAGCCGAAGTCGACCTAGTCCGGACGGGTCGAAATGTGGGTGGTGAACGACGTCCGATCGGACACGGGTGGGCCCGAGGCGTACGCGCGGGCCGAGAGCCCGTGCGCGGGTGGCGCAACGTATTTCCTGGTCAATGCTGCCTGAGCCGACCGTTTTATGATCATTTTTCAAGTATCGGCAACGTGGCGGGCAACTAACGGCTTGATAACGGCACCTTCACGGAAGAGGCCAGTGGGTGTCACAGTGGCAGCACCTCACCATCGGTGTGTGGCACTCCGTACGCCCCACTACCACGATTCCGCCGATCTCGGCGGCCCGTGGCTGTGTCGACTGCGTCGTGTCAAGCCTCGTTGGTGGGGGAGCCCGGCGGATCGGAACATCAGGGGTGTCCCCAACTTCCCTGTGGTCCCGGCGACCCGCGCCCCGGGGTGGTCGGGCGGTGTCACCCCCAAACGTGCGTGAAACCCACGACGGAACCTGGTTAGAAAGAGGAGGCCCCTCGGAATGAGAGTCTCGAAGCGGGCGACGAGCGCGATCGCGCTCAGCGCGGCTGCCGCGCTTGTCGCGAGCGGTTGCTCGAGCGGTGACGGCGACGGCGACGCTGCCGCCAGCAAGGACGGCTCGATCGTTGTCCACGGCGTCCAGCCGGAGAACCCGCTGGTCCCGTCGAACACCACGGAGACCGGCGGCGGCAAGATCGTCGACTGGCTGTGGACCGGCCTGGTCGAGTACCCGAACGACGGTGGGGCCCCGCGTAACGCGCTGGCGGAGTCCATCAACACCACGGACTCCAAGGTCTTCACGATCAAGATCAAGGCCGGTACCAAGTTCCACGACGGTACCGAGGTGAAGGCGAAGAACTTCGTCGACGCCTGGAACTGGGCCGCCTACTCGCCGAACGGCGCGCAGAACGGCAGCTTCTTCGCGGACATCGAGGGCTTCGACAAGACCTACACGTCCGACCCGGACGGCCCGGACGGCCCGAAGAAGGCCCCGGCGCCGACGGCGGACAAGATGTCCGGCCTGAAGGTCATCGACGAGCAGACCTTCGAGGTCACGCTGGCCGCCCCGACCGCGGTCTTCCCGACCAAGCTCGGCTACAGCGCCTTCATGCCGCTGCCGGACGTCTTCTTCACCATGAAGCCGGAAGAGTTCGGCCGCAAGCCGATCGCCAACGGCCCGGTGAAGTTCGTGTCGTGGGAGGACAACTCCCTCATCAAGCTGACGCGCTTCGACGACTACAACCTTCGCGACAAGATGAAGGTCAAGGACGTCGACGTCAAGCTGTACCAGGACGACAACGCCGCCTACGCCGACCTGCTGGCGAACAACCTCGACTTCATGGAGGTTGTCCCCACCTCGGCGCTCGCCGGTGACAAGTGGAAGACCGACCTCGGTGACCGGGGCCGCAACACCGTCACGCCGTCGACCGCGTTCATCGCGTTCCCGATGTACGACAAGCGCTTCCAGAACGTGAAGCTCCGTCGTGCCGTGTCGCTCGCCGTCAACCGGCAGGAGATCTCGGACAAGATCTTCTTCGGCACCCGCAAGCCGGCCGACAGCTGGGCGAACCCGCTGACCCCGGGCGCCAAGCCGGGCAACTGCACCGCCTGCAAGTTCGACCCGGAGACGGCCAAGACGCTGCTCGCCGAGGCCGGTGGCTTCAGTGGTGAGATGGTCTTCTACTACAACGCGGACTCCGCCCACAAGGACTGGATGGACGCCGTCGCGCAGCAGATCAAGACCAACCTCAACATCAACGCGCGGGCCGAGGGCGTGCCGACCTTCGCGGTCTTCCGCCAGAACATCAACGCCTACAAGATGGCCGGCCCGTACCGTGCTGCCTGGCAGCAGGACTACCCGGACGTGGAGAACTGGGTCAACCCGCTCTTCGTCACCGGCGGTTCCTCCAACGACGGTCTGTACAGCAACCCCGAGGTCGACGCGCTGGCCAAGCAGGCCAGTGCCGCGCCGAGCCTGGAGGCCTCGCACGAGGCGTTCGCCAAGGCCGTCGAGAAGATCGACCAGGACGTCCCGAGCATCCCGGTCTACTTCTACGGCCAGCAGTCCGGCCACTCGGAGAAGATCAAGAAGCTCGAGCTGAACAACGTCGGCGAGATCGACATCACCTCGGTCGAGCTCTGATCCGAACGGTCTGACCCCGGGTCGGGCTCGCCACATCCGGTGAGCCCGACCCGGGGCCGTTCCGCGAGTGGGTGTTACAACACTCCACTCGCACGTTGTCACCACCGTGTCGGCCGTCCGACGCGCCCCCTGTCTGGAGGACCACCCCATGGGCCGTTATCTGTTGAGACGGCTGCTCCAACTCGTGCCGGTCTTCATCGGTACGACGTTCCTGATCTACGCCCTCGTCTGGGCCGTTCCGGGCGATCCGTTCGCCGGCAAGTGCGGTGAGCGTCGCTGCCCGGACCAGTACATCGCCTTCATGACCGAGAAGTACCACCTCGACCAGAACGTCTTCGTGCAGTACGCCAACTACATGAAGAACCTGCTCCAGGGCGACTTCGGTCAGACGTTCTCGCAGCGCGAGATCAGCGACATCATCATGACTTCGTACCCGAACACCCTGAAGCTGGCCGTGGTGGCGCTCGCCATCGAGGCCGTGATCGGTCTCGGCGCCGGCGTGCTGAGCGGTCTGCGGCGCAACGGCTTCCTGGACAACCTGGTCCTGGTCTCCACCCTCTTCCTGATCGCACTGCCGGTCTTCGTGGTCGGCTTCGTGCTGCAGTGGCTGCTGGGTGTGCAGTGGGGCATCATCAAGCCGACCGTCTCCTCCGAGATGCGGTGGTCCGAGCTGATCGTGCCCGGCTTCGTGCTCGGCAGCGCGTCGGTGGCGTACATCGCCCGGGTGGCACGAACGAGCATCGCGGAGAACCGTCGCGCGGACTACGTGCGCACCGCCATCGCCAAGGGCCTGCCGATGCGTCGGGTGGTCGGGGTGCACCTGCTGCGCAACTCGCTCATCCCGGTGGTGACCCTGCTCGGCACCGACCTCGGCGCCCTGATGGGTGGCGCGATCGTCACCGAGGGAATCTTCGGCATCAACGGAATCGGCCGCCAGGTCTTCCGGGCGATCATCACCAAGGAAAGCGCCACGGTGGTAGGAATCGTGGTCGTCCTGGTGCTGGTCTATCTCGTGATGAACCTGCTGGTTGACCTGCTCTACGCCGCCCTGGACCCGAGGATCCGTTATGAGTGACCCGAGTACCGCATCGATCGTCAGTACCCCTGGCGGACACCCCACCGACTCTGCCGCCCCCGCCACCGCGGGCCAGCCGCAGAGCAACGAGAAGCCGCGCGGCCTGCTCGGCGATGCCTGGCGGGACCTGCGACGCAAGCCGCTGTTCTGGATCTCGGCCACGCTGATCGTGATCTTCCTGCTGATGGCGGCCTTCCCGGCGCTGTTCGCCCCGGGCGACGCCGTCAACGGCTCGCTGTCCCGCAGCCTCGACAAGCCGTCCGCCAATGGCTGGTTCGGCTACGACGTGCAGGGCCGCGACGTCTACGCCCGGGTCATCTACGGCGCGCGCGCGTCCATCCAGGTCGCCGTGCTCTCCGTGCTGGGCACCCTGCTCATCGGCGGAACCATGGGCATCATCGCCGGTTACCGCGGCGGCTGGGTGGACGCACTGCTCAGCCGGATCGCCGACGTCTTCTTCGGTCTGCCCTTCGTGCTCGGCGCGATCGTCATCCTGACCACCTTCAACGGCTCGGGCGCCGGCAACAGCAAGAACAAGATCATGGGCCTGGTGACCGCGTCGCTGATCGTGCTGAGCTGGCCGGTCGTGATGCGACTGATGCGTTCCTCGGTGCTCGCCACCAAGGAGGCCGACTACATCGTGGCGGCCCGCGCGCTGGGTGCCGGCACCGGCCGGATCATCCTCAAGCACCTGCTGCCGAACTGCCTGGCCCCGCTGCTGGTCTACGGCACGATCATGGTCGGCTCGTTCATCGGCGCCGAGGCCACCCTGTCGTTCCTGGGCGTCGGTCTCAAGTCGCCAGTGGTGTCCTGGGGCATCATGATCAGCGACGGGCAGCAGTTCATCCGGGTCGCGCCGGGGCTGGTGTTCTTCCCCGCCGCGTTCCTCGTCACCGCAGTGCTGAGCTTCGTGATGCTCGGTGAGTCGGTCCGCGAGGCCCTCGATCCGAAACTCCGCTAGGGGAGATCCAGTTGTCCGACATTCTCGTGTCCGAGCAGTCAGCGCCGGGACCCGGCGGGTCCGGGCGTCCCTCCGGCCGCCTGCTCGAGGTCGACGACCTGCGGGTGGAGTTCCGCACCCGGGACGGCGTCGCAAAGGTCATCAACGGGGTCACGTACCACGTCGACGCGGGGGAGACCCTCGCCGTGCTCGGCGAGTCCGGCTCCGGTAAGAGCGTCACCGCGCAGACCATCATGGGCATCCTGGACACGCCGCCCGGCTTCGTCACCGGTGGGCAGGTCCGCTTCCACGGCAAGGACATGCTCCGCATGTCCGACGAGGAGCGCCGCCGCATCCGCGGTGAGGGCATCGCGATGATCTTCCAGGATGCGCTCTCCGCGCTGAACCCCGTCTTCACCGTCGGGTTCCAGATCGCCGAGCAGTTCCGGGTCCGGCGCGGCATGAGTCGCGCGGAGGCCAAGAAGCGCGCGATCGACATGCTCGACCAGGTCAAGATCCCGAACGCCAAGGGTCGGTTCAACAACTACCCGCACCAGTTCTCCGGCGGTATGCGGCAGCGCGCGATGATCGCGATGTCGCTGGCGCTCGACCCGGAGGTGCTGATCGCGGACGAGCCGACCACCGCCCTCGACGTGACCGTGCAGGCCCAGATCATGGACCTGCTGGCCGAGCTTCAGCGTGAGCGGCAGATGGGCATGATCCTGATCACCCACGACCTTGGCGTGGTCGCCGACGTCGCGGACCGGATCGCGGTTATGTACGCGGGCCGGATCGTCGAGGAAGCGGACGTGTACGAGCTGTACGCCAAGCCGGCGCACCCGTACACCATGGGTCTGATCGACTCGATCCCGCGCCTGGACGAGAAGGGGCAGCAGCTCCGGACGATCAAGGGCCTCCCGCCGAACCTGATGAACATTCCGCCGGGCTGCCCGTTCAACCCGCGGTGCCCGATGGCTCAGCCGGTGTGCCGGGAGAAGGTCCCGCCGCTGCTGCAGGTCGGCCCCGCCCGGGCCAGCGCCTGCCACTTCGCCGAGGAGCTGGTGAACCGTGTCTGAGAACATCCTCGAGGTCCATGACCTGGTCAAGCACTACCCCGTCACCCAGGGCGTGGTGTTCAAGAAGACCGTCGGTCAGGTCAAGGCGGTCGACGGGGTCTCGTTCGGTCTGCGCGCCGGTGAGACGCTCGGTGTGGTCGGCGAGTCCGGCTGTGGCAAGTCGACCCTCGCCCGGGTCCTGATGAACCTGGAGAAGCCGACCGCCGGCAGCGTGGTCTACAAGGGCCAGGACATCTCGAAGCTGTCCGGTGGGGCGCTGCGTCGCCTCCGCCGGCAGATCCAGCTGGTCATGCAGGACCCGTACACCTCGCTGAACCCGCGGATGACCGTCGGTGACCTGCTGGGTGAGCCGTTCGAGATCCACCCGGAGGTGGCGCCGAAGGGCAGCCGCCGGGCCAAGGTCCGCGAACTGCTCGATCTGGTCGGGCTCAACCCGGAGCACATCAACCGGTACCCGCACCAGTTCTCCGGCGGTCAGCGTCAGCGCATCGGCATCGCCCGGGCGCTCGCGCTCCGGCCCGAGATCATCGTCTGCGACGAGCCGGTGTCGGCGCTGGACGTCTCCATCCAGGCTCAGGTGATGAACCTGCTGGAGCAGCTCCAGGGCGAGTTCGGGCTGTCGTACGTCTTCATCGCGCACGACCTGTCGGTGGTCCGCCACCTCTCGGACCGGGTTGCGGTGATGTACCTCGGCAAGATCGTGGAGATCGGCACCGAGGACGAGATCTACGAGCGGCCGACCCACCCGTACACCCAGGCTCTGCTCTCCGCGGTGCCGGTGCCGGACCCGACCCAGCGGCACAACAAGACGATCATCCGGCTCACGGGTGACGTGCCGTCGCCGATCAGCCCGCCCTCGGGCTGCCGGTTCCGGACCCGCTGCTGGAAGGCACAGGACGTCTGCGCCGAGCAGGTCCCGCTGCTGGAGATCCGACGGGACTCGGACCACCCGAGCGCCTGCCACTTCGCGGAGAAGCGCGAGATCGTCGCCACCCACGAGGTGTGAGTCACCGAAACCGCCTGCCGACGTCTCCAGGACGACGGCAGGCGGTTTCGTCTGTCCGGTGACCCGGAGGTGTCAGCGACCGGGCGGGCCGGATGGGCCTACGCCTCGGGTGGGCACCGCATGGCGCAGCGCGAGGTGTCAGCGGGCCGGGTGACCCACCGCGGGTCGGAGCGGGCTACAGCGGCCCGCGGCCCGCGCGGAGCAGCAGCAGGGCCAACTGGGTGCCGTCCGCGCCAAGGGCGATCCGGAACCGCTCCAGGATCTCCCGTTCCCGGGACAGCACCAGGCGGGTCCCGCCAGATGCCATCCGGGTGACCCCGACCTCCTGGGACAACGCTGCACGCTCCTGCCAGAGTGCGATCAGCGCGTGGTCGATCTCGTCGATCCGTTCCCTGATCTGCACGATTCGCGCGGCGGCGGACGGCTCTTCGGTGCCGGTCTGTGCCTCGGCCTGCTCAGCGTTCTCCGCCGTCGGCGACACGGGTGCCGCCGACTCGCGCCCGTTGACCGCAGGCTGCCCAGCCTCCGGCCGAATCGGGCCGCCGCTCTGCTCCATCACGTCTGTCATCATCGGGTACCTCTCGCACGGTGGTGCCCGGTGCCCGGAACCCGGGACGGAAAAGCCCCGGACTCCAGGAGCCCGGGGCTTTCGTAGGTCTGATTCGATCAGGCGCGACCTACGGCAGCCGGACTCCCGGTGCCGTAGTAAAAGTAGTAGCGCGCAGCGATCACGCCGTCGAGTATGCCCACGTCGGCGGTGGGCGCGCAAGCATTCGGCGGTGCACCGGGGATCTTTCTTCGACCTGGGCGCGCTGTGTGCTGGCAGCACGCGGTCGGGCACGAGCTGCTGAGCGCCGGAGGCGCAGTGTCCGGGGGGCGGCATAGACTTGTCCGGCGATGCATCCTCTCTTCGACATCCCCGCGTCCCCGCCTGCGCCGGAGTCCGCGCCGGCCCGCCCGGACCGGCCCCGGCACGCCGCCGTCCGCCTCGATCCGCAGCAGCTGCTCGACGGCCTGAACGGGCCACAGCGCGACGCGGTCAGTCACGCCGGCTCGCCGCTGCTGATCGTGGCCGGCGCCGGGTCCGGCAAGACCCGGGTGCTCACGCACCGGATCGCCTACCTGCTCGCCGCACGGGACGTCCACCCCGGCGAGATCATCGCGATCACCTTCACCAACAAGGCGGCCGGCGAGATGAAGGAGCGGGTCGCCGCGTTGGTGGGCCCCCGGGCCCGCCTGATGTGGGTGTCGACGTTCCACTCCGCGTGCGTCCGGATCCTGCGCGCCGAGCACGAGCACGCCGGCCTCAAGTCGACGTTCTCGATCTACGACGCGGACGACTCCCGCCGTCTGATGCAGTTGGTAACCCGCGAGCTTGATCTCGACCCGAAGCGTTACCCGGCCCGAGGGCTGGCCGCTCAGGTCTCCAACCTCAAGAACGAGCTCGTCGACCCGGAGCAGTTCGCCGCACGGGCCACCGGGCCCAACGAGCGGGCCCTCGCGGAGGCGTACACGCTCTACCAGCGTCGGCTGCGCGAGGCGCACGCACTGGACTTCGACGACCTGATCATGACCACCGTGCACCTGCTCCAGTCCCACCCGCACGTCGCGGAGAGCTACCGCCGGCGGTTCCGGCACGTGCTGGTGGACGAATACCAGGACACCAACCACGCCCAGTACGTCCTGATCAAGGAGTTGGTCTCCGGCACCGACGGGCTGGCGCCGGCCGAGCTGTGCGTGGTCGGCGACGCCGACCAGTCGATCTACGCGTTCCGGGGTGCGACGATCCGCAACATCCTGGAGTTCGAAAGGGACTTCACCGACGCGCGGACGATCCTGTTGGAGCAGAACTACCGCTCCACCCAGACCATCCTCAACGCGGCCAACGCGGTGATCGACCGCAACACCTCCCGCAAACCCAAGCGGCTGTGGAGCGAGTCCGGCGCCGGCGAGCAGATCGTCGGTTACGTGGCCGACACCGAGCACGCCGAGGCCGACTGGGTGGCCCGGGAGATCGACCGGCTGGTCGACGCCGACGAGACCCGCCCCGGCGACGTCGCGGTCTTCTACCGCACCAACGCCCAGTCCCGCGTCTTCGAAGAGGTGTTCATCCGCGTCGGCCTTCCCTACAAGGTCGTCGGTGGGGTGCGCTTCTACGAGCGCAAGGAGGTCCGCGACGCGCTGGCGTACCTGCGTTCGGTGGTCAACGACGACGACACGGTGAGCCTGCGGCGGGTGCTCAACACCCCCCGCCGGGGGATCGGCGACCGCGCCGAGGCGTGCGTCGAGGCGCTCTCCAGCCGCGACCGGATCTCGTTCGGCGCGGCGCTGCGGCGGGCCCGGGAGGCGCCGGGCATCTCCACCCGGGCGGCCAACGGCATCGGCGACTTCGTCGCGTTGCTCGACGGCGCACGCGAGTTGGCCGAGACCGGCACCCCGGAGGAGGTGCTGGAGGCTCTGTTGACCCGCTCGGGCTACCTCACCGAGCTGGAGGAGAGCCTGGACCCGCAGGACGCCGGTCGGGTGGACAACCTCCAGGAACTGGTCAGCGTCGCCCGGGAGTACACCGAGCGGATCGAGGCGCTGGGTGAGGAGGGGGAACGGGCCACCCTGGCCGGTTTCCTGGAGCAGGTGGCGCTGGTTGCCGACGCCGACCAGATCCCCTCCGACGACCCCGACCACCAGGGCGTGGTCACCCTGATGACGTTGCACACCGCCAAGGGGCTGGAATTCCCGGTGGTCTTCCTGACCGGCCTGGAGGACGGCGTCTTCCCGCACCTGCGCTCGCTGGGCGACACCCGCGAGTTGGAGGAGGAGCGCCGGCTGGCGTACGTCGGCATCACCCGTGCCCGACAGCGGCTCTACCTCTCCCGGGCGGTGACCCGCTCGGCCTGGGGGCAGCCGTCCTACAACCCGCCGTCGCGGTTCCTGGAGGAGCTGCCGACGGAGTTGGTGCACTGGGAGCGCACCGAGGGGTCGTACACCTCGTGGGCTGGCGGGGGCGGCGGCGTTGGCGGTCGTGCCGACCGCGCGCCCGGCGGCCGTGGCACCTTCACCGGCGGCACGCCGAAGGCGGCCCAACTGGCCCAGCGGCTCGGCGTGGACGCCAGCCGGCTGACCACGGCCAGCGAGTTGCCGCAGGGGCCGAAGGTGGCGGCCGGAGACCGGGTCAACCACCAGCGGTACGGGCTGGGGCGGGTGCTCGCCGTCGAGGGGCACGGCCCGGGTGCCCGTGCGCAGATCGACTTCGGCGACCAGACCATGTGGCTGGTGCTCCGGCACGCCCCGGTCGACAAGCTCTGACCCCGTCGCGTCGAAGCCGCGCGGGCCCGGACTGCCCTGCTCCGCGATCTTGCATTTTTTATCCCGACATAAGGGGCATCCCGCCCATGTTGGCGACAGAAACTGCAAGATCGGCTCGATCTTCTCCTCGACACACGGAGATGCTGAGGTAAGTACGATCCAAGCCACCGTTGGGAGATCAACCTTCAGGAGCGCCGATGATTGTCGATACAACGCTCGCCCGCATCAACGACGGCGTGCAGTTGCATCACCATCAAGGCCAGCGTCAGGCAGCCCGTGACTTGTTTGCGCGGATCTGGGATGAGATCGGTGGGGAGCGAGGCGATCCGTTGCATGTTTGCGTCCTCGCGCACTCGATGGCCGACGTACAGGACGACGTCCAGCAGGAGTTGATCTGGGATCAGCGAGCGTTGGCAGCGGCCGACCTGCTCACCGACGACCGGGTTGCCCAGGCTGGGGTGCCGATGTCGGTATCCGGTCTGTATCCGTCATTGCACCTCAACCTGGCTGAGTGCTACCGAAAGCTGGGCGACCTCGGCCGTGCTCGCGAATGCCTCCAGCGTGCGGAGGCGGGGATCAGCGCGCTTGGCGATGACGAGTACGCGCAGCTGATCAAGAGCGGCCTGGATCGGCTGAAACAGCAGTTGACCGCCGAGTAGGCGCGCTGTCGAGGCGGTCACCACGGCAGCGCGCGGCGTTGCTGCACGTTGCCTCAGCAGCCCAGGTCCACGCCGCGTGTCCGCATGAACGGGGCCGGGTCGATCTGGTTCCACATGCCCTGGTGCACCTCGAAGTGCAGGTGCGGGCCGGTGGCGTCGCCGGTGGCACCCTCGTAGCCGATGACCTGGCCGGCCTTGACCGCCTGCCCGACGGTGACCGCGATCCGGCTCTGGTGGGCGTAGTGGGTCAGGTAGCCGTTGCCGTGGTCGATGAAGACGGAGTTGCCGTACCCGTCGGAGGCGTCACCAGCCTGCGTCACGGTGCCGGCGGCTGCGGCGTGGATCGGCGTGCCGGAGGGCAGCGCCAGGTCGATGCCGGCGTGCAGGGTGCCCCAGCGCTGCCCGAAGCAGGAGGTGACGGCAGCGCCCGGCATCGGGTCGACCCAGGCAGGGGTGGGCTTGGTGGTCTTCTTCGGCTTCGGCTTGGCCTTCGCGGCGGCCGCCTTCGCGGGTGTCGGGCTGGCGCTGACCGCCGACGGGCTGGCCGTCGGGCTGACCGAGGGGGCGACCGGGGTGCTCGACTCGCGGACCGAGCGGTCGGCCCGGCTCGCGGCCTCGTCCCGGGCCTGGGCGTCGAGGGAGACGGCGGCAGGTGCCGGGCGGTCGCTGCCGGTGGTGGCGACGGCGATGCCACCGAGGCCGAGGGCCACCAGGGCGGCGGCGCCGAGCACGATGAGGCGGTTCCGCCGGCGGGCGCGCTGCGGTCGCTCGGTCTGGGCGGTGTCCGGGGTGGTCTCGTTCTGGACGGGGCTGTCTTCCTGCACGGCGGACCTTCACAGTCGAGGGGGCACTTGACCTCGAAATACTGGTGTCGGGCCGAGTTGGGGCAGGCGCGGGGACCGGATCACCGGCGATGGACAACGTGATGACTGCCCACGTATGACCCGGTCTGGGGTGCTGCATCCGGAAAAGTGATCATGTGGCGGAGTGTCGCCGGTCACAGTCGCGGTGGTGACTCGGCACACATTCACCGGACACGTGCAACGAAAAACCGCCCAGATCAAAAGATCAGGGCGGTCATCGGTCGGTACGCAGCGTCAGGACGCGGCTACCTCGCTGTAAATTGCCTCGACTTGCAGCTTGATGTCCACTCCGCGCTCCTGGAGGTAGGGGACCGGGTCGACCGGCGCGCCCTTGACATGGATCTCCAGGTGCAGGTGGGTGCCGTAGGCGTGACCGGTCTGGCCCACCAGGCCGAGCTGGTCGCCGGCCTTGATCTGCTGGCCTTCCTTCACGCTCACCGCGGAGGAGTGACCGTAGATGGCCTCACTGCCGTCGGCGTGCTGCACGATGACGGCGTTGCCGTACCCGCCGAACCAGCCGGCCTTGGTGACCAACCCGTCGTGGATCGCCACGTACGGAGTGCCCTCGGCCGCGACCAGGTCCACGCCGGTGTGCAGCTTGCCCCAGCGCACCCCGTAGGGGGAGTTGAAGTCGTAGCCCTGCAGCGGCAGTAGCCAGACCTCGGGCTCGGCGCTGTCCTTGGTGCGGCTGTCCCGGGAGGCCCGGTCGGCGTTGTCCGCACGGGCCGCGGCGTCCTGGCTGGTGACCGACGCCTGCTTGAGCTCGTCGAGCACCGTCGGGCTGACGTCCTTGGCGTCCGGCAGGGCGCTCGCGCCGAGGGCGACGATGCCGGCCCCCACGAACGCGGTGGTGACGACAGCGGCGTAACGGCTGCGCGGTGGGGTGGGCACACGGCGACGACCGCGATATCGATCGGGCTCAGACGACAGGCGCTGGCGCACGCACACCCTCCGTTGTCGGGGTTCCGAGGCGGCCCGTGGGCGTTCGTGAAGCTCCAGTGAACGTCCGCTGACCGCGTCGTCACCCGTCCATGGACCTGATGACAACCGTGGACACGTTAGCCAACCACCAGGCGAGTCACAAGCTAGAGCGCCAAATTGGCGTGTCGTTCTGTCCGTTTGCGTCCATTATTGTCACGCATCGCGACGCCAAACGGTGCCCTTGATGCTGCCCGTTCGTCGCCGAGCGTGACCGATCCGGCGGACTCGTCCGACTTGACTGCGGCGGTGCCGGACCGCCGCTGCCGCAGTGCCGGACCGCCTCGGTGATCCGCTCCGGGCTGTGGGCCTGTACGGCGGTGGCTGCGCAGGCTGGCCGACGGCCGAGCCGGCTTTCCGGCCCGGATTTCCCGGGCCGGGTCCGCCGGGTTACCGTTCGTTCAGGTGAAGGCCCGTGAAGCCGGTGAAAGGTGTGCGCTGATGAGCTCTCGTATTCGGGTCGTCGTCGCCAAGCCCGGTCTGGACGGCCACGACCGGGGCGCGAAGGTCGTCGCGCGAGCCCTGCGGGATGCCGGGATGGAGGTCGTCTACACCGGCCTGCACCAGACCCCCGAGCAGATCGTGGAGACCGCGATCCAGGAGGACGCCGACGCGGTCGGCCTGTCCGTCCTCTCCGGCGCGCACATGACGCTCTTCCGGCGGGTGCTGGAACTGCTCGGTGAGCGGGACGCCCGCGACATCGTCGTGTTCGGCGGCGGCATCATTCCGAACGGCGACATTCCCGAGTTGGAGAAGTTGGGCGTCGCAAAGATCTTCACGCCGGGCGCCACCACTCAGGCGATTGTCGAGTGGGTCCGAGAGAACGTCGCGCAGCCGGTTTCCTGAGGCGCACCGATCTGCTGCCGAACGGATTCGGGCACGGGGGAGGGGCCGGACGCACCCCTCACACGTCCGGCCCCTCTATGCACGATGCCCCGCCGCCACCCCTCGACCGACAGGGCATCGGCCGTCTCCCGTCATCGCGCTGTTCAGCGCTCCGACACCTGACTCAACGACGCCCCCACGGCGGGGTTACGCAAGCCGGACAACATCGCCCGGACGGTGGATGACGCCCGCGCCGTGAGCGGAAAGCAGCCCCGCCGGATGCCCGGTTGTGCATTACCGCACACCGCACACCCGCTCGGTTGCCGGTGGTGCCGACCTCGCTAGGCTGCGGCCAATGGCCTGTTTCAAGTGATGACAGGCGTCAAACTGTTTTCTGAACGCTGGTGGCGGCGCGACGGCGCGCCGCGGAGACGGGACGGGACGCGCAAACGTGGACCTGTACGAGTACCAGGGGCGGGACCTGTTCGAGCGGCACGGCTTGCCCGTGCTGGCCGGCGGCGTCGCCACTACCCCGGAAGAGGCCCGTGCGATCGCCGAACGCCTCGGCGGTCGCGTGGTCGTCAAGGCGCAGGTGAAGGTCGGCGGCCGAGGTAAGGCCGGCGGCGTCAAGCTGGCCGAGGGCGCCGAGGAGACGGTGGCCCGCGCCACCGACATCCTCGGCATGGACATCAAGGGTCACACCGTCCACAAGGTCATGATCACGGTGACCGCGGACGTGGCCGAGGAGTACTACTTCTCGTACCTGCTCGACCGGGCGAACCGCACCTTCCTCTGCATCGCCAGCGTCGCCGGCGGCATGGACATCGAGCAGGTCGCCGCCGAGACTCCCGACAAGGTCGTGAAGGCCCCGATCGACGCCGTGAAGGGCGTGGACGAGGCCAAGGCCCGCGAGATCGTGACCGCCGCCGGCTTCCCGGCCGAGGTCGCCGACCAGGTGGTCGAGATCGCCGTCGGCCTGTGGCAGGCGTTCGTCGCCGAGGACGCCACCCTGGTCGAGGTCAACCCGCTCGCCAAGAACGGCGACGGCCGGATGCTGCTCCTCGACGCCAAGATCAGCCTTGACGAGAACGCCGCGTTCCGGCACCCGGACCACGAGGCGCTCGTCGACCAGGCCGCGGTGGACCCGCTGGAGCAGGCCGCCAAGGCCAAGGACCTCAACTACGTCAAGCTCGACGGCGAGGTGGGCATCATCGGCAACGGTGCGGGTCTGGTCATGTCGACCCTCGACGTGGTCGCGTACGCCGGTGAGCGGCACGGCAACGTCAAGCCGGCCAACTTCCTCGACATCGGCGGCGGCGCGAGCGCCGCGGTGATGGCGAACGGGCTGGAGATCGTGCTCTCCGACCCGGCCGTGAAGAGCGTCTTCGTCAACGTCTTCGGCGGCATCACCGCCTGCGACGAGGTGGCGAACGGCATCATCCAGGCGCTGGCCCTGCTGGAGCAGCGCGGCGAGCAGGTCAGCAAGCCGCTCGTCGTCCGTCTGGACGGCAACAACGCGGAGGCTGGCCGGGCGATCCTGGACAGCGCGAACAACCCGCTCGTGCAGCGGGTGGACACCATGGACGGTGCGGCCGAGCGGGCCGCCGAGCTGGCAGCTGCGGGGGTCTGATCATGGCTATCTGGCTGACCAAGGACTCGAAGGTCATCGTCCAGGGGATGACCGGTTCCGAGGGTTCCAAGCACACCCGTCGGATGCTCGCCGCCGGCACCAACGTGGTCGGCGGTGTCAACCCGCGCAAGGCGGGTCAGAAGGTCGACTTCGACGGCACCGAGCTGCCGGTCTTCGCCTCCGTCGCGGACGCGATGGCCGAGACCGGGGCCGACGTCACGGTCATCTTCGTGCCGCCGCAGTTCACCAAGGCCGCCGTGGTCGAGGCGATCGACGCCGCGATCCCGCTGGCTGTGGTGATCACCGAGGGCGTGCCGGTGCACGACACCGCGGCGTTCTGGGCGTACAACGTGTCGCAGGGCGAGCGGACCCGGATCATCGGGCCGAACTGCCCGGGCATCGCCTCGCCCGGCGCGTCCAACGCCGGCATCATCCCGGCCGACATCACCGGCTCCGGCCGGATCGGCCTGGTCAGCAAGAGCGGCACGCTGACCTACCAGATGATGTACGAGCTGCGTGACATCGGCTTCTCCACCTGCGTCGGCATTGGTGGTGACCCGATCATCGGGACCACCCACATCGACGCCCTGGCGGCGTTCGAGGCCGACCCGGAGACCGACGCCATCGTGATGATCGGTGAGATCGGTGGCGACGCCGAGGAGCGGGCAGCCGAGTTCATCAAGGCCAACGTCACCAAGCCGGTGGTCGGCTACATCGCCGGCTTCACCGCTCCGCCCGGCAAGACCATGGGTCACGCCGGGGCGATCATCTCCGGTTCGGCCGGCACCGCCGAGGCGAAGCAGGCGGCCCTGGAGGCTGTCGGCGTCAAGGTCGGCAAGACGCCGACCGAGACCGCGAAGCTGATGCGGGAGATCATGTCCGGCAGCTGAGCCGGAAGGGCAACACCGAAGGGGGTCGACCGGAACCGGTCGACCCCCTTCGGCGTGCGTGCGCGCTCCGCTTGTCAGTCGTTGTTCCAGAACGGGTAGTTGCCGGTGAGTCGCAGGATCGAGCCACCGATGATGTTGATCACGCCGAACACGATGGCGAGGTATCCGAGCACCGACGACTGCCCGTAACGCCGGGCGTCGCGGATGGACAGATAGCCGAAGATGATGCCGAGGATGCCGCAGCAGATCAGGCCCAGGACGATGCCCAGCACGCCCCACAGCGTCGTCCGGTCCCGTCCCCGGGCCGGTGGGGGAGGGGGTGGCGGGTATGCGGTCGTCACGGCTTCCTCCGGGCGGTCGTGGGCGGCGTGCCGACCCGGACCCGCGACCGACCGGCCCGACCCGGGTGGCGGCGACTGGAGCCCCCTCTGGGCCGAGGCTAGACCGGACCGGGTGACCTGGACGTCGGTTCGGTGAACTCGCCGCCCTCAGGGCGCGCTTCGGCAGTGGGCGCGGGACACCGGCCCGGCCGTCCGCGCCGAGTGCTCGTCGCCAAGATCCGCGCAACATCGGGGATGTTGGTGTCTCCCGCGTGCCGGAGGCAGCAACATCGGGGAAGTTGTTCGGATCTTGGGCGTGGGCGTGGGCGTGGGCGTGGGCGTGGGCGTGGGCGTGGGCGTGGGGCGTCTTGCCGGATCGCCGCCCGGACTCCGCCTCCACCCGACCGCCCTTATGAAACGCGCCCCAGGAGGGGTTAACGGACTGCCGCCGCCCGCGCGACGTGCCAGAGTAGAGCGGATGTCCCCCGTCACCCCTGACCGTCCCAGCCGTCCCGGCGGTGTGCGCGCCGGCGACCGGTCGGTCGACCGTGCCACGCCGGCCCGGCGGGTGCCCGCCCCCCGCGCGGGCAGGTCGCCACGCGGACGTGCGCCGTTGCCCGTCGCCGCCGGGGTGGCGGCCGGCTGGGCCGCCCTCACCTCCTACCTGCCGGTCGCCGTCGTGCTCGGTCTGGTCCAGCTCGGCACCGACTCGGCCACCCTGGCCAGCACCCTGCGCACGGCGCTGGCCGGTTGGTTGCTCGGCCACGGGGTGCCACTGCACACCGACTCCGGTCCGCTCGGGCTCGCCCCGCTGGCGTTGACCGTGCTCGCCCTCTGGCGGCTCAGCCGGGCCGGCGTGCACGTCAGCCGCGCGATCGGCGCACGGGACACCCGCTCGCCGCGCCGCGCACTGCTCGCCGCGGGCGCTGTCGGCATCGCGTACGCGCTGTTCGGCGCGCTCGCGGCAGTGCTGGTCGGCGCGGGTGGACCGAATGCGTCCCCGATCCGGGCGGGTGCCACGTTCGCGGTGGTCGGCACACTCGCCGCGCTGGTCGGCGCCATCCGGATCACCGCCGTGACCCGGGTGCTCGTCGCAAGGATGCCGGGCCCGGTCCGGGACGGCGTTCGCACCGGCCTGGTGGCGGGGCTGGTCCTGCTCGGCGCGGGTGCCGGTGCGGCGGGCCTGGCGGTGGCCACCGGAGGCGGCGACGCGGCGGACATGATCGGGGCGTACCGGACGGGGGTCGCCGGTCAGGCCGGGATCACCCTGGTCAGCGTCGCGTACGCGCCGAACGCGGCGATCTGGTCCGCCAGCTATCTGCTCGGGCCAGGCTTCGCGGTCGGCACCGACACCGCGGTTCGCACCAGCGAGGTGTCGGTCGGCGCGTTGCCAGCCGTACCCTTGCTCGCCGGCCTGCCGCGCGGCCCGGTGGACGGCTTCGGCGCCCTGTTGCTCGCGGTGCCGGTGCTGGCCGGGATGGTCGGCGGCTGTCTGCTCGCCCGCCGGGTGGCCCGACTGGCCGGGCCGGAGCGGGCCCCGCAGCGCTGGGCCGAGGTGCTGGCGCCGGCGGCGCTGGCCGGGCCGGTGGCCGGTGTGCTGCTCGGGCTGGTCGCCGCTGTTTCCGGCGGGCCGTTGGGCGCCGGTCGGCTGGCGCAGGTCGGGCCGGTGGGCTGGCAGGTAGGTGCGGTGGCGGCCGTCGTCATCGGGGTCGGCGCACTGCTCGGCGCCGCAGCCACCCGAGCGCTCTCCGGCTCTGGACGAGCTCGGGGCGCCCCGGACGGAATCCGGAACGCCCCGTAGCTGCTGGTTTCGTCAGGACTGGTTCGGCAGGCCGATGTTCAGCGCGACGCTCAGGATGACCGAGATGATGCCGAGCGCGACGCCGACCGCACCACAGATCAGGCCGGCCTTGGCCTGACCGGCGTTGCTCGCCTGCCCCTGTGCCGCCTTCTGCCGGCCCAGGTAGCCGGTCACCGCGCCTCCGATGCCGACCGGGATGCCCAGGAGGGGGCAGCAGGCCAGCGGGATCGACGCGATACCGAGGATCAGCGCCACCAGGCCGAGGGTGTTGTTCTGCCCCTGACCCTGCGGGTAGCCGGCGTTCGGGTACGTCGGACCGCCGCCGTACTGCGGCTGCTGCTGGCCGTACGGGTCCTGGTACGGCTGCTGCTGGCCGTACGGCTGACCGGAGGTCGGCTGCTGACCGTACGGGGCGGCCGGCGGCTGGCCGTACGGGTTCTGCGGCGGCTGGGGCGCGGTCGGGTCGTTGGGCTGCTGGCCGTACGGGTCCTGGCCGGGGTTACCGGGTTGCATTCACAAGCTCCTTGAACTGGTTCCGTCAGTTACTGCTGTTGTTTCCACCCATGATCGCTGTCAGTCCTCGGAATGCACAGCGCAGGATCACGACGACATCGCCACGGTGCTGTTGATCGACGGTTGCCGTTGACCGATCAGTGCGGGGCGTGGGCCCGCGACGTTCGGCCCGAGCGAGCGGCAGCGTACCGGGTCGATGCACGTCGTCGCTGTCGAAGATCGGCGTGCCGCCCAGCCGAAGGGCGTGCTGACCTGCCCGATAGGGTGGCCCGGTGACCGAGCCCGCGCCTGTCGCCCGCATCGTCGTCCTCGTCTCCGGCTCCGGGAGCAACCTCCAGTCGCTGCTGGATGCCGCGGTCGACCCCGCGTACGGCGCACAGGTCGTCGCGGTCGGCGCGGACCGCGACGGCATCGTGGGCCTGGACCGGGCCGAGGCGGCGGGGGTGCCGACCTTCGTCGAGCGGGTCCGTGACCACGACACGCGGGAGGACTGGGACCGGGCGCTCACCGCGCACGTCGCGAAGCACCAACCCGACCTGGTCATCTCCGCCGGTTTCCTCAAGCTGGTCGGGCCGCACTTCCTCGCTGCCTTCGGCGACCGCTACCTGAACACCCACAACACCCTGCTGCCGGCGTTTCCCGGCATCCACGGCCCGCGGGACGCGCTCGCCTACGGCGTGAAGCTCACCGGGGCCACCCTCTTCTTCGTCGACGCCGGCATGGACACCGGGCCGATCGTCGCGCAGGTCGCGGTGCCGGTGCTCGACGACGACGACGTGGACACGCTCACCGAGCGCATCAAGGAAGCCGAGCGGCGCCAGCTCGTCGAGCAGGTCGGCCGTCTGGTCCGCGAAGGTTGGACCATCACCGGAAGGAAGGTCACGGTTCCGTGAGTCCCACTCAGGACGGGCGCCGCCCGATCAGGCGGGCGCTGGTCAGCGTCTACGACAAGACCGGGCTGGCCGAGCTGGCCCGGGCCCTGCACGCCGCCGGTGTGGAGATCGTGTCCACCGGCAGCACGGCGGGCACCATCGCCGCCGCCGGTGTGCCGGTGACGGCGGTGGAGACGGTGACCGGGTTCCCCGAGGTGCTCGACGGCCGGGTGAAGACCCTGCACCCGAAGGTGCACGCCGGTCTCCTGGCCGACCTGCGTAAGGACACGCACGTCACCCAGCTCGACGAGCTGGGGGTGGCGGCGTTCGACCTGCTGGTCTCCAACCTCTACCCGTTCCAGGCGACCGTCGCCTCCGGCGCCGGAGTCGAGGAGTGTGTGGAGCAGATCGACATCGGCGGCCCGGCCATGGTGCGCGCCGCCGCCAAGAACCACGCCTCGGTCGCCGTGCTCACCGATCCGGCCGGTTACCCGGCGCTGATCGGCGCGCTCGCCGAGGGAGGCTTCACCCTGGCCCAGCGCCGCGCGCTGGCTGCCCGGGCGTTCGCCGACATCGCCGAGTACGACGTCGCGGTGGCCCAGTGGTGCGCCCAGGAGCTGGCCCCGGCCGACGACTCCTGGCCGGCGTTCGCCGGGCTGGCGCTGCGCAAGTCGACGGCGCTGCGGTACGGGGAGAACCCGCACCAGCCGGCGGCGCTCTACACCGACCCGGACGCCCCGGCGGGGTTGGCCCAGGCCGAGCAGTTGCACGGCAAGGAGATGTCGTACAACAACTACGTCGACGCGGACGCCGCCTGGCGGGCCGCGAACGACTTCGCCGACCAGCCGGCGGTGGCGATCATCAAGCACGCCAACCCGTGCGGCATCGCGGTGGGCGTGGACGTCGCCGAGGCGCACCGCCGGGCGCACGCCTGCGACCCGGTGTCGGCGTACGGCGGCGTCATCGCGGTCAACCGGTCGGTCTCGGTCGAGCTGGCCCGGCAGGTCGCGGACATCTTCACCGAGGTGGTGGTCGCCCCCGGCTTCGACGAGGGCGCGGTCGAGGTGTTGCAGGGCAAGAAGAACATCCGGCTGCTGCGGGCACCGGCCTGGACGCCGGCGCTGGTGGAGTTGCGGCCGGTGACCGGCGGCGTGCTGGCCCAGGTCGCCGACCGGGTGAACGCTCCCGGCGACGACCCGGCCAACTGGCAGTTGGCGACCGGCGAGGCTGCCGACGAGGAGCTGCTGCGGGACCTCGCGTTCGCGTGGCGGGCGGTCCGCGCGGTGAAGAGCAACGCGATCCTGCTCGCCAAGGACGGCGCCACCGTCGGGGTGGGCATGGGTCAGGTCAACCGGGTGGACTCGGCGCAGCTCGCGGTGAGCCGGGCCGGTGCCGACCGGGCCCGGGGCTCGGTCGCTGCCTCGGACGCGTTCTTCCCGTTCGCCGACGGCCCGCAGATCCTCATCGACGCAGGCGTCCGCGCCATCGTGCAGCCCGGTGGCTCGATCCGTGACGAAGAGGTCATCGAAGCGGCGAAGAAGGCCAACGTGACGATGTACCTAACGGGAACCCGCCACTTCTTCCACTGACCCGCAGCCCGCAGCCCGCAGCCCGCAGCCCGCAGCCCGCAGCCCGCAGCCCCAACGTCCGCGTCGATCATGGAGTTGTGGTGCCCCTCAAAAGGGGTGCCGGCCAATAAATCGGCCACCACAACTCCATGATCGACGCGTGAGGCGGGACGGCGGTTAGGGGGTTGGGCGGAGTTCGGCGAAGTGGCAGGCGGACGGGTGGGGGTCCGCAGCCCTCGGCACCGTTGCGGGATCCTCGACGGCGCAGATGTCCTGGGCCTTCCAGCAGCGGGTCCGGAAGTGGCACCCGCTCGGCGGGTCGGCCGGGCTGGGCACGTCGCCGACCAGCCGGATCATGGTGCGCTGGTCGCGGGCCTCCGGGTCGGGCACCGGCACCGCGGAGAGCAGAGCCTGGGTGTACGGGTGGGTGGCCCGCTCGTAGATCTCGTCCTCGGTGCCGATCTCCACGATCCGACCGAGGTACATCACCGCGACCCGGTCGGCGATGTGCCGCACCACGGACAGGTCGTGGGCGATGAAGATGTACGACAGCCCCAGCTCGTCCTGCAACTGCTTGAGCAGGTTGATCACCTGGGCCTGGATGGAGACGTCCAGCGCCGACACCGGCTCGTCGCAGACGATCACGTCGGGCCGGAGCGCGAGCGCCCGGGCGATGCCGATGCGCTGACGCTGACCGCCGGAGAACTGGTGCGGGTACCGGTTGATGTGTTCCGGGTTGAGCCCGACCAGGTCCAACAGTTCCTGAACACGCCGCTGCTTGCTGCCCTTGGGCGCGGCATCCGGGTGGATCTCGAATGGCTCGCCGATGATGTCGCCGACGGTCATCCGCGGGTTGAGCGAGGTGTACGGGTCCTGCATCACCATCTGCATGTTGCGGCGCACCCGGCGCAGCTCGCCACCGGATGCTTTGAACAGGTCCCGGCCCTCCAGGGTGGCGCTGCCCGAGGTGGGGGTCTCCAGCCGCATCAGCAGCCGGGCGAGGGTGGACTTGCCGCAGCCGGACTCGCCGACGACACCGAGCGTCTCGCCCCGACGCAACTCGAAGCTCACCCCGTCGACGGCCTTGACCGCGCCGACCTGCCGCTGGAACAGAACGCCCTGGGTGATCGGGAAGTGCTTCACCAGGTTGTCGACGGAGAGGATGGCCTCGCCGCGGACCTTGGTGGGGTTAGCGGGCGACGCTGTCATCACGGACCTCCTGCGCGAAGTGGCAAGCGCTGGTCCGGCCGTCGCCGAGGACCAGGTCGTGCGGTACGACGTCCACGCAGACCTGCTGGACGTACGGGCACCGGGGGTGGAACGGGCAGCCGGACGGGATGCGCATCAGGTTCGGCGGCAACCCCTTGATCGTGGACAGCTCCTCGCCACGCACGTCCAGGCGCGGGATCGACTCCAACAAACCCTTGGTGTACGGGTGGGCGGGCGCCTTGTAGAGCGAGCGGACGTCGGCGTGCTCGACGATCCGACCGGCGTACATGACGGCGATCCGGTCCGCGACACCGGCGACCACTCCCAGGTCGTGGGTGATCAGGATCATCGCCATGTTGAGGTCGCGGCGCAGGTCGGCCAGCAGGTCCATGATCTGGGCCTGGACGGTCACGTCGAGGGCCGTGGTGGGCTCGTCGGCGATCAACACCTTCGGGTCCAGCGCCAGCGCCATGGCGATCATGACGCGCTGCCGCATGCCACCGGAGAACTGGTGCGGGTAGTCGCCGATGCGCTTCGCGGCACCTGGGATCTTGACCAGGTCCATCAACTCGATGGCGCGCCGCCGGGCGTCGGCCCGGGACATGCCGGCGCGCTGGCGCAGCGTCTCACCGATCTGCCAGCCGACCGGGAACACCGGGTTCAGGGCGGAGAGCGCGTCCTGGAAGATCATCGCGATCTCCTTGCCGCGTACCTGCCGACGCTGCTCCTCGGAGCGGGTGAGCAGGTCCTGACCCTGGTAGAGGATCTGGCCGGAGCGGACGAACGCGGGCGGGGTGTCCAGGATGCCCATGATCGCCTGGGCGGTGACCGACTTGCCCGAGCCGGACTCGCCGAGCACGGCAAGTGTCTCGCCGGCGTCCAGGTGGTACGACACGCCGTTGATCACCCGGGCCACACCCTCGTTGGTGCGGAACTCGACGTGCAGGTCCCGCAACTCCAGCAGGTGGCCGCCCTCGGGCGTGGCGGAGGCGGGTGTGGGTTGAACGGTGGAGTGGGTCATCAGATTCACCGCAGCTTCGGGTCGAAGGCGTCACGGATCGCGTCGCCGAGCATGATGAACGCCAGCACGGTCAGCGCGAGGAACGCCGACGGGACGATCAGCGGCGTGGCCGCCTCGCGCATGTGGATGCGGCCGGTGTCGATGTCCTGACCCCACGAGATGGTCGGCGCCTTCAGGCCGATGCCCAGGAAGGAGAGCGTCGCCTCGGCCGCGATGAACGAGCCGAGCGCGATGGTCAGCACGACGATGACCGGGGCCAGCGAGTTCGGCAGGATGTGCCGCCACATGATCCGGCTGTTGCCAGCGCCGAGCATCCGCGCCGCCGCGACGTAGTCCTGCTCCTTGGCGGTGATCACCGAGGAGCGGACCACCCGGGCGGCGGTGGTCCAGCCGAGGAGGGCCAGCACGAAGACGACCGCACCGATCCGCGCCCACTGGCTGTCGCTGGACACCCGCTTGAGCAGCACGATCGCGGCCAGCAGCAGCGGAATGCCGAGCACCACGTCGATCACCCGGGAGAGCACCGCGTCGACCCACCGGCCGAAGTACCCGGCCAGCATGCCGATCACCAGGGCGATGATCCCGGTGCCGAGCGCGGCGAGCGCGCCGACCAGCAGCGAGGCCCGGGTGCCGTAGACCGCCCGGGAGTACGTGTCGCACCCCTGGAAGTCGTACCCGAAGATGGCCCCGCCGGACGGCCCGGCGTGCTGCCGGGACAGCAGGCAGTCGTTCGGGTTGTTGGCGGTGAACACACCGGGGAGCAGCGCCATCAGGGTGAAGGTGACCACCAGCGCCAGCGAGATCCAGAAGATCGGGTTGCGGCGCAGGTCGCGCCAGGCGTCTCCGGCCAGGCTGCGGGGCTTGTTCGTGGCACCGACCTGGTTGGGTGTGCCCGGCTCGCCTGAGGGGCCACGTCGTGCGGCCTGGTTCTCGCTGGCCGCCACCGTTTCGAAGTCACTCATAGCGGATCCTCGGGTCGAGTACGGCGTACAGGACGTCCACCACCAGGTTCGAGACCAGGTAGACCACGACGAGCACACTGACGATGCCCACCACCAGCGGGCCGTCCTCGGTGCGGATGCCGCGGAAGAGGTTGAAGCCCACGCCGGGGATGTTGAAGACGCCCTCGGTGATGATCGCGCCGCTCATCAGGTTGCCCAGCTCCACACCGAGGAAGGTGATGACCGGGATGAGCGAGTTGCGCAGTACGTGGACGATGACGATTCGGCGCTTGACCAGGCCCTTCGACCGGGCGGTCCGGACGTAGTCCGCACGCAGGTTCTCCGCCACCGAGGCGCGGGTGAGCCGCAACGCGGTGGCCAGCGACAGCGAGCCGAGCACGATGCCCGGCAGCAGGAGCGCGTAGAACGTCGGGTCGGCGCCGGCGGTGGGCGGGAAGAGCTGCCACTTGACGCCCAGGAAGTACTGGGCCAGCGGCGCCAGCACGATGGTCGGGATGCCCAGCACCAGCAGGGTCAGCACCAGGGTCGAGTTGTCGAAGATGCTGGCTCGGCGGATACCGGCGATCACTCCGGCGCTGACTCCGAAGATGATCGCCACGGCGAGCGCGATGAGCGCGAGCCGTACGGTGACCGGCCAGGCCTGCTGGAGGATGTCGCCGATGCTCCGACCGGTGAGCGACTCGCCGAGGTTGCCCTGGAGCAGGTCCTTCACGTAGTCGAAGTAGCGGTAGAAGAAGCCGCCGACGCCCGTCTGATCCAGGTTGTACTTCTCGGTCAGGTAGGCCCGTTGGGCTGGCGTCACCGGCCGTTCGCCGGCGAGCGCCTGGATCGGGTCGCCCTGTCCGGCGAATGTCAGCGCGTAGACGATCAGGGTGGTCCCGAAGAAGGCCAGGACCATCTGCAGTAGGCGCCGCAGGATGTAGCGGAACATGCTTAGCAGTCTCTCCGGAAATGTGCGAAAGGGTCGCAGGACGGCATCTCTGGTCGTACCCGAAATATCCGAGACGTGCCGTCCGGCCCGGGGGAGCCGGCACCACCGACGCCGGGTCCGCTGCTGCGGCCCGGCCCCGGTGATGCGGTCCGGGCCACCCGGGCTTCGTCGCCCGGGTGGCCCACACCATGCTCAGCTCAGCTGGCTGCTTCGATCTTGACGAGGTTGACCCGCTGGAACAGGTCCATCTCCACGTTCTTGACCTTGGACGAGTGACCGAACACGTTCTCGCCGAAGCGGAGCGGGATCACCGGCATGTCCTTGGCCAGGATGTCCTCCGCCTGCTGGTACTTGGCGATCGCCTCGTCCTGCGTCTTGGCGGCGGAACCCTCCTTGACCAGCTTGTCGAACTCCGGGTTGCTGTAGCCGTAGTAGTTCGACGAGCCGTTCGTGGTGTACAGCGGGCCGAGGTAGTCCTCCATGGTCGGGTAGTCCATGACCCAACCCATCCGGAACGCACCCACCGGCGTCTTCTTCTCGACCTTGGTCAGCAGGTCGGCGAACTTCGGCTCGGCCGAGCCGACCGCGTCCACGCCCAGGTTGGCCTTGAGCTGGTTGACAGTGGCATCGACCCAGTCCTTGTGCCCGCCATCGCCGTTGTACGAGATGACGATCTTCGACGGGCCACCGGCGGCCTGGTAGAGCTTCTTGGCCTCGGTCGGGTTGAACTCGCCGGCCTTGCCAGCGGTGTTCTCCCGGTAGCCCGGCAGGACCGGCGAGACGAACGAACGCGCCGACGTCTGCGAGCCCTTGAAGACCGACTTGGTGATCTCGTCACGGTCGATCGCCATCGAGATGGCCTTACGGACGTCCGGGTTGCTGTAGTCCTTGTCGAACGTCGGGAACGCCAGGAACTGGAACGACGACATCGGGCTGGTCTGGTACCGGTCGCCCAGGTCGCTCGGCGCGGTGCTCAGGCTCTCGGTCGGGATCGTGGGCAGCACGTCCAGGTTGTCCGCCAGGACGTCCGCGTAGGCTGCGGTGAGCTGCTGGTAGATCCGGAACTCGACGTTCTTCACCTTGGGCTTCTCGCCCGGGAAGGCGTCGTAACGCTCGACCTCGATCTTGCTGTCGTGCTGCCAGGTGCCCTTCATCTTGAAGGGGCCCTGCCCGATCGGGGCCTGCTCGTAGGAGTCCTTGAGCACGCCCGGAGCCGAGAACGCGGCGTCCGGCATCGGGTAGAACGCGGTGTAACCCAGCGTCGTCCGGAAGTCGATGTACGGCTCGGACAGCGTCGCGGTGAAGGTGAGGTCGTCGACCTTCTTCAGGCCGGACATCTCCTTGGCCTTCGGCGCCTTGCCCTGCAGGTCGGCGTAGCCAGCGATCTTCTCGAAGAAGTAGTTGCTGTCCTGACCGTTGGGGGCGTACGCGCCGTAGTTCCACGCGTTGATGTAGTCCTCGGACGTGACCTTCTCACCGTTGTGGAAGGTGAAGCCGTCCTTGAGCTTGATCGTCCAGACCTTGTTGTCGGACGAGGTGATCGACTGTGCGGCGACCTCGTACGGCTTGTTCTGGGCGTCGTAGTCGACGAGCGGGCTGAACAGGCCGGTGAGCACCTGCGCGCCCGACGTCTCGGTGGTGTTGGTGGGAACCAGGTGCTTCGGTTCGCCGATCTGGATGCTGACCGCCGAACTGTCGCTGCCGCCGGATCCACCGTCTCCGCCGCTGCCGCAGGCCGCGAGGCCCAGCGTCACCGCGAGCGGGAGGGCGGTCCAGGCGGCGAGTCTACGAACTCGCATTGAGCCTCCTCATCTCCTCACGCTGCGCAGTCAGGCCCGACGCTGGGTTTACGCTGCGCAACAAGCGGTAACGGTAGGTCGGCGGCGAGGCTTCGACAACGACGCGGTTGCGGGTGGGTAACGGTCTGGAGTCGAGCTCCTTGTCGACCGGCTGTCGGTCTGCTACCCCAAATCGTGCGAAACGTCATCTGCCTGCGAATACGTTGTTGTTTTCGGGCTCTGTTACGGCCGTTTGGATCGAGCTGGGACCCGTTGGGGTGCCCATCTGGTCTCTGCCAGTCGCGATCGTTCTGTCTGGTTCGATGGTGACCGAATGAACAATAAGTGACTCAGAGTGACTAGTAACACGTCACTGATGGTGACGTTTGATGGTGCTGATCAAGTCGACAACGGGTCGCCCGACCGAGGTCGTCGGAACCGCGGGCGGCGGTCGTGAGACGATCTGGTCGTGACGGCGACGCTTCTGGACGGCAAGGCAACCGCGGCTGAGATCAAGGACGAGCTGCGAATTCGGGTGAAGGCACTCGCGGAACGCGGCATCACCCCCGGGTTGGGCACGGTCCTGGTCGGGGCGGACCCGGGCAGTCAGGCGTACGTCAACGGCAAGCACCGCGACTGCGCCGAGGTGGGCATCGCCTCGATCCGCCGGGAGTTGCCGGCCGACGCCACCCAGCAGCAGGTCGACGACGTGGTGGCCGAGCTGAACGCCGACCCGGCGTGCCACGGCTACATCGTCCAGCTGCCGCTGCCCGCCCACCTCGACACCCAGCGCGTGCTGGAGCTGATCGACCCGGACAAGGACGCCGACGGCCTGCACCCGGTCAACCTGGGCCGGCTCGTCCTCGGCTACGACGGCCCGCTGCCCTGCACCCCGCGCGGCATCGTCGAACTGCTCCGCCGCCACGACGTGGCGCTGCGCGGTGCCACCGTCGCTGTCGTCGGCCGGGGCAACACCGTCGGCCGACCGCTCGGCCTGCTGCTCACCCGGCGCTCCGAGAACGCCACGGTCACCCTGTGCCACACCGGCACCCTCGACCTCGCCTCGCACACCCGCGCCGCCGACATCGTCATCGTCGCGGCCGGCGTACCGGGACTGCTCACCTCCGACATGATCAACCCAGGCGCGGTCGTGGTGGACGTCGGCATCACGCGGGTGATCGGGGCGGACGGCAAGGGCCGCTACACCGGCGACGTGGACCCGGAGGTGGCCGAGACGGCCGGCGCGCTGGTCCCCATGCCCGGCGGTGTCGGGCCGATGACCCGGGCCATGCTGCTCACCAACGTGGTGGAGCGCGCGGAGCGCGGTTGAACCGCGCGCCGGTGACGCCGGTGACGTTCGCCCCATCCCGGCGATGCCCGCCGCCCCTGGCCTGATCGGTGCCAGGATGACTGATACGGTCCGGAAAACCGACTGGTATCAGGGAGTGGGACGACCATGGGTAAGAAGGTCACTGTCGTCGGGGCTGGCTTCTACGGCTCTACCACCGCACAGCGCCTGGCCGAGTACGACGTCTTCGACACCGTAGTGATCACCGACATCGTGGAGGGCAAGCCCGCGGGCCTCGCGCTCGACCTCAACCAGTCCCGGGCCATCGAGGGCTTCGAGACCAAGGTGGTCGGCGTGACCACCGGCCCCAACGGTGAGGGCTACGAGAGCATCGAGGGCTCCGACGTCGTCGTGATCACCGCTGGTCTGCCGCGCAAGCCCGGCATGAGCCGGATGGACCTGCTGGAGACCAACGCCAAGATCGTTCGTCAGGTCGCCGAGAACGTAGCCAAGTACGCCCCGAACGCCGTCGTCATCGTCGTCTCCAACCCGCTGGACGAGATGACCGCGCTGGCGCAGCTCGCCACCCAGTTCCCGAAGAACCGGGTGCTCGGCCAGGCCGGCATGCTCGACACCGCCCGGTTCAGCAACTTCGTCGCCGAGGCGCTGAACGTGCCGGTGGCGTCGGTGCGCACGCTGACCCTGGGCTCGCACGGCGACACCATGGTCCCGGTGCCGTCGAAGAGCACCGTCAACGGCAAGCCGCTGCGTGACGCGATGCCGGCGGAGCAGATCGAGGAACTGGTCGTCAAGACCCGCAACGGTGGCGCCGAGGTGGTCGCGCTGCTCAAGACCGGTTCGGCGTACTACGCCCCGTCGGCCGCCGCGGCCCGGATGGCGAAGGCCGTCGCCGAGGACTCCGGCGAGGTCATGCCGGTCTGCGCCTGGGTCGACGGCGAGTACGGCATCTCCGGCGTCTACCTGGGCGTCGAGGCCGAGATCGGCGCCGAGGGCGTCAAGCGGGTCGTCGAGACCGACCTGGACGCCGACGAGCGCGCCAGCCTCCTGGAGGCGGCCGAGGCCGTCCGCGCGAAGCAGGGCGACATCTCCAGCATGTAGTTCCCCGAACCAGACCAGCCGAAGGGCCCGCCGGCTAAGCCGGCGGGCCCTTCGCCATCGGATGGGCGCAACTTCGGGGATGTTGCTGCCTCGGGGGCTCCGGAGGCAGCACTTTCGCCGATGTTGAGCGGATCTTGGCTCGCCGGCGCACTCGATGGGCACCCACATCCAGGATCGAACGCGATCTTGCCCGTTCCGCGCCGGGTGATCTACGCGGATTGGTGGGGGAGGAAGGGGGTGCCGAGGTGTGGGGTGGCCAGGATGCTGGGGGAGTGGACGCGGAGCGCGGCCCGCCGGGAGGTGCGCGCGAGGTCCGGGTCTTCCTCGTGGGCATACGCCAGGTCGGGGTCGACGAGTTGCACGGCGTGCACCAGCAGGTCGCCGGTGAGCAGCATCCGTTCGTCGGCAGAGGTCAGGAGCACCGACTGGTGGCCGGGGGTGTGGCCGGGAGTGGGCAGCAGGCGTACCGCCGGGGTGAGGATCGTCTCGCCGTCGACCACGCGGAGCTGGCCGGCGGCACGCAACGGCGCGATCAGGCCGGCCGGCAGCCCCGGGTTGAGCGTCTCCGCCGCGTCCAGCTCGGCGCGCTGCAGCAGGTAGCTCGCGTTCGGGAAGTATGGCCTGCCGGGCGTGCCGGTGACGGCCCAGCCGATGTGGTCGCTGTGCAGGTGGGTCAGCACGACAGTCTCGACGTCGGCCGGGTCGATGCCCGCGGCGGCCAGCTCGGCGGGCATCCGGCCAGGCACCGGTGCCCAGCTCGCGGCCGGCGCGTCGACCGGGCCGATCCCCGCGTCGACCAGGGTGACCGGTCCGTCGCCGGTGCGGATCGCGAAGCTGCGGAACGGTAGCCACCACTGCCCGTCGGCGGTGACCGAGGTGGGGTCACGCCGGTCGGCCTCCTCCCAGTGCGCCGCCGTGGCGTGCGGAAACGCCTCCGCCCGGGGTTGGAAGAAGGCACCCTCTCCGTCGGTGAGGGCGGTGACCGTGATAGACCCGAGGGTGCGGCTCAGTGGCATCGCGTCATGGTCCACGGAGTTCCTGCGCCGCGCAGCCCGGTTTCCGCCGGCCGGTCGAGGCCGGCTGGGGGGCGCCGGCCCAATTGCAGTACGCTCGTACTGCTTGAGCACGTGTCCCCCGAGAGGAGCGCCGGCCGATGGCGAAGATCAAGGTAAACAACCCGGTCGTAGAACTCGACGGCGACGAGATGACCCGGATCATCTGGAAGCAGATCCGGGAGCAGCTGATCCTGCCCTACCTCGACGTCGACCTGCACTACTACGACCTGTCGATCCAGCACCGTGACGAGACCGACGACCAGGTCACGATCGACGCCGCCAACGCCATCAAGGAGCACGGCGTCGGCGTCAAGTGCGCGACCATCACCCCGGACGAGGCCCGGGTCGAGGAGTTCGGCCTGAAGAAGATGTGGCGGTCGCCGAACGGCACCATCCGCAACATCCTCGGCGGCGTCGTCTTCCGTGAGCCGATCATCATGTCCAACGTGCCGCGGCTGGTCCCCGGCTGGACCAAGCCGATCATCATCGGCCGGCACGCCCACGGTGACCAGTACAAGGCCACCGACTTCGTCGTCCCCGGCCCAGGCACGGTGACCATCACCTACACCCCGGCCGACGGCGGCGCGCCGATGGAGATGGAGGTCGCCAACTTCTCCGGCGGCGGCATCGCCATGGGCATGTACAACTACGACGAGTCGATCCGGGACTTCGCCCGGGCGTCGTTCCGGTACGGGCTGGACCGCAACTACCCGGTCTACCTGTCGACCAAGAACACGATCCTCAAGGCGTACGACGGCCGGTTCAAGGACATCTTCGCCGAGGTGTTCGAGACCGAGTTCAAGGACGAGTTCGCCGCCGCCGGCATCACCTACGAGCACCGGCTGATCGACGACATGGTCGCCGCCGCGCTCAAGTGGGAGGGCGGCTACGTCTGGGCCTGCAAGAACTACGACGGTGACGTGCAGTCCGACACCGTCGCGCAGGGCTTCGGCTCGCTGGGTCTGATGACCTCGGTCCTGCTCTCCCCGGACGGTCGGACCGTCGAGGCCGAGGCCGCGCACGGCACGGTCACCCGGCACTACCGGCAGTACCAGAAGGGCGAGAAGACCTCGACCAACCCGATCGCGTCGATCTACGCCTGGACCCGTGGCCTGGCCCACCGGGGCAAGCTGGACGGCACCCCGGCGGTCACCGAGTTCGCCAACACCCTGGAGCAGGTCATCGTCGACACCGTCGAGGGCGGCCAGATGACCAAGGACCTCGCGCTGCTCATCTCGCGCGACGCCCCGTGGCTGACCACCGACGAGTTCATGAACGCGCTCGACGAGAACCTGGCTCGTAAGCTCGGCGCCTGATCCAGGCGTACCGCGTCATCGGAGCCCGCCGGCCACTCGCCGGCGGGCTCCGGCGTGTCTGGCGGTGCCGCGCCGATCGGCGTCACCGCCGTCGGCGCGCCTCGTTGACCAGGATGGACGAGATGCCAGTCGCGTCCAGGAAGGTTGACCACGGTCGACCCGCGGCACCCGTGCGCCGATCAGCCAGCCTTCCCGGCTGTGCCGTGCACAGCCAGCCGTCCCTTCCCTGCGGGGGGCCCTGTCCCGGGCCCCCCGCGCCCTGTTTCCCGCCGCCCACCGCAAGGCGGGAAACAAGGGCGGCTCAGGCGGCGCGGAGCAGCTCGGCGGCACGCTCCGGGGAGATGTCGTTGATGAAGACGCCCATCCCGGACTCGGAGCCCGCCAGATACTTCAGCTTGTCCTTGGCGCGCCGGATGCTGAACAGCTGCAGGTGCAGGTGGCCGAACTCCCGGTCGATCCGCACCGGCGCCTGGTGCCACGCCGAGATGTACGGCATCGGCATGTCGAACAGGCCGTCGAAGCGACGCAGCAGATCCAGGTAGAGCGGCCCGAAGGCGTCCCGCTCGCTGTCGCTGAGCGCCGGGATGTCCGGCACCACCCGGCGCGGTGCGACGTGCACCTCGAACGGCCAGCGGGCCGCCGCCGGGACGAACGCCGTCCAGTGTTCGTTCTCGGTGACCACCCGCTCACCGGCGGCACGTTCGGCGGCCAGCACGTCCGCGTACAGGTTGCCCCCGCCGGTCCGTTCGGCGTGCCGGCGGGCGGCGGCCAGCAGCGCGCGGGTGCGCGGCGTCACGAAGGGGTACGCGTAGATCTGCCCGTGCGGGTGGTGCAGCGTGACGCCGATTTCGACGCCCCGGTTCTCGAAGCAGAAGACCTGCTCCACGCCGGGCAGTTCGCCGAGTACCTCGGTGCGGTCGGCGAGCGCGTCCAGCACGGTGCGGACCCGGCGCGGCGGCAGGCTGGCGAAGGAGGCGTTGTGGTCCGAGGTGAAGCACACCACCTCGCACCGCCCGAGACCCGGCCGGACGGAGGTGAACGGGGTGATCTCCCCAGGCTCGTCGGCCACCCGACCGCTGAGCGACGGGAACCGGTTCTCGAAGACCACCACGTCGTAGTCGGGCGCGGGGATCTCGGTCAGCCGGTCGCCCACCGACGGGTCGAGCGGGCACTCGTTCGCCGGCGGCAGGAAGATGCGGGTCTGCCGGTGCACGGCGACGGCCACCCACTCGTCGGTCAGCGGGTCGTAGCGCAGTTGGGACGCGGGCGGCGGCGGTGGCAGGTCGCGGCGGTCCGGCTGGTCGCGGACGGCGTCGTCGCGCTCGTCGAAGTAGATCAGCTCCCGGCCGTCGGCCAGGTCGATCGCGGTGCGCTTCACGGCGCCGTCTCCTCACTCGTCGGCGTGCGCGTCGCGCGGCCCGCCCCTGTCGCCTTCACCATGATCAATTCGCCCACCTGTTCGCCGAGTACCCGTCGAGCGGGTGGGGGCAACCGGTCGTCGCTGACCAGTACGTGTGCTGCGGCCAGCTCGACGATCGAGGAGATGCCCACCGTGCCCCACTTGGTGTGGTCGGCGAGGACCACCAACCGGTCCGCCGCGGCCACGAGCGCCCGGTCGGTCTCCGCCTCCATGAGGTTCGGGGTGGTGAAGCCGGCCCGCTCGGTGATGCCGTGCACGCCCAGGAAGAGCAGGTCCAGGTGCAGCGACCGGACCGCCCCGACCGCGAGTGGGCCGACCAACGCGTCCGACGGCGTGCGTACGCCCCCGGTGAGCACCACCGTCTGGTCCGGTCGACCTCCGGCGTGCAGGATCTCGGCCACCGGCAGCGAGTTGGTCACCACGGTCAGGCCGGGCACGTCCACCAGCCTGCGGGCCAGCTCGGCGGTGGTGGTGCCGGCGGAGAGGGCGACCGCCGCGCCAGGGCGGACCAGTTGGGCGGCGTGGTCCGCGATGGCGGCCTTCTCCGGCAACTGACGGACCGACTTGGCGTGGAAGCCCGGCTCGTCGGTCGAGCTCGGTCCGGCTGTCGTGGCGCCGCCGTGCACCTTGGCCAGCAGGCCGCGCTCGTGCAGCGCCTCCAGGTCGCGTCGGATGGTCATGTCGGAGACGCCGAACTCGGTGGCCAGCTCACTGACCCGAACGCCGCCGGTCGACCGGACCCGCTCCAGGATGGCCGCCTGCCGCTGCTGAGCGAGCATTGCCGTGCCTCCCGGGGGCCCCGTACTCTCACGCGGTCAAACGTGTTCCAACAAGAATGAACACTAGCGCGTAGCGGGTAGCGGTGGAAGGAACGGGGTACGGCGACGCCTCAGGCAGACGCGATCTTCAACTCCACCCAGCCGGTCTCGGTCAGGTGATGGAGCACCGCCTGCACCGCGTCCGCCACACTCATGTCGGTGGTGTCGAGCACCAGGTCGGCGTCGGTCGGCTCCTCGTACGGGTCGTCGATGCCGGTCATCCCGGTCAGCAGGCCCGCGCGTGCTCGCGCGTACAGGCCCTTGCGGTCCCGGCGCTCGCACACCTCCAGCGGGGTGGCCACGTGCACCAGGACGAAACCCGCCCCGGCGGCCAGAGCCATCTCCCGGGCCGTGGCGCGGGCGGCCGCGTACGGCGCGATCGGGCAGCAGATGCCCACCCCACGGTGCCGGGCGACCTCGGCGGCCACCCAACCGATCCGCCGGACGTTGAGATCCCGGTCGGCCTTGCTGAAGCCCAGCCCGGCGGAGAGCTCCCGGCGCACCACGTCCCCGTCGAGCAGGGTCACCGTGCGGTCGCCGCTCTCGCGCAGGGCGTCCGCGAGCCCTCGGGCGATCGTCGACTTGCCCGAACCGGAGAGGCCGGTCATGAAGACCACCAGCCCCCGGTGTCGGCGCGGCGGTCGGGCCCGGGCCAGCTCCCTCGCCACGGCCGGAGGGGTGTGCCACTCCGGCAGCGGGAAGCCCCGGTCGAGCAGGTCGTCGATCTCCTGCTGGGTCAGGGCGAGCCGGCGGTTACGCGGTGGGATGTCCTCCCGCCAGCGCCACTGCCCGTCCCGGTTGTCGTAGGCGAGTTCGCGCGGCACCAGCACCCGCAGCCCGGCGCCGGAGAGCATCTCCCCGGTGGAGAGCAGGTGGGTCACCCCGTACGACGCGGAGACCCGGGCGCGCAGCAGCGCGTCACTGATCTCCTCACGTCGGTGCGACAGGGGCACCGCGACAACGGTTGCCGGTGGCATCCGGTCCCGGGCGGCGAAGATGGTGCGCACCAGTGCCTCCGGCGGGAGGCCACCGACGCCGCCCTCACCGACCGGGATCATCACCAGCAGGTGCGCGGCCAACGTGCGGGCGGCATGGGCGATCTGGGCAAGCTGCGGCCGATGCAGCGGCCGATCGGCGATGACGCCGAGCACCCGGCCCGGGGGCAGCAGCGCGCGGACCTCCTCCGGGTTGCGGCGCAGCCGCTGGAACGGGCCGTGGCCACCGTCGCCCAGCCGTCGGACCGGGCCACCGACGCCGGCGATGCCGTCGCGTACCTGCCAGACGTCCGCCACGTCCAGGGCAGCCGCCGGGGCGCCCTCGCCGTCGGTCAGCACCAGCGCCCGGCGGGCCGGGTCCCGCGGATCGAAGCTCTCGGCCAGGGAGGTCGGCACCTGGAGCGTCACCGCGACCTGCCACGGCTCACCGTCGGCCAGCCGGCCACGTCGGCTCACCGAGACCAGGTCGGCGCGGGTCATGAAACCGGTCAGAGGGGCGTACGCGCCGGTCAGCAGCAGCTCAAGATCCGCGAGCTCACCCGGACGCGGCGTGTACGCCGGTGCGTCCCGCAGCACCTCGTCGGGCAGCACCCAACCGTTGCTCATCCACACCCCCCACTCGCTGACCGGCACACAGTTTCGCAGCCGACCGCCGATCGGTCGAGAGCGCCACTCCACGACACCGGCGGGTAGGACCGACGCCGGATCCGCCAGCCCGCCACCGACCGCATCCGGCTCCACACCCACCGCTCGTCGCGGAACCGGAGTCGTCCACCGTGGGCACGCCCACCTCGACCCGCCCGAGACTCGCGCCGTCGCCGAACGCCCGACGGATTGCTGCCCACTGAACGGAAGATGAATCGTCCCACCCCCCGGCGGGCTTTTCCGAAACGGGGTCGCGCCGGGCGCAGGACCGGGGAAAACTTTCCCACCAGCCGGCTAGCGGGACCTTAGGGGTCCGCTACGCCAAGGATCAGGGAAGCGCCGGGGGCGCGGCGGTGCCTGCGCCGGGCATCCACTCCCTACGCTGGGCAGCGTGACACTGATCGCGACCCAGTCGCTCACCAAGACGTACGGAGGTCGGGTCACCGCGCTCGCCGACCTCACCGTCGCCGTCGAGCCCGGGATCATCGGCCTGGTGGGCGCGAACGGCGCCGGCAAATCCACGTTGATCAAGATTCTGCTCGGCCTGATCCCACCGACAAGTGGTCAGGTGTCGGTGCTCGGCATCGACCCGACCGCAGACCCGGCGCAGGTCCGTGCCCGGGTCGGCTACATGCCCGAGCACGACTGCCTTCCGCCGGACCTGTCCGCCGCCGAGCTGGTCACCCACCTCGGCCGGATGAGCGGCCTGCCCCGCACCGCCGCCCGCGAGCGGGCGTCGGAGGCGCTGCGGCACGTCGGCCTCTACGAGGAGCGCTACCGTCCGGTCGGTGGCTATTCGACCGGCATGAAGCAGCGCGTCAAGCTGGCCCAGGCGCTGGTGCACGACCCCGACCTGCTGCTGCTCGACGAGCCGACCAACGGCCTGGACCCGGCCGGCCGCGACGCCATGCTCGCCCTGGTGCACCGGATCGGCACCGAGTTCGGCATCTCCGTGCTGGTCTGCTCGCACCTGCTCGGCGAGGTGGAGCGGATCTGCGACACCCTGATCGCCATCGACGGCGGCCGGTTGCTGCGCGCCGACAACATCTCCGCGATGACCTCGGCGACCGATGTGCTCGCCGTGGAGGTGAGCGAGGGCACCGAGGAACTCGCCGCCCGGCTGACCGAGTTGAAGCTGCCGGTCGCGCGGGACGGGCGACTGCTCCTCGTACCACTCGCCGACGACGGCACCTACGACCTGATCCTCGGCGCGGTCGCCGAACTGGACCTGCCACTGCACCGACTGGACCAGCGCCGGCACCGGGTGGCCGAACTCTTCGCGACGAGGGAGCTCTCCCATGCCTGAGCCGACCGCAGCCGCCGTGCGCCCCGCGCCGACAGGCGTCATCCACGACATCGGCTACCAGCGCTACCAGGGCCCGAGGCTGGGCCGCCGCCAGGTCTTCGGCGCCCTCTACCTGCACGGGCTGCGCACCGCGTTCGGGTTCGGGCGCAGCGCCAAGGCCAAGATCTTCCCGTGGCTGGTGGTCGGCATCGTCTCCCTGGTCGCGGTGGCCCTGGCCGCGGTACGCAGCCAGATCGGCGAGCCGGTCGCCACGTACGCCCAGTTCGCCGACGCGATGAGCTGGCTTGTCATCTTCTTCGTCGCGGTCGTCGCTCCGGAGTTGGTCTCCCGGGACCTGCGCAGCGGTGTGCTGCCGCTGTACTTCTCCCGGCCACTGCCGCGCGCCGACTACGCGCTGGCCAAGCTGCTGGCGCTGGTCACCGCGCTCTGGCTGCTGCTCGGCGGACCGCAGTTGCTGATGTTCCTGGGTGCCGCCTTCACCACCAAGCAGGGCATGCGCGGGGTGTGGAACGAGCTGCTCGACCTGCTGCCCGGGCTGCTCTACGCCGGGCTGTGGGCGGTGGTCTTCGCCTCGGTCGGGCTGCTGGTCGCCTCGCTGACCGGCAAGCGCGCCTTCGCCGCCGGTGGGGTGGTGGCGGTCTTCCTGATGACCACCCCGATCGTCGGGGTGCTGAGCATCCTGCCGTCGCGTGCCGCCAACGAGCTGGCCGGGCTCGCCTCGCCCTCCACGCTGGTGCAGGGGGTGGGCATCTGGTCGCTGGGTGACCTGCTGGTCGAGGGCGATCCGGGCGAGATGATGATCGGCGGGTTCGGCCCGGTCTACGCCCTGGCCGCGGTGCTGTTGGTCGCCGGCGCGACCGCCCTCCTGCTGGCCCGCTACCGGAAGGTCGCCTCCTGATGAGCACGCTGAGCCTGACCGGGGTGTCCCGGTGGTACGGCAACGTGGTCGCGGTCAACGACATCAGCATGGCCCTGGGGCCGGGCGTGACCGGCCTGCTCGGCCCGAACGGCGCCGGTAAGACCACGCTGCTGCACATGATGGCCGGGTTCCTCGCCCCGTCGCGCGGCGCGGTCACCCTGGACGACCAGCCGACCTGGCGAAACCCCGACGTCTACCGGCGGCTGGGGCTGGTCAGTGAACGGGAGGCGGTGCAGGGCTTCCTCACCGCGTACGAGTTCGTGCTGGCCAGCGCGAAGCTGCACCGGCTGGCCGACCCGGCGGGGGCGGCCCGGCGGGCGATCGACCTGGTGGAGCTGGAGTCGGCGCAGGACCGCCGGATCGGCACGTACTCCAAGGGGATGCGGCAGCGGGCCCGGGTGGCCGCCGCGATGGTGCACGACCCGCAGGTGCTGCTGCTCGACGAGCCGTTCAACGGGATGGACCCGCGCCAGCGGCTGCACATGATGCAGCTGCTGCACAGCCTGGGCGACGCCGGCCGGACGATCCTGTTCAGCTCGCACATCCTGGAGGAGGTCGAGCAGGTCTCCGGGACGGTGCAGGTGATGGTGGCCGGGCGGTTGGCGGCCTCCGGCGACTTCCGGACCATCCGCCGGTTGATGACCAACCGCCCGCACGTGTTCGCGGTGCGGTCGACGAACGACAGGGCGCTGGCCGTCGCGCTGATCGCCGAGCCGTCGGTCAGCGGGGTCGAGTTGGACCCCACGGGCCTGACGGTGCGGGCCGGTGACTACGGCGCCTTCACCCGGGCGCTGCCCCGGATCGCACTCAAGCAAGGCATCCGGGTGCGCCAGTTGGTGCCGTCCGACGAGTCTCTGGAGAGCGTCTTCTCCTACCTGGTGGAGGCCTGACATGTCGACCATTACCTGGATCACCGCACGCGGGCTGTTCGGCCGGCGTCGGTTCCTGCTGCTGCTTCCGTTGCCGTTGGTGCTGCTCGGGCTGGCCGTGCTCTGCCGGTCGCTGGGGGTGGACCCGGGCGAGTGGGGGCCGCCGGTGCTGGTCGGCCTCGGGCTGGCCGTGGTGCTGCCGGTGGTCGCGCTGATCATCGGCACGGGCGTGTTGGGCGCCGAGATCGACGACGGCACCGTCGTGCACATCCTGACCAAGCCGCTGCCGCGCTGGCAGATCGTGCTGCCGAAGCTCGCGGTGGCCGCCGGGGTCAGCGCGGCCACCGTCGCGGTGCCGCTCTACGTCGCGGGCGTGCTGGCCGCTTCGGTACGCCTCGGACTGGCGTTGGCCGTCGCGGCGGCGCTCGGCGCGCTGGCGTACTCGGCGTTGTTCCTGGCGCTCAGCCTGGTCACCCGACGGCCGGTGCTGCTCGGCCTGGTCTACGTGCTCATCTGGGAGGGCCTGCTGGGCAACTTCGTCAGCGGGACCAAGGTGCTCTCCATCCAGCAGTACGTGATCGCGCTTGCGGATCGGCTCGCCCCCACCGGGCTGCTGGAGACCAGCGTGTCGGTGCCGGTGGCGTCGGTGATGACCGCGCTGGTCAGCGTCGGCTTCACGGTGCTGGCCATCGACCGTCTGCGGTCGTTCAGCGTGGCCGGCGAGACGAGCTGACACCGGTGCGAGCCGCTGTTCCGGCCAGCCCCCGCCCGGCGGTAGGGCTGGCCGGATGGACCGGTCGGGCCCCTGCGGGCCAGGCTGTCGGGTGTGAGCGTCGAAGCGGAGCGGACGTTGGCTGAGCCGTACTCCCGAAGCAGCCGGCCGTGGCTGACCAGCCTGGCGGTCGCCGGGCTGGCCTGCGCCACGGTCGCCACGGCCGCCCAGGGCAGCGGCCAGTTCCACTGGTGGGCCGTGTTCATCCTGATTCCGGCCGCGTTGATCGCGGCCAGCGGCGGGCCGCTGCTGGCCCGGGGAGGTGGCCGGGCCTTCGCCGGGTACATGCTCGCCTGCGTCGGCACGATTGTGTTCGCGGTGGGCGCGCTGCTGATGTTCGGTGTGATGGGGCGAGGCTGGCCGCTGCTGGTGGTGCTGCCCTGCCTGGCGGTCGCCGGCACCTACGGCTGGCGGGCGGCCCACCCGCTGGCCCGGGGGCTGCACCGGGCGGTGGCCCTGCTGGCGCTGACCGGCGCGCTGCTCGGCCTGACCCTGCAACTGATACGGGTGGATCTGATCGACCCGGAGACCGGCTGGTGGGGCGCGTTCCTGATGCTGGCCGGGGCCATCGTCCTGGGCAACGCGGGTGAGCTGACCCGGCACCGGATGCCGTACCGCCTCCAGGCGATCACCCTGCTGGTCGGGCCCGCGGTGGTCGCGTTCCTGCTCGGGCTGCGCTTCCTGCGCGGTTGGTGACGCCGGTCCGCCGCCGCCCCGGGGGGTGGGCGGCGGCGGACACGGGTCAGAAGGCGCAGGCGATGACCAGCTCCGGGGTGCGGTCGGGGAGCAGGTCGAGTTTGGCGATCCGGCCAGCGGCCCGCAGGTCGTCGGCGACCAGGGTGAGCTGCTCCAGGAGCGCCGCTGGGCCGAGCGCCTCGGCCAGCGGCACCTCCGCCTTCATCGACAGCTTCCGCTCCGACTTGGCCCGTCGCACCTGGCTCAACGCGTCGCCGGCGAGGCGCAGCAGTGCCGGCTCACCCGACCCCTCGATCGTCCGGGCCACCTCGTACGTGGTCGGCCACGGCGCACGGTGCACCGAACCGTACCGCCACCACGACCAGACCTCCTCGGTCACGTACGGCAGGAACGGGGCGAACAGTCGTAGCTGCACCGACAGTGCCGAGGCCAGCCCCGCCCGCGCCGAGTCGGCCCCCGCGCCGGTGCCGTACGCGCGTTCCTTGACCAGCTCGATGTAGTCGTCGCAGAACCGCCAGAAGAACGCCTCGGTGGCCTGCAACGCCGCCGTGTGGTCGTACGCGTCGAAGGCGGTGCTCGCGGTGGTGACCACGGTGGCCAGCTCGGCGAGCATGGCCCGGTCCAGTGCGGCGGTGGCCGACAGCTCCAGGTCGCGGCGTGGCGTCAGACGCGCCGAGCTGGAGTTGTCGTACGGGGCGCGCAGCGCGTCCGCCGCACCCAGCCCGAGCGCGAACTTGGACGCGTTGAGCAGCTTGGTGGCCAGCCGCCGGCCGATCTTGATTTGGGCCGGGTCGAAGGCCAGGTCCATGCCGGGCTTGCCGCTGGCCGCCCAGTAGCGCACCGCGTCCGAGCCGTGCTGCTCCAGCAGGGCCAGCGGGGTGACCACGTTGCCCTTGGACTTGGCCATCTTCTTCCGGTCCGGGTCGAGGATCCAGCCGGAGAGCACGGTGTCCCGCCAGGGCAGCACACCGTGCTCGAAGTGTGAGCGGACCACGCTGTCGAAGAGCCAGGTCCGGATGATCTCCTGCCCCTGCGGCCGGAGGTCCATCGGGAAGATCCGGGCGAACAGGTCCGGGTCGGTCTCCCAACCGCCGACGATCTGTGGGGTCAACGACGAGGTGGCCCAGGTGTCCAGCACGTCCGGGTCACCGATGAAGCCACCCGGATGACCGCGTTGCGACTCGTCGTAGCCGGGTGCCGGATCACTGGACGGGTCAACCGGCAGCGCGGACTCGTCCGGCGTGAGAGGGTGGGACCAGTCCGGCTCGCCAGTGTCGTCGAGCCGGTACCACACCGGCACCGGCACGCCGAAGAAGCGCTGCCGGCTGACCAGCCAGTCACCGGTCAGGCCGCCCACCCAGTTGTCGTAGCGGTGCTTCATGTGCGCCGGCACCCAGTGCAGCTCCCCGCCCCGGGCCAGCAGCGTCGCCCGCAGCTCGGCATCCCGGCCGCCGTTGCGCAGATACCACTGTCGAGTCGAGACGATCTCCAGTGGCCGGTCGCCGCGTTCGTAGAACTTCACCGGGTGGGTGATCGGGCGCGGCTCACCGATCAGGTCACCCGCGTCGGCCAGCATCCCGACGATCTCCCGGCGGGCGCCGTTGACGGTCTGCCCGGCCAGCGCCGCGTACGGCTGGGCCGGCACCCCGGCCGGCGGCTCGGGCAGCAGCCGCCCGTCCCGCCCGATCACCACCCGGGCGTCCAGTCGCAGCTCACGCCACCAGGTCACGTCGGTCAGGTCACCGAACGTGCAGACCATCGCCACGCCGGTGCCCTTGGCGGGGTCGGCGAGTGGGTGCGCGTACACCGGCACCTCGACGTCGAACAGCGGGCTGCGCGCCGTGCCGCCCACCAGGTCGGCGTACCGCTCGTCGTCGGGGTGACAGACCAGCGCCACGCAGGCCGGCAACAGCTCGGGACGGGTGGTGTCGATGAGTACCTCACGCCCGCCGGGCGCGGTGAACCGCAGCCGGTGGTACGCGCCGGGGCGCTCCCGGTCCTCCAACTCCGCCTGGGCGACCGCGGTGGCGAAGCCGACGTCCCACAACGTCGGCGCCTCCGACTGGTACGCCTCACCGCGGAGCAGGTTGCGCACGAAGGCCCGCTGGCTGGTGGCCCGGGCGATCCGGCCGATCGTCGTGTACGTCAACGACCAGTCCACCGAGAGCCCCAGCCGCCGCCACAGCGCTTCGAACGCCTGCTCGTCGGTGACCGTCAGCCGTTCGCACAGCTCGATGAAGTTGCGCCGGGAGATCGGGGTGGGGTCACGGCGGGCCGCGTCGTCGACCGGGGCCGCCGGCGGCCGCCACACCGGGTCGTACGACAGCGCCGGATCGCAGCGCACCCCGTACACGTTCTGCACGCGCCGCTCGGTGGGCAGACCGTTGTCGTCCCAGCCCATCGGGTAGAAGACGGCCTTGCCGCGCATCCGCTGGTAGCGCGCCACGGTGTCGGTGTGGGTGTACGAGAAGACGTGCCCCATGTGCAACTCGCCCGATACGGTCGGCGGAGGGGTGTCGATGGCGTACACATCCTTGCGCTCCTTCGAGCGGTCGAACGCGTACGTGCCCTCCTCCTGCCAGCGGCGTGCCCAGCTCTCCTCGAGCCCGTCCAGGGTCGGACGCTCGGGAACGCCGGCGCGGGCCGTCCTCGCCGTATCGGTCATCCCCCGATCGTAGGCACCTCGCGGCTGCGGGGCGACGGAGTTGCCGCCGAACACACCGGCCGTCCGGCAGCACCGACCTAGATCAGCGAGTCGCGCCACTGGCGGTGCAGGGCCGCGTACCGACCGTCGGCCTCTGCCAGCACGGCGGGTGGGCCGTCCTCGACGACCCGGCCGTCGTCGAGGACGAGCACCCGGTCGGCGGTCTCCACGGTGGAGAGTCGGTGCGCGATCACCAGGGCGGTGCGGTCGCGCAGGATGGTGCCGAGTGCCCGCTGGACCAACCGCTCGGTCGGCACGTCCAGCGACGACGTCGCCTCGTCCAGGATCAGCACGGTCGGGTCGGCCAGGAACGCCCGGGCGAACGCGACCAACTGCCGCTGCCCGGCGGAGAGTCGGCCGCCGCGTCGGTGCACCTGGGTGGCGTACCCCTCGGGTAGGGCGGCGATGAAGTCGTGCGCGCCGATCGCCCGCGCGGCGGCCTGGACCGCGGCGTCGTCGGCGCTCGGGCGGCCGAACCGGATGTTCTCCGCGACGGTCCCGCTGAAGAGGTGGTTCTCCTGCGTCACCAGCACCACCGCCCGGCGCAGGTCGGCGTCGCTCACGTGGCGCAGGTCCACCCCGTCGAGCCGGACCGTGCCGGTGTCCGGGTCGTGGAACCGGGCGACCAGCTTGGCGATCGTCGACTTGCCCGCGCCGGTCGGCCCGATCAGCGCCACGGTCTGCCCGGCCGGCACGGTCAGCTCCAGCCCGCCGAGGATCGGGGTGTCGGCCCGGTAGCCGAAGGAGACCGCCCGGAAGGTCAACTCACCGCGTCCGGGCCCGGCCGGCAGAGGTGTGGGCCGGGCCGGCTCGGCGACACCCGGCCGTTCGTCGAGCACCCCGGCCAGCTTCTCCAACGCGGCGGTGGCCGATTGCAGCGAGTTGTAGAACTGGCTCAGCTCCTGCATCGGCTCGAAGAAGCGGCGCAGGTAGAGCAGGAACGCGGCGAGCACACCGATCTCGGTCTGCCCGCCGAGCACCCGCCAACCGCCGTAGCAGAGCACCACCGCCACGGTGACGTTGCCGATCAGCTTGATCGCGGGCGAGTACGTGGCGATCAGTCGGAACGCGTGCAGGCTGGTGCGCCGGTAGTCGTCGCCGAGCGCCACGAAGATCCGTTGGTTGCGCGGTTCGCGGCGGAACGCCTGCACCGCCCGGATGCCCCGCATCGACTCGACGAAGTGCACGATGACCAGCGCGACCGCGTCCCGGGTCCGTCGGTACGCGCTGGCCGACGACCGGGCGAACCAGCGGGAGAGCCAGAACAGGAACGGGAAGGCGAAGAGCGTCACGGCGGCCAGCGGGAGGTCCAGCCAGAGCAGGATGGCGGCCACCGACAGGATCGACAGCCCGGCCAGCACCAGGCTGTCGATGCCACCGTCGACCAGTTCGGCGATGGAGTCCAGGTCACTGGTGAGCCGGGAGACCATCCGGCCGGAGGTGTACCGCTCGTGGAAGCCGACTGACAGCCGCAGGAAGTGCCCGAACACCCGTTGCCGCAGGTCCAGCAGGACGGCCTGGCCGATCCGCGAGGAGAGGGTGAGGAACCCCCGGCGGGCCGCGTACTCGGTCACCGAGGCCACCGCGAACGCCCCGGCGACGGCGATCAGTGGGCCCGGATCGCCGGCGCGCAGCGGCGTGATGGCCCGGTCGATGCCGATCATGACCAGGTACGGGCCGGCCATCGCGGCGGCGTTCTGGGCCAGCAGCAGGCCGACAGCGGCGGCGAGTCGTCCCCGGTGCGGGCGGAGCAGGTCGGCCAGCAGGGCCCGGCTCAGCCCGCGCAGTCGGGCCACCGCCTCGGGTGCCGCGTCCTCGGCTCGGCTCCGGTCGGCCTCCGGGTCGGTGGCCGTTCCGCGCCAACGGGTCAGCTCCGGCTCCTCCTCCGGCGGGGGGTCGGCCTGCGTCGGCACGGTCACGAGTGCACCAGCCCCCAGCCGTCCGAAGCGGACGGGCTCGACCCGGCGGCGCCGGACGGCGGTGGCTGCCCGGCGGGTGGCTCGGCGGCGAGCAGCGCCCGGTAGGCCGGCACGCTGGCGAGCAGTTCCGAGTGCCGCCCGATCGCCGTGATCCGCCCGTCTTCGAGCAGGGCGACCCGGTCGGCCAACGCGATCGTCGACGGCCGGTGCACCACCAGCAGCGCGGTGCTGTCGCGCAGGACCCGGCGCAGCGCCGCCTCGACCAGTGCCTCGGTGTGCACGTCGAGCGCGGACAACGGGTCGTCCAACACCAGCACCGCCGGCCGGCCGAGCACCGCCCGCGCCAACGCGAGCCGTTGCCGTTGCCCGCCGGAGAGGGACAGCCCCTGCTCACCCACCCGGGTGGCCAACCCCCACGGCAGGTCGTGCGCGAAGTCGGCCTGGGCCAGCGCCAGGGCTGCCCGGACGTCTTGGTCGCCGGCGTCCGGGTGACCCAGGGTGAGGTTCTCCCGGACCGACATGGAGAACAGCGTGGGCTCCTCGAACGCCACCCCGACCAGCTGGCGTAGCGACGCCAGCCGAAGCTCGCGCAGGTCGTGCCCGTCCAGGGTGATCCGGCCGGCGGTGACGTCGTGCAGCCGGGGCACCAGGGACAGCAGCGTGCTCTTGCCGGAGCCGGTCGCGCCGACCAGGGCCAGCGTCTCGCCCGGTTCGATGGTCAGGTCGATCTCGCACAGCACCGGTGCGGTGGCCCCCGGGTAGCTGAACGCGACCCCCTCGAAGCGGAGCTGACCGTGGACCGCGTCGCGGGGCAGCGTGAGCGCGCCGGGGGAGTCCACGATCCGGGGCGGCGTGTCCAGCACCTCCTGGATCCGGTCGGCGGCGGTGGCGGCCTCCTGACCGTTGGCGATGATCCAACCCAGGGACTGCACCGGCCAGATGAGCATCAGTTGGAGGCTGACGAACGCGACCAGCTCACCGATGGTGAGTGCGCCCTCCGCGGCGGCGGCAGCCCCGGCCACCAGCACCACGCCCAGGGTCACGTTGGGCACCAGGTCGAGCAGCGCTGAGGTGTCGGCCAGTAGTCGTCCCTTGCCGACGCCGGTGTCGTGCAGCCTGCGGGCGGAACCGGTGAAGCGGGCAGCGAGTTCGGGCCCCCGGCCGTACGCCTTCATGGTGCGCAGGCCCTGCGCGGTCTCCTCGACCAGGGTCGCCACGTCGCCCTGCTGGTCCTGCATCCGCCGGGACGCGGCGTGGTAGTGCCGCCCGAACCGGCGGCTGATCAACAGCAGCGGCACCGCACTGGCCGCCACCAGCACCCCGAGCACCGGGTGCAGGTTGATCAGCAGCACCACCACGACCACGTAGGTGGTCAGGTTGAGCACCAGGAAGAACACGCCGAAGGAGAGGAACCGGCGGATCACCGACAGGTCGCTGGTGATCCGGGAGAGCAACTGGCCGGACTGCCAACGGTCGTGGAAGCTCGTCGGCAACCGTTGCAGGTGGGCGTAGACGTCGGCGCGCAGCGCCGCCTCCATGCCGACGGCCGAGGAGGACTGCACCCACCGGCGGATGAAGATGAGCACCGCCTCGACCACGCCGAGCAGCAGTGCCAGGCCGCCGAGCTGGAGCAGCCCGCCGGGTTCGTGTCGGGCCACCGGGCCGTCCACCACCCGCTGCACGACCAGCGGTACGGCGATCCCGGCGGCCGTGCCGGCGAGCCCGGCGAGGAGCAACCAGGCGAACTCGGCAGCGTACGGGCGCAGGTAGGGGTGCAGCCGCCAGAGGTTGTGCACGGGGTTGGTGCCCGCAGCGGCCCGCGCGGCCGGGTCGCCGTCGCTCTCCACAGGCACTACCAGACGGTAGCGTCTAACAGGTGTCGATGCTCCTGTCAGCTTGCTGTCAAGCGTCGCTCATGACCGAGAAGCCACTGCTTCACCTCCAGCCCCCAGCGGTAGCCGCCGAGCGACCCGTCGGTGCGGAGCACCCGGTGGCAGGGCACGAACAGCGCCGCCGCGTTGCGGGCGCAGGCCGCTGCGGCGGCTCGCACCGCCGGTGGCCGGCCGGCCAGTGCCGCGTACCCGGTGTAGGTGACCGGGGTGCCCGGCGGCACCTCGCGCAGCACCTGCCAGGCGTGTGCCATGAACTCGCCGCCGGTGAGTTGACGGACCGGCACCGCGTCGATGGCGGCGAGGTCACCGTCCAGGTAGGAGCGGACGGCCGTGCTGACCGGGCCGAGGTCGGCCCGTTGCCGCAGCGGTGCCCGCAGGGTCGGGTGGACCAGGGGCAGCAGTGCCGCCGGGTCCGGGGTGAAGCCGGCCGCCCGTACGTCGCCGTCCGGGCCGGCGAGGATGCTCAGCGGGCCGGTAGGTGTGTTCAGGACGGTGCTGTCGATGCTCATGCCGCTCTCCAGAGTCTGATGGTGGCGTAGGACCGCCAGGGACGCCAACGCTCGGCGTACCCGTCGAGGGTCTTTTGGGTGTCGGGCAGGCCGAGCGCGGCGGCACCGCGCCGGACCGCGAGGTCGGTGCTGAGCAGGATGTCCGGGTCGCCGAGGGCGCGCATGGCCAGGTAGTTGGCGGTCCACGGGCCGATGCCGGGCAGCGCGAGCAGCCGCCGCACGGCCTCCTCCCGATCCACCCCCGCCACAAGGTCGACCGACCCGTCCACCACGGCCCGAGCCAACCCCCGCAAGGTCTCCCGCCGCGCGGAAGGCATCCCGAACCCGCTGTCCGGCAAACCCAGCAACTCCTCCGCGCTCAGGAACCCCCGCAGCCCGCCCGCGCCCGCCGCTCCACCCCGCCCCGCCTTGCCCCGTTGATCATGGGGTTGGCCTGGAGTTCGATCTCCATCGGCCTCGTCAACCTCATGATCAACGGGGTCCTGGGCGGCCAGGAGGCGGGTCAGGGCTTTTTGGGCTGCGGTTACCGAGATCTGTTGGCCGACTATGGCGCGGACGGCCATCTCGAAGCCGTCCACCGCGCGGGGCACCCGGATGCCGGGCTCTGCCGCCACCGCCGGGGCGAGCGCCGGGTCCGCCGCGAGTGTGGCGTCGATCGCCGTCGGGTCCGCGTCCAGGTCGAGCAGCCGACGACACCGGGCCACCGCGGGCGCCAGGTCGCGCAGGTCGGCCAGCCGCAACGTCGCCGCCACGTGCCCGTCCGCCGGGGTCAGCGCCACCTCACCGGTGCCGTGCGGCAACCGCAGACCCCGGCGGTACGTCCCATCGCGGACCTCGTCCACCCCGGGTAACGCCCGCACCGCGAGGAAGTCCAGCAGCGCCCGGGCGTGCAACGGCGGGCGGTACGCCAACCGCAGCGCGATGGTCCCCGCCCCGGTCGCTGCCTGCTGGCGGCCACGGGCCGTCCGCAGGTCCGACGGTGCGCTCGCGTACACCTCGCGGAGCGTGTCGTTGAACTGCCGCACGCTGCCGAAGCCCGCGGCGAACGCGATCTCGGCCATCCCGAGGTCGGTCGTCTCGATCAGGATCCGGGCGGTCTGCGCCCGCTGGGCCCGGGCCAGCGCGAGCGGACCCGCGCCCATCTCGGCGCTCAGCATCCGGTGCAGGTGCCGCTCGGTGTAGCCGAGGCGGGAGGCCAGGCCCGGTACGCCGGAACGGTCGACCACCCCGTCGGCGATCAGCCGCATCGCCCGGCCGACCACGTCCGCGCGGATGTCCCACTGCGGTGAGCCGGGCGCGGCGTCCGGACGGCAGCGGCGGCAGGCGCGCAGCCCGGCACCCTGCGCGGCGGCGGCCGACGGGAAGAACCGGACGTTCTGCCGCTTGGGGGTGATCGCCGGGCAGGACGGTCGACAGTAGATGCCGGTGGACGTCACGCCGGTGTAGAACCAGCCGTCGAACCGCTGGTCACGGCTGTCCACGGCCCGGTAACACCGCTCGAAGTCCATCTCCATGTCCCCGATGATGCCCCGCCCGACCAGCCGACGGCTGGCGGGATTCGGACCTTGGCGTGCGCCCGACGTGGTCAGCGGCGGCGCCGGTGCGGCTGGCCGGACCGGGCGGAGTGACCGGGCCGGCCGGGCTGGCCCGAGCGGGCCGGCTGGCCTGCGCGGGTGGACTGGCCGGATCGGCTGGGTTGGCCGGTCAGCAGGGCCGGGCGGAACACGCCATCCGGGTCGTACCGCTTCCACAGCCGCCGCACCCGGGCCCCGGTCTCGCCCGGGTAGATCCGGTCGAACACGCCAGGGCCCGGCCGGCTCTCGAAGTTGACGTACGCCCCGTCGGCGCGGGCGCCGACGGCCCGCCAGGCGGCGTCCAGCGCTCCGGCGCCCTGCGGTGGGAACACCGAGGCGACCACCATCGTGTCCTGGTGGCGATGTGGGTACGCGGTCGCGTCGGAAGCGACGTCGTTGATCGCCCCGCCCAACGAGCGGAGCTGGATCACCGCCCGCCCCGGCCCGGTCACCGCTCGCATCACGGCCCGCGCGCCGGCGTCGTCCAGGCCGCGGAACAGACCGTTGGTGGTGGTGCCGCGCTGCTGCCCGACGTTCGGGTGCAGATGCGCGGTCGGTACCAGGGTCGGATAGGGCAACAGGTCCGTCCGGTGTTCGAGCACCCTGCCGATGGCGAGCAGCGGCTCCACCGCGGGTCGGGCCCGGCGCAGGCTCTCGGCGGCCACCACGGCGGTGATGGACATGAGTGCCGAGCGGCCCTCGGCGTACACCACGGCGGCCGCGGACAACTCCCGTGGTGCCTGCGCGAGGTAGCTGGTCCACTCCCGGATGGTGCGCCCGTCCGGACGCGCCTCGACGACGACCTGCGCCACGCCGACGTTGCGCTGCTCGGCGGCCTCGATCTCGAAGGCCACCACGATCCCCGCGCCCGCTCCCGCGCCGCGGACCAGCCAGAACAGCTCCGGCTCGTGATCGGCGTCCGCGCGTACCAGCGTCCCGTCCGCGAGGACCACCTCGACCGCGCGGACGCGGTCGACGGTGAGACCGTGGGCGCGGACCAGCCAGCCGATACCTCCGCCGGTGGCCAGGCCGCCGACGCCGACACCGCCGTGGTCACCCGAGCTGATCACCAGGCCGTACGGGGCCAGTGTCTTCGCCACGTTCGCCCAGCGGGCGCCGGCCTCGACCCGGACCAGCCCGGCCCGCTCGTCGAGCACCTGCACCCGGTTGAGCATGGACAGGTCGATGACCACGCCGCCGTTGTTGGAGGAGGCGCCGGAGAAGCCGTGCCCGCCGCTGCGGACGGCGATGGGCAGCCGCTGCTCCCGGGCGAATCGGAGCGCGTCGACCACCTGCGCGGTGGTCTTCGGCAGCAGGACGGCGGCCGGCGAGGCCGACGTGGTGTACGTCGAGCGCAGTTGCGCGTACCGGCGGTCCCCGGGTGTGACGATCTGTCCCCGGAGGGAGTCGGGCACCCGGGCCATCGCGGTGCTCATCGTCGCCCCCGCAGCTCGCACCTCGGGTGTCCGGGATCGGTCATGGCCCAAGAATGAGCGGGCGCACCGGGCCTCGACAAATCCCGTGGACCGGTACGTCCCGTTCGTGGCTCCCCGTACGGGGAGCGCCGCGCGAAGGTGACCGGAATCTCCTGGGCTGACCGGTCAGGCCGGGGCGGAAGAACCACCGACCTGACCGGTTCTGCTCAACGCGACGGGATCGGCGTGCCCGTCGGCCGACCCGGCACACCGGGCGGGCCCGGCGGAGGCGACGGGGTTGGTACGACAAACGGGTCGCCCGGTGCGCCTGGCCTGCCGGACAGGCTCGACGGGCTCGGCTTGACCGTCGGCTGGCCCGGTACGCCGGGCGTGCCCGGCATCTTGAACGGGTCCGCCTTCGCGCCGCCGGGGCTCGGCGTCGGCACCACGGTGGGCGCGGACGGGGTGGGCACCGGCGGGCTGGGCACGGGCGCGGGGCCGGCCGGGCTGGGCACGGCCGGGGGAGGCGCGTCCGAGCCGGTCGCGGCGAGGGCGAACGGCGTGGCGACCAGGATCGCCGCGAGGGCGCCCACCGCCCCCATCGTCACCGTGGCACGGCGACGGTTGCGTACCCGCCGTTCCGCTCGATTCAACTGGTCATGCACGATCGGTGCCTCCTCGGCCAGGTCGGTGAGGGTGGAGCGGATGAGGCGCTCGAAGGGATCGGTCACTGCCGTACCTCCAGCATTTCGATCTCCGGCAGCAGGTCGCGCAGCCGTTTGACCGCCCGGTGGGTTCGGCTGCGTACGGTGCCCACCGAGCAGCCCAGGAGCTCGGCCACCCGGGCTTCGGGTAGGTCCTCGTAGTAGCGCAGGACCACCACCGCCCGCTGTGCCGGTGGTAGGTGACGAAGTGCGGCCCGCATCGCCAACCGCACGTCGGAGCCGCCGCTCGGGTCGGCGCCGACCGGTTCGTCGGCCGGGTTGAGCGGCGTCTCCCGCCATCGGCGCAGTCGCCGCCACCAGCTGATCTGCTCGCGGTACATCACCACGCGCAGGTATCCCTCGGGATCGGCGTGTCGGATGGTTCCCCACTTCGGGATGGTCCGCGCCAACGCGGTCTGGAACAGGTCCTCGGCGGCGCTGCGGTCCCCGGTCAACAGGTACGCGACCCGCATCAGCGCCGGAGTCCGGCTGCCGACGAACTCGGCCAACCGCGCGCGGTCGTCCTCGTCCACTCACCACCCCCGTTTCGTTGTCACACCTACAGACGCCCCAGGTCATCGTCGCTATCCACGATCCGAGGGCTTTTTCCGGCCCGGAAGTGTCGGTCGTGACGGGTACCGTCCGGCCACCAACTCAAGAAGGGGTGCGGCGGATGGCGAGCGTGGCGGGCTGGGCGGCGGCGTCGACATCGGGTGCGTTTCCACCGTTGCCCCGCGCTGTGGCGCAGTCCTTCTACCGACGGATGCGGGCCGTCGCGCCGGCCGCCGTGGGCGCCATCGAACGGGACCGGGCGGGCGACCCCGACCAGGTCTTCTCCGACACCGCCTGCGGCCGGTTGGCCGGTTCACTCGACGATGCGGGCCTGCGGGCGCTCGGGATGTGGACACACCACTGGTGCATGCGCTTCTACGACGACGACACCCGTGTCGGCCGGCGGCTGGTTCGCGAGATCGCCGCCCGGCCCGGGTTGGGCTGGATGGCCGACGAGGTGCGGTGGATGCTGCGCGAGTCGTTCTCGGCGGGCCCGGCCGCCGCCGACCGGTTCACCCTGCCCCGTGCCGCCGCAGAGCAACTGCCCCTGGCGGACCAGCCGGCCCTCGCCTGCTGGCCCGAGGTCGAGGTGCCTCGCCAGCGCCGGCCGGAGGGGTCCCGGTGACTGTCAAGCCTCATGATCACAATTGGCGCGGTCACGGCCCGCAGGGTGTGCCGACTGAGGCAGGATGGACACCGCGCCACCCCGACGGAAGGACGCCCCGATGCCCGCCAGCGAGCCGACCATCATCGCCACCAGCATGGGCTTCTCCCGGGGTGACCGAGGGCCCTACGACATGCGCCCCAGCCCGGTCTTCGAGCTGGCGGCCGAGCTGGCCGAGGCGGGTCCGCAACCGCGGGTCTGCTACCTCGGGCAGGCCGTCGGCGACCAGCCCACCTCGCTGACCGCTGTCTACGGCGCGTTCGCCGACACCCGGTTCCGGCTGTCGCACCTCGCCCTGTTCCCCATGCCGAACGTCGAGGACGTCCGCGCCCACCTGCTCGCCCAGGACGTGCTCTGGGTCGGCGGCGGCAGCGTGGCCAACCTGGTCGCCGTCTGGCGGGTGCACGGGCTCGACGAGATCCTGCACGAGTGCTGGCAGGCCGGCGTGGTGCTGGCCGGCGTCTCCGCCGGCTCGATCTGCTGGCACGTCGGCGGCGCCACCGACAGCTTCGGTCCCCGGCTGCGCGGCTTCACCGAGGGCCTGGGCTGGCTGCCGTACGGCAACGGGGTGCACTACGACAGCGAGGGCCAACGCCGTCCACTCATGCACGAACTGGTCGGTGACGAGACGCTGCCGACCAGCCACTGCACCGACGACGGGGCCGGCCTGGTCTACCGGGGCACCCGGCTGGTCGAGGCAGTCGCGGACCGCGAGGGCGTCTCGGCGTACGAGGTCAGCCGCGGCGTGGACGGCAGCGTCCGGGAGGCGGTCATCGCCCCACGCCTGCTCGGCTGAGCGTCGACGGCTCTGCCGGCCGTCGTTTCCGGTCGGATCGGAGCCGCCTCGGCCGGCCCAACCGGCACCCGCGTAAGCTGGCTGGTCGTGAGTCTCTCCATCGGCATCGTCGGCCTGCCCAACGTCGGCAAGAGCACGCTTTTCAACGCGTTGACCAAGAACGACGTGCTGGCGGCGAACTACCCGTTCGCCACCATCGAGCCCAACGTCGGCGTGGTCGGGCTTCCTGACGAACGGCTGGGCAAGCTGGCCGAGATCTTCTCCTCGCAGAAGGTGCTGCCGGCCCCGGTGTCGTTCGTCGACATCGCCGGCCTGGTTCGCGGCGCGTCGAAGGGACAGGGCCGGGGCAACGCCTTCCTGGCGAACATTCGGGACGCCTCGGCGATCTGCCAGGTGGTCCGGGCCTTCTCCGACCCGAACGTGGTGCACGTCGACGGCAAGATCTCCCCGGCCGACGACATCGAGACGATCAACACCGAGCTGATCCTCGCCGACCTGCAGACCCTGGACAAGGCGCTGCCCCGGCTGGAGAAGGAAGCCAAGCTCCGCAAGGACCGGGCCGCCGCGGTCGCCGCCGCGAAGGCCGCCATCGAGGTGCTCGACGGCGGCACCACCCTCTATTCCGGGGCCGCTGCCGCCAAGATCGAGCTGGAGCACCTGCGCGAGCTGCACCTGCTCACCACCAAGCCCTTCCTGTACGTGTTCAACGTCGACGAGGCCGAGCTGGCCAACGAGGCGTTCCTCGACGAACTGCGTGCCCTGGTCGCCCCCGCCGAGGCCGTCTTCATGGACGCCAAGATCGAATCTGAGCTGGTGGACCTGCCCGAAGAGGAGGCCCGCGAGCTGCTGGAGTCGATCGGGCAGAACGAGCCCGGCCTCAACCAGCTCGTCCGGGTCGGCTTCCGTACCCTCGGCCTCCAGACGTACCTCACCGCCGGCCCCAAGGAAGCGCGCGCCTGGACCGTCCCGGTCGGCGCCACCGCGCCGGAGGCCGCGGGTGTCATCCACAGCGACTTCCAGCGCGGCTTCATCAAGGCCGAGGTAGTCTCCTACGACGACCTGGTCGAGCACGGTTCGATGGCGGCGGCCAAGGCGGCGGGCAAGGTCCGCATCGAGGGTAAGGAGTACGTCATGCAGGACGGCGACGTCGTGGAGTTCCGCTTCAACGTCTGAATCCGGCCTGTTCCCGAGGTCAAGCGGCTGAGTCGTTGCCTCGACAGGTAGTAGGTGGAGACTGCGCGTGACCGCCAGCAGCTGCCTGAGCGGCTTCTGCTGGCAGGCCGATCGTCGCGGGTGGGGGAGGATTCCCGAGTGGGAAACCTCTACGAATACTTCGCTGCCGGGTCGGACGAGGACGCTGCCGCGACGATCGACGTCGAGGGCGGCCCGGGCGGGGTCGAGCCCGTGTCACCCGAGCTGCGGGCGGCGATCCGTGCCGGCGATCGTGCGGCGATGGATCGCCTCAGGCGACCGCGCGTCCGATTCTCCGAGCACGGTCTGCCGGTGCTGGCCGTCAAGGGCGTCGACCCGATGGTGCAGATGGGAACCCTGGAGGACCTGCTCACCGGCGTCGGCATCGACGCCATCTATGCTCGCCCACGGTGGGCGATGGACGTAGCGGTCCGAGACCAGGGCGAGCGGCTGGTGCTGTCGCTCACTGACGAGTTGCAGCAGGCACTCGTCGAGTGCACATCCGGGCGTTTGTCTGCGGTGGCCGTCTCGTGGTCGCAGACGGAGGAGTTCTGGGGCCAGGGTGACCCGGACCTGATAGCCGGATTCCTGGGTGAACTGTCTCTGCTCGCACGCCATGCGAGCGATCGGGGTCACCGGCTGTACTGCTGGGTCTGCGTGTAGTCCGAGGACAGCGCCGTCGAGCCTTTGTCCGGGGCGGGCGACGGCGCGATCAGCGGTGGCTCGGTTTGCGCTTCGTCCCGCCCCTGGCGTTCAGGAACTGTCGGCGGCGCTGTTCTCGCTGTTGCCGCTGCCAGTCGCGATGTCGGCGGGCTCGTCGTCGTCCGACGAAGCGGCCGACCACGGCGGCCAGCATCGTGCCGGACAGGATCAGACCCGCCGCACCGATCACGCCCTGCAGTCGGCCGCGATTCCCGCTCAACGTCCCGAACTCGGTCACGAAATCATGTGGATCGTCGGGGTTGACCCAGATCCGCACCTCGGTGTCGGCTGGGAGGCAGGCCTCCCAGCAGCCGACCTCGGCCTGACGCGGGGCCCCTGCGACCTGATAACGCATATGCATCGTGTTGCTGTTGCGTCTCTTGTGCACGGTCTCGTGGATGACTGCCTGGACTGGCACGCCGTCAGCCCGGAGTCGGTCCTCCCAGGCGTCGTTGTCGTTGAAGGTCTTGACGGGCAGCCACATCATGGCCATCCCGGCCACGATGCCGAGCAGGTAGGCGGGGTAGCGCAAGCGCCACCAGCGCTGCACGATCTTCACGGTGGTCATGGTCCCAGTCGATGTCGAGTAACCGGGGGTAGCTTGACCGGATGACGGAACAACCGCTCCGATCGTCGTTCGGCGCGGCGGCTGCCGCCTACGCCGAGCATCGCCCGGACTACGCGCAGGCTGCGGTGCGATGGGCCCTTGAGGTCGCCCCCGGCCACCGGGTGCTCGACCTGGGCGCCGGCACCGGCAAGCTGTCCGCCACCCTGATCGCGGCGGGCGCGGACGTCGTTTCGGTCGAGCCCGACCCGGCGATGCTCACCGAGTTGCGCCGCGCTCTGCCGACCGTCCGTGCCCTGCCGGGTAGCGCCGAGGCCATCCCGTTGCCGGACGCGTCCGTCGATGCCGTGCTGGCCGGCAACGCCCTGCACTGGTTCGACATGGCCGTCGCGGGGGCGGAAATCGCCCGGGTCCTCGCACCCGGCGGCGTCCTGGCCGGTCTGTGGAACGTCATGGACGACCGGGTCGACTGGGTTGCCGAACTCGAATGGGTCAGCGGGAGCGCGGCCATCGGTCCGCGTGACACGTTGAGTGGCTGGCGCACGGCGACGGCGGACATGCTCGGTCCGGCCGCCCGGTTCGGGTCGGCGGAGCAGGTCGAGTTTCCGCACGGACAGCGCCGTACCGCCGACTCTCTCGTCGCGACCCTGACGACCCGGGCGGGGATGCTGGTGATGCCAGATCCGGACCGGGAGGCCGCGCTCGGCCGGATCCGCGCCTTCCTCGGGAGCAGGCGGGTAACGGCCGAGGGCGAGTTCACCCTGCCGATGCTGACCGGCGTGCTGCGCGCCCGGCGGCAGTGACGGCCGCCTGCACGCCCAGCTCTGTCCGAACGGTGTGTGTTCTGGCGTTTGGGCTCAGGTGTCTGCCGCTCTGCGGAACCGTCGCGGGGGCAGAGCGGACCGGAGTTTGTCAGCCGCGTGAGCGAAGTCCGAGATGGCGGTGACGCAGCCGTGACCGGTGTGGGCGAGCCAGAGTGCGCCGTCGCGCTCGGCCACGAGCGCCTGAGACAGCGGGACGGTGTGCACGTTGCCGCCACCGTCCACGGTGGAGACCGCGTCGCCGCCGATGACCAGGGAGCCCTTGTTTCCGAACCGCCTCCTGAGTGCCGGCCTGATTACGTCGCCTGCCGGAACGAAGCTGGTGCGGGGGCAGGAGGCATCGCTGACGCCAGGAAGGTCCGGTCGCGATCCGTACGGGACGACGATCGTGGCGGAGGAGAGCCAGCCTGACATGATGTCCCGCGCCCCTGCCGGGGTGAGCCTGTCCAGCTCGGCTGGATCCGTGAGGTAGTGCTCGGTGGTGCCGAACAACTCCAGGTGGGCAGCGGGTTCGAGGTTTTGGATCGGCCGCATCCAGGCCAGCGCCTCGTACGTGGGCACGAGGGCTGCGGGGACGGCCGCGTTCCGAGTCGTCTCCAGGTCTGCCAGGTCCACCGGGTCGAGCCCGTCGTGCACCAGTCTTCGCAGCTCACGCCAGAGCAGTTCCGCTGCGGACGCGGCTTCGAGACGCTTGGCTCTGCTCGGGCTGATCCTGATCCCGAGTTCGTGCCGCGTACTGTCGACGACCTCGATCATGAGTTCGGCGTCCTTGGCGAGCCCGGCCCGTCGCGCCGCCCGGCCGACGCGCAACTGCAGGGCACACATCAGCAGAAGGGCTTCCACGCTGGGCGCGGCGGCGACGACCAACGCGACCCCGCGAACCTCGTCGGCGTACCAGAGCGGGCCCGACTGGTGGTTCCCGAGGTGTGTGTCGTGGGTGGTGCGTTGCCCGGCAGGCAATCGGAGTCGCATCGACAGAGGCGCTTCGGTGGTCGTGGTGAGGACGGCGTTGTCGCTGGTGAAGAACCTCTGCACATGCTGTCTGATCTCGTCGGCCGTGAAGAGTCGGTAATCCACCGCAGGCCAGCGCGCCAGGCCATGTCCGCGTGGCCCGAAACGCCGTGCGAGCAGTGACCCCCAGGGGTCGAGCACACCCTCGTCGATGTTGGAGATGTCCCGGCTGTCCGCCTCGACGTCAGCGACAGCGTCGGGCAGGTCTTCCGGCGGAAGGTCGCTGACAGCCGAGCAGATGGCGGTGAAGTGTTCCGAGATCTGCTCGGGTGTGCCGGCGGCGGCGAACGAGGTTTCGTTCACCCAGGTGTCGTTGGCGTACTTGTCCGCTACGTAAGGGTCGGCCCGTTCCAGCAGGTGCTGCATCAGATGATTCAGGCCGACAGAATCCAGCTCCTCGTCGCGGGTGCCGCAGCCGAACGTCAGCGATGCGCCCAGCACACCGGGCAGATTGTGCTGGAGGACCGTAACTCCGTCTATGTCCGCACGACGCATGGGCGGATCGTATGGTGGCCGGTCAAGCCGGCTGGGCACCCTGCACGAGGCTCACAGGCGGGCTACTGCTCGGCCCAGACGCCCAGCTCGTTGCCGCTGGGGTCGGTGAAGTGGAACCGCCGGCCACCGGGGAACCCGTACGGCCCGTCGACGACCTGACCGCCGGCGTCCTTGACCGCCTGCACCGACCGGTCGAGGTCGGCCGAGAAGAGCAGCACCAGTGGGCCGCCGGCCCGCACCGCCTCGTCCAGGCGCAGACCGCCCACCTCGGAGTCGCCCTGCGGGCTGCGGATGCCGGCGTACCCAGGTCCGTAGTCGTTGAACTGCCAGCCGAACGCCTCGGCGTAGAAGCGCTTGGCCTCGGCGAGGTCGGTCACCGTCAACTCGACGTAGTCGATGGCGTGGTGCTGGTGCGGAGTTGTCTCAGACATGCTCGGCATTGTCCGACCCGGGTACGACAAGCCCGCGACATGCAACAAAAGGTTGCGCATCGAGGAGTTGTCGTCGTAGGTTAGGTGCAACCAAAGGTTGCGAAAGGGTGAGGGTATGGAACAGGGAACGATCGAGCGCGACATCCACGTCGAAGCGTCACCCGAGGTGGTCTTCGAGGTGGTCAGCCAGCCCGAGCACATGCGGGAGTGGTGGCCCGACGACGCGCGGTTCGAGTCCGTCGCAGGTGCGCCCGGCGAGCTGGTCTGGCGCGACGCCGACACCGGCGAGACGAAGACCGTCGCGTTCGCCGTCGTCGAGGTCGACCCGCCGAAGCGGTTCTCCTTCCGGTGGTGCTTCACCGAGCCGGACCGGAGCGGGCAGGCGCTGCTCGTCACCTTCGACCTGGTACCCAGTGGCGCGGGAACGCTGGTCCGGATGACCGAGACCGGATTCCGCGAACTGGGTTGGGAGGTTGCGGTCCTGGAAGAGCAGTACCGCGACCATGAGAACGGCTGGGACCACTACATGCCCCGGCTGGGCGGGTACGTCGCGCGGCTGGTCGCGACCTCGTGAACGCGGTGGTCGACGACGAGTTGTGGTCGGCGATCGGCGACCCGATCCGACGTACGATGATCGATCTTCTTCTCTCTGGCGGGCCTGGCACGGCCACCTCGTTGAGTAGGCGGCTACCCGTCACCCGCCAGGCCGTCTCGAAGCACCTGGCGGTCCTCGACCGGGTTGGGCTGATCAACGCCGAGCCGGCCGGTCGCGAGCGTCACTACCAGGTGGACGAGGCGCAACTCGCCCGAGCGGTCGCCCAGTTGTCGGCGGTCGGCTCCACCTGGGACGCCCGACTGCGCCGGATCAAGCGGATCGCCGAGGCGGTCGAACGCACCCGCACCAACGAGGAAGGAGACTGAGAATGGTCGACATCCTGCACCGGGTCGGCGTCGTCGCTCCGCTCGACGACGTCTACCGAGCGGTGGCAACGCCGGAGGGCCTCGCCGCCTGGTGGACCACCGACACGGTGGGCAAGAGCGAAGTCGGTGGACAGTTGGCCTTCCGGTTCGGCGATGCCGGCGGCTTCGACATGGAGGTCCTGGAGCTGAACCCCGCCGGGCGGGTGCGGTGGCGCGTCGTCGACGGCCCCGAGGAGTGGGTCGGCACCGAGGTCGACTGGCGTCTCGACCAGCGCGGCGAGTACACGATCGTCCAGTTCGCGCACCAGGGCTGGCGCGAGCCGGTCGAGTTCATGCACCACTGCAGCACCAAGTGGGCGCTGTTCCTGATGAGCCTCAAGGAGCAGGTGGAGACCGGCCACGGCCGACCGGCCCCGGACGACGTCCGGATCAGCGACTGGCACTGACCTCGGTGACGGCTGCATCGCCGGGCAGTCGCGAGCTCCGCCTGGAGATCGCGATTGCCCCGGCGATCAGGCCGAGGGCCACGATCGCCATGGCGCACAGCAGCAGCGTCGGGCGTGCGCCGACGGCACCCACCAGTGGCCCGCCGAGCATGGTGCCCAGCGGCACCGCCAGCACGAGGATGGCACCGTTCGCGGCGAGCACCGCCGGTAGCTGCGTGACGGACGTGCTGCGCTGGAACAGCGCCATGGACGTGGACATGTACGGTGCCCAGATCAGGCCTGCCAGGGCGAAGGCGGGCAGCGACAGGCTGACAGGTGCTCCCAGGCCGAGCGGCAGCATGGCGACGCCGAACCCGACGACGATGCTGATGGTGGTGGCGCGCAGCGGCCAGCGACGTAGATGGCCGGCGACCACACCGCCGACCAGACCGCCGACGCCGAACGCGGTGTAGTAGGCGCCGAGCAGCGTCGCGGAGGCGTGCAGGTCGTCGGTGATGTAGATCGGCATGGCCACGTACACCGGCCCGAAGAGGAAGAAGAACCAGAGGCTCAGCACCAGCAGGCCCAGCAGCGCGGGGTTGCGGCGGATGACGGCGAAGCCTGCGGTCCGCGAGGCGCCGCGCTCACGCCGGTGGTCGCTCTTGCGGCTAGGAAGGGCGAGACGGTACGTGAGGGCCAGCGCGGCGAAGGTGGCGGCGTCGATGGCGATGACCCATACCGGCCCAACCCAGGCGATCAGGAGGCCCGCCAGTGGTGGACCGACGATGGTGGCGAACCCGGCGATGCTGGCGAGCACGGCGTTGGCCGGCAGGTGGTGTCGCTGCGGCAGCAACTCGGCGATCAGTGTGAAACGCCCGGCGGAACCCCACGAGTGCAGCAATGCGGACGCGGCGAGCAGGAAGACGTACAGCCAGATGGTGAGCACACCGGTGAGGTGCGCGAGGGGGATCGCCGCGAGCGCGCTGGCCCGCAGGATGGCGTCCCACCCGGCGAGTTGGGCGCCACTACGCCCACCTAACAGCCGGCCGAAGACGACAGTCCCGGCCGCGCTGGGCAGCGTGTACGCCGCCATGGCCAGCGCGATCCAGGTGCCCCGTTGGTCGTGCGGGGCGAGCTCGATGGCGAGCCAGGTGACCGCGACCACGGCCAGGCCGTCGCCCAACGCGGAGACGGCAAGCCCGGGCAGGACGCGCCGCAGCTGAGGGTGACTGACCACCGGCCAGTACGGCGAGGAGCGCGGGAAACGCACGGCGTGCGATGGCATGCTGCCAGCTCACCCCGGTGTGGGCCGGCGGATCAAGTAAGACTGCCGAGGGCAGAATCAGCCGAGCGCGGAAGGCTGAAACCTATGGTGGCATCTCACTCTCGGGCGGCGGGAGATCGGCTCGGGTTCCTTGACGTCGTGGCGATGTCACCCCGACTTCTCCGGAACCCGAGCCGATCAAACCGCTACTCCGCCCGGTAGACGGAGATGTGCGACGGGCTGTCGGCGTGGAACGGTCGTCGGTGCCAGTCGGCGTACCGCTCGGTGAGCCGGAGCCCTGCCTGCTGTGCCATCGCGTCGATCTGGTGCGGCCAGGCGTACCGCATGGCGAACGGCTTCAGGTGCACACCGTCGCCGTCGAACGTGATGGTCTGCCGGATGAACCGCTGCGCCGGCCGGTCGTACTTGTGCAGCCGGATCGTCGCGGAGTCCTCGGCCACGGCCCACACCTGGACCTGCTCGTCGGAGTCGAAGCTACGCGGGTCGGGCACGAACGTCTCGATGACGAACGCGCCGCCGGGCGACAACACCCGGGCGACGTTGCGGAAGCAGTCCGCCTGCCGCTCGGCGTCGACCAGGTTGAACAGCGTGTTGAAGACCAGGTACGCGAGCCGGAACTCACCCGGCACCGGCACGTCCGCCATGTCGGCGACGACCACCGGGATCTGGTCGCCGCCGGGCTTGGCCCGCAACTGCGCCACCATCTCCTCGGACGCCTCGACGCCGTGCACGGTGAGACCGCGCTCGGCCAGTGGAAGCGCGACCCGGCCGGTGCCGATCGCCAGTTCGAGAACCGGACCACCGTCGGCCAGTTCGGCCAGGAAGTCCACCGCAGGCATCGGGTCGGGGTTGCCCGGGCCGTCGTAGTCGGCGGCCCACAGCCGGCCGAAGAGGCCGGGATCGTCGAAGACCGACATCAGCGGCCTCCGGGGGTGCGGTCAGTGGCGCGCAGCGGCGCCGTGGTCGGGGGAAAGGATCTGCTCACGAAGTCTCGATTCCTCGGTGCGATTGACGTCGGGTCGGAGGCACTTCGTCGTAGCGGGCATGGCGCTGCTCCCTTCGCGAGGCTGTCGACCGAGGACACCAGAGACGCCGCGGGCCCGGCAAGGCAATTACGCCGGCCGGGCCCGCAGCGGTACGCGAGGTCAGGAGATGTGGTGCAGGATCACGTTGTGCACGTGGTGGCTCTTCTGCGCACCACGGAACTCCACCTCGTAGGTGTGCGTGCCGACGTGGATCGCAATCGACCCGGTGGAGAAGAACGAACCACCCCAGGACTTGTTGCTGACCACGCTCACGCTGGTGATCTTCGAGTACGGGATGCTGGTGATCGCGAACCGCTTCCCGACGAAGGAGCGGTCCTGGATGATCACGCGGCGGTCGGTCAGCCCGATGAACCCGGTGCCCGTGCCGACGGCGTCGTAGACGGCGATGATCTGCTCACCGTCGAGGAGGCCACTCTCGATCTGCTGGACCTGCTCTTTGCGGTCGTACGCGATGTTCGCCATGGGATCCAGGCTAGAAAACCCGTGCCAGCGTGCCGGCACGGGCGACGACCACCAACTCGCCCTCGCCGTGGCCGACGGGTTCGTGACGCCACCCGCCGTAGAGGCGGTCCACTGCGAAGTCTGCCCTGGTCAGGGAGTCCCGCAGCTCCGCCTCGGTGCGGAAGCGCAGGGTCGCCGAGCTGACCAACCGCTCGCCGTCGCTGAAGTGGTAGTGGTGGGTGAAGTCGACCACTCCGTCGCGTACCCCGGTGACCGTGGTCCACGCGCGGACCTCGCCGCCGTCCGGCAGGGTGATCCGCCGTTGCGAATCCACCGGGTTCCACCGCTCCCACCGACGGTCCGCCGGGTCGCGGGCGTCGAACACCAGCCGGCCGCCGGGCACCAGGGCACGGCGCAGGTCGGCGAGGGTACGCGCCCACTCCGCGTCGTCCACGAAGAACTGCGCCACGTGGCTGGTCAACACCGCCACGTCGAACATCCCGCTCGGGAGCAGGACCGAGGTGCCCTCGATCCAGGTCACCCGCTCGCCACCTGGCCGGGCGCGGGCGGCGGCCAGGGACGCGCCTGCGGGGTCGACGCCGGTGACGGTGTGACCGGAGGCGGCGAGGGCAACCGTCAACCGGCCGGTGCCGCAGCCGAGGTCGAGCACCCGGGCCGCCGGAGTCTCGCCCACGACAGCCTGGAAGAAGTCGTCGTCCGGCCCCCACCGGCACTCCGCGTCGTAGACCTCGACCAGGCGGGGATGCTGGAACTCGCCGTGCCTCACGGTGCGGTCGCTTCGGTCGCGGCGCGGACGAACTCGCGTACCCGGGTGGTGGTGTTGCTGGGCAGCCAGACCGGCCCTCGTTCGATCGGTGGCGCGTCGTGGATGGGCACGTACGCCACGTCGGGACGCGGGTAGTAGCGCCGCGTGTGCTCGCCCACCGGCAGTACGCCCCGGCCCAGCGCGACCAGGGACAGCATCTCGGAGAAGGTTTTCCCGGCGGGCCCCTTCGGCACCGGCCGGCCGGCCGGGGTGCGCTCCGGGGTGCGGTCCCGCTTGAACTCCGCCGAGGTGACCGCCGGGTACTGCACCACCGGATGCTCGGCGAGCACCTCCAACGACACCGACCGTTCGCGGGTGAGCGGGTGACCTGCCGCCACCGCCAGCGCCCGATCCTCGGAGAGCAGCGCCGGGCCGGTGGCCATCCCGTCGAACGGGTACGAGGCGATCAACACGTCCGTCGAGCCGTCGAGGAGGCCGGACCGGGTGTTGGACAGCTGCGCCTCGTGCACCTCCACCCGACAGTCCGGATGCCGTTCGCCGAACAGGGCCACGGCCCGGAGAAGCACCGGCGCGGTCCACTCGCCGAGGAACGCCACCCGTAGCGTCCCGGTGACGCCTCGGCCGGCGTCGACCGCCCGGCGGACGGCCTCGTCCATGCCGGCGACCAGGGGGGCCAGCTCGTCGGCGAGTTGCCGGCCGATCGGGGTGAGTCGGACGACCCGAGTGGTGCGGGCGAACAGCGGCGCGCCGATCTGGCGCTCCAGCTTCTTCACTATGTGGCTGACCCGACCGGTGCTGACGGTCAGCCGCTCGGCGGTCCGGCCGAAGTGCAGTTCGTCCGCGAGCGTCAGGAACGTCTCGACCTCGTACCGCTCCAGCACATCGCTCCCACCGTTGACCTGTGGGCAACGATCGTAGCGGCATCAGGTCTTGGTCGGCGTCCCCCGTCCGGGGATCGTGAACGCGGCAGGGAACACCGAGCGAAGGGCTGCGACATGAGCATCGACGACTACCGGACCGACGTGAGCGCCGTGCGGGTAACCGGTTTCGACCACCTGGTGCTGACCGTCGCCGACGTGGAACGGTCCTTGGACTTCTACTGCGGCCGGCTCGGGCTGGCACCGGTACGGGCCGATGAGTGGCGCGCCGGCACCGTCCCGTTCCCGTCGGTGCGGATCAGCCCGGGCAGCATCATCGACCTCGTCCGAGGTGCGCCTCAGGGCGCGAACGTGGACCACTTCTGCCTGGTGGTGGCACCACTGGACTGGGCGCAGGTGATCGAGTCGGGGGTCTTCACCGTGCTGACCGGGCCGGTCAGCCGGTTCGGCGCCCGCGGGTCGGCGACCTCGATCTACGTCAGCGACCCGGACGGCAACGTGGTGGAGTTGCGCTGGTACCCGCAGGACGTGGAGGTGGCTGCCGAGACGGACGTCAGGACTCGGTGACCGCCCGGTAGGCGTCCTCGATGCGGGCGGCCAGCAGGACCTCGCCCTCGGTCAGGGGGTCGCCGTCGCCGTGCCCGACCCGGATCTGGGTGCTGTCGGACCGTCGGCTGATCTCGGGGCGCAGGTGCAGCGCGTCCGCGACGACCTTGACTCGTTCAGTTAGCGCCGCATGTTGGGTATCGTCGATCACGAGCGTCCGTCGGATCTGCTCCCCTTCGCGTGTCCAACCAGATAGCAAGGTCAACGCGTCGGCAAGGTAGTCGTGCTTTGACCTGCTGTTGAACAGCACGCGCATCACCGCACCCCCCAAGCGCCGTTGCCGGCTTGTGGCCAAATCGTCGCCATCCCGTGTCTTGTCGGTGTCTCCTAGTCTCTCGCCGCGCGGAAGGGGTGTCCACGCCCACACTTCCGTGTTCTATTGGCCTAGCGGACGGTTACGGTACCCAAACCGCCGATTGATCTGGCACCCTGGACGCCCGTGCGGACCGAACGGGCGAATGGTGGCGGGCAGGCCGAACGACGGGACCTGAAGGTGATCGTCGGTGCGGCGATAATCCGGGACGGGCGGGTGCTCGCCTGCGCGCGCTCCGCTCCGCCCGAGGTGGCGGGAATGTGGGAGTTTCCGGGCGGCAAGGTCGAGCCGGGAGAGGCCGAGGTCGACGCGCTGATCCGGGAGTGCGCCGAGGAGCTGGCCGTACGCGTCGAGATCAGCGATCGGGTCGGGCGGGACGTCCGGATGGCTCACGGCCGTTCGGTGCTCAAGGTGTACGCCGCCCGCCTGCTCGACGGCGACGAACCGCAGGCGTTGGAACACGAGGCGCTGCGGTGGCTGGCCGCCGACGAGTTGGACTCGGTCACCTGGCTCCCCGCCGACGCCCCCATCGTGGCGGCCCTCCGCCCCCTCCTCAAAACCCCCTGACCCACCTGCCCGCCCACCCGGGATCGGGGCCGGGGCCGGGGCCGGGGGTGGGTG